>NZ_CP110679.1:1228333-1535416 GCF_026167525.1 Sphingomonas sp. M1-B02 | reverse complement strand
CGCATGCCCAGACCGCGACGCCGGCTCCCACGACCACCATCGCCGTGAAGGGCGACCAACCCGGCCCGGTCTATGACCGGCGGATGTTCACGCAATTCGCCGAGCATCTCGGCACCGGCATCTATGGCGGGCTTTGGGTAGGGGCCGATTCCAAGATTCCCAACACCCGCGGTTTCCGCAACGATGTCGTGCGCGCACTCAAGGAATTGGGGGTGCCGACGATCCGCTGGCCCGGCGGCTGCTTCGCCGACGAATATCATTGGCGCGAAGGTGTGGGGCCGCGGGCGAAGCGCCCGGTCAAGATCAACACCCATTGGGGCGGCGTGACCGAGCCGAACACCGTCGGCACGCACGAGTTCATGGACCTAACCGAACAGGTCGGCGCGGAAGCCTATGTCGCGGGCAATGTCGGCAACGGCACCCCGCAGGAAATGGCCGAGTGGGTCGAATATATGACCGCGCCGGCCGGCAGCCTCGCCGACGAGCGGGCGCGCAACGGCCGCAAGGCGCCGTGGAAAGTGCCCTTTTTCGGAGTCGGCAACGAGCTGTGGGGCTGCGGCGGCAACATGCGGCCCGAATATGCTGCGGACCTGACGCGGCGCTATGCGACCTTCATCAAGGCCCCCAGCGGCACGCGGATCCTGAAGATCGCCGCCGGCGCCAATGTCGACGATTATCGCTGGACCGAGACGATGATGCGCGAGGCGATCGGCCAGATCGACGCGGTATCACTCCATTATTACACCGTCCCCGGCAATTGGCCGCCGCGCGCCTCGGCGAGCGATTTCGACGAGACGGGCTGGGCGGAGACGCTGGCGGGCGCGGTGCGCATGGACGAGCTCGTCACCAAGCACAGCGCGATCATGGACAAATATGATCCGAAGAAGCGGATCTGGCTCGCGGTGGACGAATGGGGGACCTGGTACGCCGGCAATCCGGGCACCAATCCGGGCTTCCTGCGCCAGCAGAACACGCTGCGCGATGCGCTGGTCGCGGCGATCCACCTCAATGTCTTCGCCAAACATGCCGAGCGCGTCAAGATGAGCGCCATCGCCCAGATGGTGAACGTGCTGCAGGCGATGATCCTGACCGACGGGGCGAAGATGGTGCGCACCCCGACCTACCACGTCTTCCACATGTACAAGCCGTATATGGACGCGACGGTGCTCCCGATCGAAATCAAGTCGCCCTGGTACAACAAGGACCAGTGGACGATGCCGGCGGTCAGCGCCTCGGCGGTGCGCGACAAGGCGGGAGTGGTCCATGTCGGCCTCGCCAACCTCGATCCCAACCGTGCGAACACGGTGACGGTCTCGCTCGCCGGGGTAAATGCGAGCCAGGTGAGCGGGAAGGTGCTGACTGCGCCGGCGATCAACACGCTCAACAGCTTCGATGCGCCCGACACCGTCGCTCCAGTGGCGTTCGACGGGGCGCAGCTGAACGGCGGAACGCTGACCGTCACGCTTCCGGCGAAGTCGGTGGTGATGCTCGATCTGCGATGACTTAGAGGGGCGCTTGGCCGACATGCCGGGCGCCCCGTTCACCTTAAGAGAGGTTCGATGATGGGTTTCCGGCCGCTATTCGCCACTTGCGCTTCGATTGCGCTGCTCGCGGCCTCTGGGGCGTCCGCGCAAACGGCGACTCCCGCGAAGCTCAACGATCGGCTGAGCGGCGATCTGGCGCCGACCCATGACCCGGTGATCGCGCGCGAGGGTGACACTTATTATGTGTTCGGCACCGGCCATGGCCAGCGGCTGATTGAGACCCGCAGCTCGCCGAATCTCGCGCGCTGGACCGCGGGCGCGCCGCTGTTCACTGCGATCCCCGAATGGGGGCAAAAGGCGGTTCCGGGCACCAAGGGCATGTGGGCGCCGGACATCGCCTTCGTGAACGGCCGCTGGCGGCTTTATTATTCGCTGTCGACCTTCGGCTCGAACCGGTCGGCGATCGGGATGTTCACCAGCCCGACGCTCGACCCCAAGGCGCCGAACTATGGCTGGCGCGACGAGGGGCTGGTCGTCGCCTCGGGGCCGTCCGACGATTTCAATGCGATCGATCCCAATTTCGTGATCGACCGCGAAGGCAAGCATTGGCTGTCGCTCGGCAGCTTTTGGACCGGGATCAAGCTGTTCCGCCTCGATCCCGCGACCGGCAAGCCGCTGAACCCAAGCGAGGCGCCGCTTTCGATCGCGCGCCGCCCCGCACCCGCGGGCGGACCTGCGCCGGTCGAGGCGCCGTTCATCGTGCCGCATGGCGACTATTATTATCTGTTCGTGTCCTACGACTATTGCTGCAAGGGCGTGAACAGCACCTATTACACCGTCGTCGGCCGATCGAAGGCGATCGGCGGACCCTATCTCGGCAAGGACGGCAGTTCGCTGATGGACGGGAAGGGCACGGTCTTCCTGCGCGCCGACCTGGAAGAGCAGCAGCGCTTCCGCGGGCCGGGGCACCCGGGGTGGCTGCGCGACAAGGACGGTCGCGAGTATGTCGTCTATCACGCCTATGACAAGGAAAGCCGCGGCGCGCCGACGCTGCGCATCGCTCCGGTACGCTGGGGCGCCGACGGCTGGCCCATCGCCGACTATTGATTTGCCCGCACAGCCAAGGGAGCCGACATGATCGACCTGAACCGCCGACTGTTCCTCGCCGGTGCCGCCGGCACCGCGATCGCGGCGCGTGCCTCCGCGTCCGGCCTCGCGCCTGCGGCCGATCCGAGCGCGGTTCCGGTGAATCCGCTCGTCCGCCAGCGCGCCGACGCGCAGATATTCCGCCATAGCGACGGCTTTTATTATCTGACCGGCTCGGTGCCCGAATATGACCGGCTGGTGCTGCGCCGTTCGCGCACGATCGCCGGGCTGGCGACCGCCGAGGAGCGCGTGCTGTGGCGGCACCAGACGAGCGGGCCGATGTCCGGCTACCTCTGGGCGCCCGAATTGCACCTGATCGACGGCAAGTGGATCATGTACTTCGCAGCCGGCCCCAGCGGCGGCGGCGAGGACGTGTTCCGCATCCGTACCTATGCAGTGGTCTGCGACGGCCCCGATCCGATGGCGGGCAGCTGGACGGTGCTCGGCAAGCTCGAGACGCCCTGGGACGGCTTCAACCTCGATTCGACCGTATTCGACCATCGCGGCGTGCGCTATCTCTGCTGGGCCGAGCGCGAGCCGGGGATCGCCACCAATTCGAACCTCTATCTGGCGCCGCTCGCCACCCCGCTGACGCTCGGCGCGAAGCCCGCGCGGCTGACCGTGCCGACGCTCGATTGGGAGATCCGCGGGTATAAGGTCGCCGAGGCCCCGGCGCTGCTCGCGCGCAACGGGCGGTTGTTCCTCACTTATTCGGCGAGCGCCACCGACGCGCGCTATTGCCTGGGCATGCTGACCGCGGCCGACGACGCCGACATCATGAACCCGGCGAGCTGGACCAAATCCCCCGAACCCGTCTTCACCACTTCGCGCCTGACCAATGTCTATGGCCCCGGCCACAATAGTTTCACGGTGGACGAGCAGGGCCGCGACCTGCTCGTCTATCACGGACGCGACTATGAGAAGATCGAGGGCGATCCGCTGCTCGATCCCAATCGCCACACCCGCGTCCAGCGCATCTATTATCGCGACGACGGCACGCCGGACTTCGGCATTCCCGTCGGCAATGGGCCGGTCCCCGATCGATTCAGCCCGCTCGGCGCGTCTGGGTCGTTCATCCGCCACGAGGGCGCCGCGATGCTGGTGGGCAAGGGGTCGATCGCGTCGAGCCAGTTCCGCCAGATCCCCAGCCCATTGGGCGGCGGCGCGGTCTCGCTGGAACCGATCGATGCGCCGGGCCAGCTTGTCGCTGCCTTTGCCGATGGTCGCGTCGCTTTGATCGCCGGAGACGCCAGCCCCGCAACGGCGCGTGCCACCGCCTTCCTGCGCACGCAGGTCGGCGAAAAGGGCGTCCGCTTCGCGCTCGCGGCGCGCCCGAAGGTCTTCCTGCGCCACGCAGGCGGTGCACTGCGCGGCGGAAGTGGAGCGGGCTCCGAGTCGGTCTTCACGATAAGCTGACCGGCCGTCCCACGCCGGCCATTCTCAACCGAACCCGCGCAACTGCAACAACGCGGCTTCGTCCGGGTCGCGGCCGCGAAAGGCGATGAACGAGTCCGCCGGGTCGCGGCTGTTGCCTGGCGCGAGAACTTCCTTGCGGAAGCGGGCGGCCAGCGCCGGGTCGAAGATGCTGCCCGCCTCGCCGAACGCTGCGAAGGCGTCGGCATCGAGTACTTCGGACCAGAGATAGGAATAGTAAGCGGCGGCATAACCGCCGTCGAAGACATGGGTGAAGTGCGCCAGGCCATGGCGCGGAACGATGATCGCGGGCATCGCGATCCGCGCGAGGATTTCGGCCTCGAGCGCCCTGGAATCGGGTGCGGCGTCGGCGCTGCGGTGCAGCTCGAGGTCCAGGATTGCCGAGGCGAGGAATTCGACCGTCGCAAAGCCCTCGCCGAAATCGTCGGCCTGGCCGATCGCGGCGATGAGCGCGGGGGGAACGCCGAACCCCGCCAGCGTCTCGGGCGCGACGATCCAATGCTCCATGAACTTGCTGGGAAACTCGACGAAATCGCGAGGGACCGCGGTCCCGGCCTGGCTCGGATAAGTCACGTCGGACAGCAAGGCATGCAGCGCGTGGCCGAATTCGTGGAACAGCGTGCGTGCCTCGTCGATCGATAGGCCGGTGTCGGCGCCGGGGGGCGCCTTGGCGAAATTGGCGACGAGATAGGCGATCGGAAGGACCGGGCCGTCGATCTTCTCCTGCACGCGCAGCGAGCCCATCCAGGCGCCGCCATGCTTGCCCGCGCGGGCGAGATAATCGGTGTAGAGCAAGCCGAGCGGCGTCCCGTCGGTCTCGCTCACGGCCCATGCGGTGACGTCTTCGTGCCAGCCGGGGAGATCGGTTCGCGGCTGGAAACGCAGGCCGTAGAGGCGCGACGCCGTGCCGAAAGCGGCTTCGCGCACGCGATCGAGGGTGAGATGCTTCTTCACTTCGCCGCCGTCGAGCGCGTAGCGATCGCGCCGGACCTGCTCGGCATAGAAGCGCCAGTCCCAGGGCGCGAGGGTGATGCCGTCGGCGTCTGCGAGCCGCTGCAGTTCCTCCTGCTCGGCCTGCGCCTGGCGCAATGCGGGGGTCCAAACGCGCATCAGCAGTCCCGATGCCGCCTCGGGCGTTTTAGCCATGCTGTCGACCAGGGCATAATCTGCATAGCTGGGATATCCGAGCATCGCCGCGCGCTCCTGACGCAGCGCCAGAATGGCGTCGACCAAAGCGCGATTGTCGTGCGGGCCGCCGTCACACCGGCCGGTAAAGGCGCGCCACATCGTCTCGCGCAGGTCGCGTCCGCGCGAGAAAGTGAGCAGGCCCTCAGCGTCGCCGCGATCGAGCGTGAACAGATAGCGGCCGTCGTGACCGCGCTCGGTCGCGCTACTCGCCGCTGACTCGCACATCGGCTGCGGCAGGCCGTCGAGATCGTCCGCGTCGAGCAGCAGCTCCCATTCGTCGGCGGCGGCGAGCACATTCTGGCCGAACTGGGTGCCGAGCGCCGAGAGCTGCTGGGAAAGCTCGGCGAATCGCGCCTTGCCGGCCGCGTCGAGCAGCGCGCCGCCGTCGACGAAGCCCCGATAGCGGTCGTCGACCAAGCGCATCTGCGCTTCGTCGAGGCCGGCGGACTCGCGCGCCTCCCACAGCGATCGTATCCGGGCGAACAGCTTCGCGTCGTGCGAGATCGCCGTGCCGTGCGCCGTCAGCATCGCCGAGATGTCGGTCTCGATCGCGCGCATTGCCGCGTCAGACCGTGCCGAGGAAAGCGTCCAGAAGATGCGCCGGATCCGCGCGAGCCGGGCACCGCTACGCTCGAGTTGGGCGATGCTGTTGTCGAAGGTCGCCGGAGCAGGATCGTTCGCGATCGCCGCGATCTCCGCCTTGGCCTCGGCGAGCGCGGTGCGGAAGGCGGGAAGAAAATCCGCGGTATCGATCCGGGCGAAATCGGGCGCGCCGAACGGCAGCGCGCTTTCGTCGAGCAAGGGGTCGGCTTCGAGCAGCTCAATCACGCGCCGGCACCTCATCGGTGAAGACGTCGAAGCCCACCAGTTGCGCGGGGCCGAAGGTGTTGGTGAGCGCCGTATCGGTTGCGTCGCGGCCGCGCGCCATCAGGATGCGGCCGATCCGGGGCTGATTGTGGCGCGCGTCGAACGTGTGCCAGGTCCCGCCCAGATAGACGTCGAACCAAGCCGAGAAGTCCATCGGCGCGTCGACGACGGGCACGCCGATATCGCCGAGATAGCCGGTGCAATAGCGCGCCGGAATGTTCATGCAGCGGCACAGCGTGATCGCGAGATGAGCGAAATCGCGGCACACGCCCTGCCGCTCCTGATGCGCATCCCAGGCGGTCTTGGTCGAGCGGGCGAAATGATAGCCGAACTCGATATGATTGTGGGTGAAGGCGACGATCGCCTGGACCCGCTCCCAGCCGGCTGGGATGTGGCCGAACAACGACCATGCCGTCTCCGACAATCGATCGGTTTCGCAATAGCGACTGCCTAGCAGGTAGACGAGTACGTCGTCGGGCAGGTCTTCGACGGCGTGCTGGATCGCGTCCGGGGTCGCGCGATCCGGGAGCCCGTCATCCTCGATCGTGAAGTCGCAGCGCAAAGTCAGCCCGCCAGCCGGCACCGTCACTCGCGTGCAGACATTGCCGAATGAGTCGACATAGTCGTAGATCGGGACTGCCGGCGTGGCCTCGATCCGATGTTCGGTCTGGAGATCCTTGTGCCGCGACGGGTGGATGCTCAGCATCGCCAGCATCGGGGTTTCCACCTCGGTTTCGTACCGGATTTCATATCCCGCGCGGATCAGCATTCATCGTATCTTTCGTGAGCCGTTGGCGGCGATTGGGGTGTCATCAGCCGAAACTCCTTGATCCACCGAAATGTTCACGGAGACCTCCATGTCCAGGAAACTGCCAGGAAATCCCGACCAGGTCCCCGATACCGGCACCGCCTGATAGATGTCGCGCGCCACCGCCACGCGGATCAGCCCGCGGCTGCCGACGATGCCGTTGGTCGGATCGAACTCGACCCAGCCCGATCCCGGCAGATAGACTCGCACCCAGGCATGGGTATTGCCGCCACCGGTGCGCTGGTCGCGCGCGGACGGGTTATAGACATAGCCAGAGACGAAGCGCGCGGCGAAGCCAAGCGCGCGCGCCGCCTCGATCATCAGCATAGCATAGTCGCGGCAGGTGCCCTTGCGGCGGGCGAGCGTTTCGATCGGCGTCTGGGTGCCCTTTTCGGGGCGGGGGACGTAGGTGAATTCGCGTTTGATCGCGGTCGTCATGTCCGAGAGCAGAGCGAGCGTCTCGGTATGCCCGGTTGGGCTGATGAAGCGCCGCGCCCAGCCGTCGATCTGCCGCTGCGGATCGAGATGCTGGCGCTCGATCGAGCGCAGCAGGTCGGGCATCTCTTCCGAAGAGTAAGTGAAGGGATAGAGCCGCGCATATTCCTCGATGTCGACATGCTCGACTTCGGCGGGAGCGTGCAGCACCTGCACCCGGCTGTCGATCACCAGCCGCTTGGCGCGCCGATTGAACGTCGCGATCGCCACCGAATTGCCGAACACGTCCTGCAGCCAGCGCAGATCGGAGGGGGGCGGATCGATATGCAGATCGGCGTCGATCAAATGCTGGTCGTAGCTCTCGCGCGGCCGAACCATGATCCGGTGCTCGCCGAATGACACGGGCTGGCGGTATGTATAGGAAGTCACATGCGAAAGATTCAGAAGCGGCATCGGACACTCGTTGCATGAACGGCCAGCCAAGCCAATCGCTGCTTGCGCCGCAGGACCCACCGCCGGTTCGAATGTTCAATCCGGGGCGTGAAGCATCGTTCCTGCTGATCGGCGATCATGCCGGCAATGCGATCCCTTCGGCGCTGGGCACGCTGGGGCTCGATCAGGCAGAGCGCGAACGGCATATCGCCTGGGACATCGGGATCGCGGGGCTCGGGCCGCTGCTTGCCGAGAGGTTGGACGCGACCTTTATCAGCCAGGCCTATTCGCGACTGGTGGTCGACTGCAACCGGGGGCTCGATGCCCCGGACGCGATTGCGGAAGCGAGCGACGGCATCCGGATTCCCGGCAATGTCGGGTTGCGTCCGGAGGATCGCGCAGCGCGCTTTGCGGAAATTCACGAACCCTATCATCATGCGATCGCCGCCGAGCTGGCGCGGCGCGACGGGCTGGGGATCGAGACGATCCTGGTGGCGCTGCACAGCTTTACGCCCGCGATGGGCGGGAAGGCGCGCCCTTGGCAGATCGGCATCCTCCACGATCGTGGAAACGCGACGCTTGCCCGGACGGTGCTGGACGCGCTGAGAGAAAAACGCGATCTGGTCGTCGGCGACAACGAGCCCTATGCGATGGACGGGATCGACTATACCGTCCCGCGGCACGCCTATCCCGCGCGGCCCTATGTCGAAGTGGAGATCCGCCAGGATCTGCTGGCCAGCGCGGACCAGCAGGCTGATTGGGCGCGGATACTGGCCGAAGCGCTGATGGATTCCGCAACGGGGAAGGGATAAAGATGGTCGTCCCTGGCCGCGACTTCGAAAAAGACAGCGCATAAATTTCGCGGTTCTTGGCGTAGAAGGATGAGCATGACTCACGCGGCGCAGCTTTCGAACGATACGGCGACCCTTCTTGTCGTCGATGACGACCGGGACATTCGCGAACTGCTGGCGAACAGTCTCGGCGCGCGGGGCTACCGGGTAGAAACCGCGGCCAGCGCGCAGGAAATGGACGAAGTGCTGGCGCGCATGCCGGTCGATTGCGTAATCCTGGATGTGATGATGCCCGGCGAGGACGGACTGAATGCCTGTCGCCGGATCGCGCAGCGCGGCGGGCCCGAGGTCGTCCTGCTCAGCGCATTGGGTGAAGAACCGGATCGCATCCTGGGCCTGGAGGTGGGTGCGAGCCATTATCTGTCCAAGCCCTGCAGCCCGCGCGAGATATTGGCGACGGTGCGCGCGGCGCTCCGCCGTCGCGGCGCCCCGGCCGAACCGTCGGGCGAAGTCTATGGCTTCGACGGCTGGCATATCGATTTCGACAGTCACGAGCTGTTCGATCCGCAGGGCGTGCTGGTGGGGCTCACCGACGGCGAGTTTGCAGTGCTGCGCGTCTTCATCGAGCGGCCACGCCGCGTGCTCACGCGCGAGGCGTTGCTTTCCGCGGCGCGCGGGCCCGATTCGGATGCCTATGATCGCGCGATCGACGTCCAGGTGAGCCGGCTGCGGCGCAAGCTGCGCACGGGGGGCGACGAGATCATTCGCACGGTGCGCAATGAAGGCTATCTCTTCGTGCCGCGCGTCGCTCGCACATGAAGCTTTTCGGAGGCGCGGCCCGTTCGCCGCTCTTCCTGCGGATATTTGGGCTGATGCTGGCCTGCGTCGCCGTCGTCCAGCTGATGAACCTGATCCTGCTGGTCGCGGCGCAGGCGCCCTCGGCCAAGCTCTATACGGTCGGCCAGATCACCGATGTGATGGCGCGCGGAACCGACGAAAGCGGCGAGATGGAGGTAGAGCGGATACGCCGCGTCGATCGTGCGCCATGGAATCCTCGCCGCGAACGGATCAAATCCGCACTCGCGGCCGCCCTCGGCGTTGGAGCAGGCGACATCGAGATCAGCTTTCCGACGCCTTTCCCGCAGCGCGAGCCGGTGTTCGACCGTGCCCGCGTGCGCCTTCCGGACTCGAATATTAGCGCAGCCGATGCGCGCGAGGTGATCGTAATCGGCGCCTTTTCGGCTGCGCGCCGTCAGCCCGACGGGACGTGGCTGCGCGTGAAGTCTGCGGAGGGTTTCGAGGCGTGGCGCTGGTTCGGCTTGCTGTGGCTTGCAATCTCGGCGCTGGCGGTAGCACCCTTCGCCTGGATGCTTGCACGCCGCTTCGCCGAGCCGATCGGCGCGTTTGCCGCGGCCGCCGAGCGACTTGGCCGCGATCCGCGCGCGCCTCCGCTCGAACTCAGCGGCCCGAGCGAGATCGCCGAGGCGGCGACTGCGTTCAATCGCATGCAGGCGCGGCTCAACCGCTATGTCGACGATCGCACGGTGGTGATCGGCGCGGTCGCGCACGATCTGCGCACACCGCTGATGCGACTGGCGCTCCGGCTCGAAGACGTGCCCGCAAAGGTTCGGCACGCGTGCGAAGCGGACATACGCGATCTGGAAGGTCTGATCTCCGCCGCGCTCGCTTATGTGCGCGATACCGGCCAGCCGGTGGCGCGCCGCCCGCTCGACCTGCAATCGCTCGCGGAAACCGTGGTCGACGACATGAGCGACCGCGGCGAGGCAGTGACGCTGACGCCCGGCCCGCCGATCGTGCTCAACGGCAATCCGGCCGGTCTGATGACGATGGTCACCAATCTCGTCACCAATGCAGTCAAATATGCCGGCGGTGCGCAGGTTTCGATCCACCGGGACGAAGACCATGCGATCATCGAGGTGCGGGATGCCGGGCCGGGGATCGCGGCCGAAGATATGGAC
Organism: Sphingomonas sp. M1-B02; assembly: GCF_026167525.1. NCBI lineage: Bacteria > Pseudomonadati > Pseudomonadota > Alphaproteobacteria > Sphingomonadales > Sphingomonadaceae > Sphingomonas > Sphingomonas sp. M1-B02. Next base: position 1,524,852 of record NZ_CP110679.1, on the reverse strand, counting down.
CGCGTCTTCGAGCCTTTCTTCCGCGGCGAGCGATCGCGCAATCGCGACACCGGGGGGATCGGCCTCGGGCTTCCGAGCGCCCGGGCAGTCGCGCGCGCGCATGGCGGCGATGTCGAGGTCGCAAACCGTCCCGAGGGTGGGCTGATCGCGCGGGCGACGCTGCCGCTCTGACTTTGCGCCACCACGCTTCGGTGATAGCGCGATCATGACGGGCAGGGCGAAGCGCAGACTTCCGCACCCCGCCGAAGACAAGAGGAGAGAGACAATGACCCGCCTCGACTTGACGCGCCGCGCCGCGCTGGCCGGAATGGCCGCGCTGCCGCTTTTGCCGAGGTTGGCGCACGCGCAAACCGTAGGCGGCATCACCCGCCTCGATCCTGCGCTCGACGCAATCGTGGATATCGGCGCGCCGATCGAAGTGCTGGGGTCCGGCTTCAAATGGGCCGAGGGGCCGGCTTGGGTGAAGGAGGGTGGCTATCTGCTCTTCACCGACGTGCCCGCGAACATCATCTATCGCTGGAAGCAAGGCGAGGGGGTTACCTCGTTCCTGAACCCCTCGGGGCTGGCAGGCCCGATCCCCGCCGGGATACGGGAAGCGGGGGCCAACGGCCTGCTGAGCGATGGCCAGGGCAATCTGATCATGGCCGATTCCGGCACCCGCCTGATCGCGACTGTGGACCTCAAGACCAAGCGCAAGACGGTGTTGGCCGACCGCTTCGAGGGCAAGCGCTTCAACAGCTGCAACGATGTCGCGGCCGGGAAGGGTGGCACGCTCTACTTCACCGATCCGCCCTATGGCCTTGCCGATGGCGACAGTTCCCCGCTGCGCGAACTCTCCTTCAACGGCGTGTTCCGGCGCGCTGCCTCGGGCGAGATCACGCTGATCGATTCGAGCCTGAAGCGGCCCAACGGCGTTGCGGTCTCGCCAGATCATCGCACGCTCTACATCGCGATGTCCGACGATCAGCGGCCCGAAATCCTCGCCTACGAACTCGACGGCAACGGCGTGGCGACGAGGAAGAAGCGCGTATTTCACGATTTCCGCGCAGCACTTGCCCGAAAACTGCCCGGGTTGCCCGACGGGCTCAAGACCAGCGCGGACGGGCATGTCTATGCCACCGGACCGGGCGGGGTCTATATCCTGTCGCCCGAGGGCAAGGCTCTCGGGCTGATTTCGACGGGCAAGGCGACCGCCAATTGCGGCTTCGGCGAAGACGGCAAGACACTGTTCCTGACCTCCAGCGACATGCTCGCGCGGGTGCGTCTGAAGCGTTCGGGGTGGTGAGCGGGGCGAAGGCTCCCTAGATCGGGCTATGGCCGAAGCCGAAGCGATACCTGCCGCCACCGTAATCGTGATGCGCGACCGTGCAGGCAAACCGCCCGAATTGCTGATGGTTGAACGTGCGCAGGCGATGTCGTTCGCGGCCGGCGCGTTGGTCTTTCCCGGCGGGCGAGTCGATCCGGGCGACCGGCTGCTCGCCGCTCTGTTTGCGGGTGACCCAGACGATATCGCCGCTCGCGTCGCCGCGGTGCGCGAGACGCTGGAGGAAGCGGGAGTCGCGGTCGGCCTCGACGTCCCGCTCGCTGCGATTCCCAAACTCGGCAGGCGCCTCTATGCCGGTGAGCCGATGGGGGCGCTGCTCGAGAAAGCCGGCGGCGCGCTCCGCATCGACGCGCTGACGCCCTTCGCGCGCTGGCTGCCCACGGGCATGCGGCACAAGATCTTCGACACGCGCTTCTATCTTGCCCGCGCGCCCGACAACGCCGAGCCGGTGGTCGACGGCAACGAGAATGTTCGGGTCTTTTGGGCCGGCGCGCAGGCGGTGTTGGACGCCGCTGATGCGGGCGAGGCCATGATCATCTTCCCGACGCGGCGCAATCTCGAGCGGCTGGCGACCTTCGCAAGCTTCGAGCAGGCGGTGGCCGATGCGCTGGGGCATCCGGTGGAGACGATCACGCCCTGGGTCGAGCGCCGCGACGGCATCGACCATCTCTGCATCCCCGACCATCTCGGCTATCCCGTCACTGCCGAGCCGCTGGGCCAAGCGGTTCGCGCGTGAGGGCCATCCGTCTGACGATTGGTGCGGTGGTGACGGTCGCGGTCCTGCTCGGGATCGTCTTTACGCTCTACGCGCTGATGCGCAATCGCCCGCAGGACCTGCCCTGGACCCGGCTCGATCTGGGGCAGCCGATCGGCGCCTTCACCGGGCGCAAGCTGGCCGGATTGACCGACGATTATGCCGCCTGCCGCGCGCACCTGCGCAGCGCCGGGGTGCGCTATACGATGCTGCCGGCGGTGCAGTCGGAGGGGCAATGCGGCTATAGCGACGTGGTGCGCTTCGCGTCGGGTGGTTCTCGGCAGATTCGCTTCTCACCCGCCAATCTAGGCGTCTCCTGCCCCGTGGCGGCGGCGCTGACGCTCTGGGAATGGAACGTCCTTCAGCCCGCCGCGCAGAAGCATTTCGGAGCGCGGGTGGAATCGGTCGATCATCTCGGCAGCTATTCGTGCCGGCGCATCTACGGCCGCACCTCCGGCGACTGGAGCGAACATGCCACCGCCGACGCGGTCGACATTGCCGGCTTCCGACTGGCGGACGGAACGCGAATCAGCGTGCTCGGCGATTGGGAGAAGGAGGGGGCGAAGGCCGCCTTCCTGCACGAAGTGCGTACCGGCGGGTGCAAACTGTTTTCGACGGTGCTTTCGCCCGATTACAATGCGGCGCACCGTGATCACCTGCACCTCGATCAGGCAAAGCGTGGCGAGATGGGGGGCAGGGTATGCCGCTGACCCCCGCCGCGAGCGGCAGGGGTAGCGAGATCAGTTCGGCAGCGCCGTCGCGTCGACCTTTTCCACCCATTGCGGGAAGAATGCAGGCTGACGGTTCGACCAGCCCGATGCGGTAGCCGCGGCTTCGCTGATCGACTGGAGCAGCTTGCGGCGCAGGTCCGGGTGTAGATGCGGCAGCGCCGCGGCCGAGCAGAAAGCCGCGGGAAGCCAGGGTCGAACCTCGGCGCCGACCAGCCGCTCGTAGAGAAAGCGAAAGCTGGAGAAACTGGTGAGCCGGCCCTGGCTCAGATCGAATGCCGATACGGTGACCAGCGGCGCCATGAACGGTTCGATCGCGTTGAGATCGCTGTCGTCCGGCATCAGCGCGCGGATTTCGGGGATGCGATCATACATGCGCGCCTGGGCGCGGATACTGGCTGCCTCGACGACGTCGCGCGACCAGCGCTCCATTGCATCGTCGCGCTCAAGTCCGATGTCGAGCGAGCGGCGGACATAGCGCTGCGTCGCCGCGCTGAATCCCGCAAATTCCTTCATTTCGGCCAGCGTCATGGCGCCTTCGGCCGGCTTCATTCTCGATGCCATCACCTCAACTCCCACCCACTCATTCCCCACCGACGGATCATGCAATAGATTGGTTAACGCGTTGCTTAATCCGTCGTTGGCCCCTGTTCAGATTGGAGCGCAGAAGGTGTTGCGGCGCAACATCGCTGCGATGAACCGAGTCCGGTTTCTCGATGCGTGTGGCAATGCTGCGTTCAAGAAGGAAAGTGGGGCGAATCGGCAAGGTTCCGGCAACCCATCGGCTCACCGCAACGACTCGTCCCATCGACCGGTCGATGGGGTGTACGGCCCGGAAACGATCTGGTTAGCAGGATCCAACAGATCATCTTCCTGACCGGGGGGTCCCGTGAATTTTCGAGCGATTGCAGCGCGTTTCGCGCTGGTGGCGGCTTGCGCCCTGATGACTTCGATGCCCGCGCAGGCAAAGAGCGCGTTCCTGCAATGCGCGCCTTATGCTCGCCAAATCTCCGGCGTGAAGATCCACGGCAATGCCTGGACCTGGTGGGCGCAGGCCGCCGGCCGCTACGAGCGGGGCGAAGCGCCCAAGGTCGGCGCGGTGATGTCGTTCAAGAAAACCGGCCGCAACCCGTTCGGCCATGTCGCGATGGTCTCCAAGATCGTCGACGACCGCGAAGTCCTTCTCACCCACGCCAATTGGTCGCGCCGCGGCGGGATCGAGCGCAACGTGCGCGCCGTCGACGTGTCGGCAGCGGGCGACTGGAGCGAGGTTCGCGTATGGTTCGCCTCGGTCGGCGGGCTCGGCACGTCGACCTATCCGATCAACGGATTCATCTATTCGGACGGCGCCTCGGACGCAGACGATTTCGAGGCTCCCCAGATGGTGAAGAAGGACGATCGCGTGCTGGTCGCTTCGCTCCAGCTCGACCTCAGCGACCTGAAGCCCGAGACCGGCGTCAACTGAGCCGCGTCAGGCCTTCGGCTTGAAGGTCATCGCCACGCCATTCATGCAATAGCGCTTGCCCGTCGGGCGCGGACCATCGTCGAAGACATGGCCGAGATGCCCGCCGCAACGGCGGCAGCGGACTTCGGTTCGCGAAAAGCCCAGCGTTCGATCGGTGCGCGTGACCACCGCATTGGCTAGCGGCGCATAGAAGCTCGGCCAGCCGGTGCCGCTTTCGAACTTAGTGTTCGATGAAAAGAGTGGGAGCGTACAGCCGCCGCAGGCATAGACTCCCGCGCGCTTTTCCTTGTTCAGCGGGCTCGAATAGGGCCGCTCGGTGCCCTCGTGGCGGAGTACGTCATAGGCGGCGGGCGAGAGCCGCTTCTTCCACTCGGCGTCGGTGAGGTTGAAGGCGAAGGTCTGCGCGGCCTCGGCAGGTCCGCTTCCGCAGGCCGCGGTGAGTACGCCGAGCCCGGCGACGGTGAGAAGGGTGCGGCGATCGGTTTCCATCCGGCCTATGTGGGAACAGATTACGGCAATTCCAACGCTACCTCTCCCCTTGGGAGAGGCATGTTTCAATAGTGGCTAAGCTCCACCGGCATCTTGCGATATCCGTGGACGAAGCAGCCCGCGACTCGCTCGGGCTCGCGCATCACATTCGCACGCAGGCGCCGCTTGCCCATTTCCTCGAGCAATATGCCGATCTGCAGCTCGGCCAGCCGCGCGCCGACGCAGCGATGGATGCCGTGGCCGAACGCCAGGTGCCGCCGCGCATTCTCACGATCGACGATCAGCCGGTCCGCGTCGGGAAAGACGCTTTCGTCGCGATTGGCCGAGACATACCAGAGCGCGAGCTTGTCGCCCTCGCGGATCATCTTCCCTTCCAGTTCGGTGTCCTGGGTCGCGGTCCTGCGCATGTGCGAGAGCGGAGTCTGCCAGCGGATGATTTCCTGGACCGCATTCGGGATCAATCCGGGATTGGCCTCCAGCTTCGCGCGCTCGTCAGGAAACTGCTCGAGTCCCCAGGCATAAGCGCTCATCGAATTGCGCGTCGTATCGTTGCCGCCGACGATCAGCAGGAGAAGATTTCCCAGAAATTCCATCTGGTCCATATGCGACATCGCATCCGAATGGATCATCATCGAGATGAGATCGGGAGTCGGCTCCTTGCCGATCTTGCCTTGCCACAGATTGCCGAAATAGGCCGCGCATTCGAACAGAATCTGCTTGCGCTCTTCCTTGAGCACCGGGTCCTTGGCGATCTCGATATCGCCCGCCCAATCGGACCAGTAAGTGAGTTTTCGCCGGTCCTCCCAGGGGAAATCGAACAGGATCGCCAGCATCTGGGTGCTGAGCTCGATCGAGACTCGATCGACCCAGTCGAATTCCTCTCCCAGCGGCAGCGAATCGAGGATTTCGGCCGAGCGCGCGCGGATATTCTCGGTCATCCGCGCCATTTCGGACGGGGTGAAGGCCGGGGCGACGGTGCGCCGCTGGCCGGTATGCTTGGGCCGGTCCATTGCGATGAACATCGGCATCCTGATGTCCCCCTCCTTCAAATCGGCGAGGGTGATGGTGCCGATTGCGGAGGAATAGATGTCGGGGAGCGATTCGACCTGGGCCAACGCCTTATAGGTCGAGACCGACCAGTAAGGCCCGAAGTCGCTATTCTCGCAAAAATGGACCGGGGCTTCGGCGCGCAGCTTGCGGAAGGGTTCGTGCCACGTGTCGTCGCGGTACAGTTCGGGCCGGCTCACATCGAGCGGATCGACGGCATGTTCGGGCGCGTTTTCGGTCGCTAGCGTGGCCATGTGTCTCTCCTCATTTGACGTGAGGAGACTGCTAACTGACAGAGATGTCAATAGTGGCCTAACGCGCGAACATGGCTTTCAGCCTGAACTTGGGGCTGCCCGATTTGAGCACGCCGCGGCGGAACCAGCGCGCGCCCAGCGTCACGGTGATCGCGACCCACATCGCCTGCCAGGCAAGCGCCAGCAAATGCGGCCAAAGCTCGGGCGAATTGCCGGCACGCCCGATCATCGCGAAGGGCGAGCTGAACGGGAAGATCTCCGCTGCCAGCGCGACCCAGCTGCCGGGTGACGATGCCGCCGCGAGGGAAAAGCCGAACATCAGCATCTGGAAGATCGTGATCGGCAGCGACAGCATCTGCAGCTCGCGCTGAGTCGATGTCTGCGCGCCGATGCTCAGGAAAACTGCACCGAGGAGCATATAGGCCATCGTGAAATAGGCGATGAAGAGCAGCGCATAAGCCGGCATTCCGACCGCGGAGCCCATGCCGGAGAGGCCGCCGGCCACGTCACCGGGAATGAATTTTGCGGCGTTGAGCAACAGTGTCGCCCAGAACAGGATGAACAGCACCGCCACCGCGAACATGCCCACCAGCTTGCCGAGGAAAACCGATTCGAGCGGAACCGCGGCCGCCAAAATCTCAATCACCTTGTTCGATCGCTCCTCGGCCATGGTGCCCACCGCCTGGCTCGACAGGAACAGCGTGAGGAAAAACATCCCGAAAACGCCGATCGAGGCGACCTGGCTCTTGCCGGTGAGCGAGATGCCCTCGCGCTTGATCTCGGTGCGTGTAGGTGTGCTCAGGCGTGCCGCGCTGCCGAGCTTCTGGTTGCGCAGCGCCTGTTCGGCCAGTTCGGCGAGATAGGCGGCGTCGTCGCGGCCGCGCGGAGCGTAGAGGATTTCGGGGCGATCGAGCGGACCGTAGAGCACCGCGGCGGCTTCATAGTCGCGCGAGTCGAACATCGCGCGCGCCTGTGCTGCCACATCGGTCGCCGGCGCCACCAGCGTCAGCGGCGGCCGCGCATAATCGCCACGCGGCGGGAAGAGCGTGCGCAGCTCGCGGTCGGCCTCGACGATCATCGCCGACTGGCTGGCGGGGGCGATCGCCACCACCCGCACCTTGTCCTGCGCGCCGCTGTCCATCGACTGGGCACCGAGCCCGCCGACCAGCCCGAAGCCGATCATGAACAAGGGCGCGAGCAGGAAAAGCAGGAAAGTGGGGGTGAACACCGTCGCGATGAAATCGCGGCGGGCGATCGTGAGCGTCTGGCGCAGCGTGCGGCCAAAATTGCTCATGCCGCTTCCTCCAATGCCTGTTCGCCGACGATCTTGACGAAGGCGTCGTGCAGCCCCGGCCGCTCGATCGACAGGCCCGATATGCCGTAGCCGGCGTCGATCAGCCGCACGAGCAGAGCCTCCATCCCCTCATCGGGCACGGTGAAGCGCCAGCTGCCATTCTCGCGCTCGGCATCGGCGGGAAGCAGCGCGCCGGCGCCTTCGATATCGTTATGCGGGGTGTAATGCGCCTTCAGCGGCAGCAGCGCGCGGGCCTCGTTCACTGTGCCCTCGAAGCGGACCTTGCCGCCGGCGATGATCGACAGCCGATCGCACAGCCGCTCGGCATGCGCCATGACGTGGGTGGAAAAGAGGATCGTCGCGCCGCGGTCGCGCTCGGCGCGGATCAATTTCTCGAGCCGCTCCTGATTGACCGGATCGAGCCCCGAAAAGGGTTCGTCGAGCACGAGCAGATCGGGTTCGTGGACGATCGATCCGAGCAACTGGACCAGCTGCGCCATGCCCTTCGAAAGTTTGCGGATCTTGTCGTCGGCGGCGTGGCCGAGCCCGGCGGCCTCGAGCAGCCCGGCGGCGCGCTTGCGCCCGGTCGCCCAGGGCAGGCCGCGCAGCGCGCCCATGAAGGCGATCGCTTCCTTGCATTTCATACCCGGATAGAGGCCGCGTTCCTCGGGCAAATAGCCGACCTGATCGCTCGCCTCGCGGGGATTGGAGCGGCCGAGCAGCATCCGATCGCCCTCGTCGGGCTCGATGATGCCGAGCAGCATGCGCAGCGTGGTCGTCTTGCCCGCGCCGTTGGGGCCCAGCACGCCGTAGATCATGCCGGTGGGCACGGCGACGCTCACGCCGTCGACCGCGCGCCGATCGCCGAAGCGCTTGACGAGGCCGGTGGCGCTGACGGCCAGATCGCTGCTCAAATTCATGCCCCTAAAATCCAGAGCTTCGTGGTAGCGGGTGCGCGTGCGGCAAGACAAGCCATTGGAAGCCCGACTGAAGGCGAAAGCGGCCGAAATCGGCTTCGCGGATTGCGGGATCGCGCGCACCGACGCCGCGCCGGCGGCGGGCGCACGGCTGCGCGAATGGCTGGCCGAGGGGCGGCACGGATCGATGATCTGGATGGAGGAGCGCGCGCACCAGCGCGAGAGCCCCGCGTCGCTATGGCCCGAGGTGCGATCGGTGATCGCGCTTGGGATGAGCTATGCGCCCGCGAGCGACCCGCTGGCGCTGGCCGGGGAAGGGGAGGTGGGCCGCATCTCGGTCTATGCGCAGGGCGGCGACTATCATGACGTGATCAAGCGGCGGCTGAAGGAGCTGGCGCGCTGGCTGGTCGGGGTGGCCCCCGGCGCGGACGTCAAGGTGTTCGTCGATACCGCGCCGGTGATGGAGAAGCCGCTCTCCGAGGCGGCGGGGCTGGGCTGGCAAGGCAAGCATAGCAATCTGGTCAGCCGCGATCATGGCAGCTGGCTGTTTTTGGGCGCGATCTACACCACGCTGGAACTGGCGCCCGACGAGGCGGGGCGGGATCTGTGCGGCAGTTGCAGCGCCTGCCAGAGCGCGTGCCCGACCGATGCCTTTCCCGCCCCCTATCGGCTCGATGCGCGGCGCTGCATCTCCTACCTGACGATCGAGCATAAGGGACCGATCCCGCTCGAGTTTCGCGCGGCGATGGGCAATCGCATCTATGGCTGCGACGATTGCCTGGCGGTCTGCCCGTGGAACAAGTTTGCGGCTTCGGCGCAGGCGAACCTCGCCTTCGCGCCGCGAGCCGAGCTGACGGCGCCCGGGCTGGCCGACCTTCTGGCGCTCGACGATGCCGGGTTTCGCGAGGTGTTTTCAGGGTCGCCGATCAAGCGGATCGGGCGGGACCGGATGGTGCGCAATTGTCTGATCGCGGCGGGGAATAGCGGGAGTATGGCGCTGATCGGGCCTGTGCGCGCGTTGCTCGACGATCCTGATGCGGTGGTGCGCGAGGCGGCTGAGTGGGCGCTGGCGCGACTTTCTGCCTAATTCCCCTCCCGCTTGCGGGAGGGGTTAGGGGAGGGGAGTGCCGCGGGCGAACTGATATTTGACAGCCCCTCCCCCGACCCCTCCCGCAAGCGGAAGGGGAGAAGAAATCACCGCTTCCCCAAAGCCGCGACACAGCTTGCCTGGTCGATGGGACCACCGTCGCGCTGCCGGGTGTCGAGATAGGTTACGGTAGGATCCCCGCGGCCGTTGGCCGCCGGGTAGAGATAGGCATCGAGCACGCAGATCGGTCCGGCGAACTGCAATTTGCGCCCGCGCCCCTCGACGATATCGAGCTGCGGCTTGCCGAAGCGCGCGATCATCGCATTGCCGGTTTGGCCGAGGATCGCGCCGACATTTGCCGGCAGCGCGGCGGTGGGGACGGGGATATGGGCGGCCGGGCGTACTTCGGCGCCGCTGCCGCCGCATGCGCCCAGCGCGAGTCCGGCGGCGAGGATCCAGAATTTCATGCGAGTCTCCGATGGAAAAGATGCGTCGCCATCGCCGCGCCGACGATCGGGGCGAGCAGATTGAGGATCGGGACCAGGAACAGGGCCGTGCCGATCGCGCCGAGCAGGAAGCGGTGCCCCCCGGTCTGCTTGCGCCACGCGGGTAGCGCATCATAAGGCATGTGCCGGGCGGCGACCATGTCACCGAGATCGCGACCGAGCAGCCAGCTGTTGACCAGGAAGAACAGGATTGCCGTGCCCACACCGGTGATCAGCAGCATCAGATAGACCGGCGAAAGCAGCAGGTTGACGGCAACGATCCGCCCCGCCGAGCCCAGCCCCATCGCTAGCGAGCGCGCAAAGGGGAGGTCGCGCGCGCCGGCATGCGCGCCGGGATAATGTTTCGCTTCCACCGCCGCGACGACTTCGTCTGCGAAGATGCCGATCACCGCGACCGCGATCGCGCGGAACAGCAGCCACCAGGCGATCAGCAGCAACACAAGCGTGGCGATGCTCGCAAAGGCACCGCTTCCGCCGTTCATGCCAAGCCAGGATCCGGCGACGGCCCCGAGCCAATCCATCGCAAACCAAAGCCCCACGCCCCCGCAAGCGAACAGCAGCAAGGTCACGATCAGCGACTTGAGGAACACCATCATAATGCGCGGATCGAGCAACTGGCCGAGCGAGAGGAAGAAGGCCTGTAACATTGCGCTCTCCCTTGCCTGTCCCTAGTGCGTCGACGCAACCCAATTGGAGCCAAGAATTGACCAGCCCCACCTATGACGTGGTCGCGATCGGCAATGCCATCGTCGACATCCTCGCCCAGGCCGAAGACAGTTTCATTGAGGAGATCGGCGTCGCCAAGGGCTCGATGCAGCTGATGTTCTCGCCCGAGGAAGCCGACGCGCTCTATGCTAAGATGGGCCCGGGCCGCGAAGTATCGGGCGGATCGGCGAGCAATACCGTCGCCGGGATCGCGGCGCTGGGCGGCAAGACCGCCTTCATCGGCCAGGTCGCCGACGACCAGCTCGGCGCGGTCTTCGCGCATGATCTGCGCGCCGCTGGGGTCGCGTTCGCCACGCCGGTGCGCCCGGGCCAGCCGACCACCGCGCGCTGCCTGATCTTCGTCACGCCCGACGGGCAGCGGACGATGAACACCTTCCTGGGGGCGTCGCAATATCTGCCCGCCGCCGCGCTGGATGAGGAGGTGATCGCCAAGGGCGCGATCCTCTATCTCGAAGGCTATCTGTGGGATCCCGAGGAGCCGCGCGCGGCGATGCGCAAGGCGATCGACATCGCCCGCGCCAACGGCCGCAAGGTCGCCTTCACGCTCAGCGACGTGTTCTGCATCTCGCGCCACGGCGACGATTTCCGGCAGCTGATCGCCGATGGCCTGATCGACATCCTGTTCGCCAACGAGAATGAGCTGCTGGCGCTGTGCGAGCATGAGAGCTTCGAAGCCGCGGTCGAGCATATCCATGGCAAGGTGCCGCTGCTGGTCGTCACCCGCTCCGAGCAGGGGGCGATGGCATTGCAGGGCAGCGAGCGAGTCGAAGTTCCCGCCGAGCCGATCGCCAAGCTGGTCGACACGACCGGCGCGGGCGATATGTTCGCCGCGGGCTTCCTGCATGGCCAGGCGCAGGGCCGCGGGCTCGAGGACTCGCTTCGCCTCGGCGCGATCTGCGCGGCGGAGATCATCCAGCATTATGGCGCGCGCGCCGAGGTGGACCTGAAGAAGCTGACCGACGAAAAGCTGGGCTGAGCTAGTCCTCCCCGGTACGGGGAGGGGGACCAGCCGAAGGCTGGTGGAGGGGGCGGGCCGCAAGCTGGCCGCGTCGTGGAGAGCCCCCTCCGTCAGCGCTATGCGCTGCCACCTCCCCGTACCGGGGAGGATAAAGAAAAAGGGCCCGGGGATCGCTCCCCGGGCCCTTTCTTTGTGCGCTACGCCGGATCAGGCGTCCTTATACCCCGGCGTCGGGGCACCCGGCAGCGGCGGGACCGGCTGCGGCGGGGCGTCGGGATCGTCCTCGTGGACGTCGACGATGCCCTGGCCGACATGGCTCTTGCGGCGGCTGTAGGCGAAATAGACGACGAGCCCGATCGCCGCCCAGATCACGAACATCAGCTTGGTGTCATGCCCCAGGCTGTAGAACAGATAGGCGCAGCCGAGAATCGCGATCGGCGCGGTGATCGTGATGAAGGGCGTCCGGAACGGACGATGGCGGCTCGGATCGGTCCGACGCAGCACCAGCACCGCGATCGACACCGCGGCGAAGGCGAACAAGGTGCCCGAGTTCGAGATGTCGGCCAGCTTGCCGACCGGAAAGAAGGCCGCGAACATCGCCACGAAGATGCCCGTCAGGATCGTGATGACGTGCGGGGTGTGGAACTTCGGATGGACCTTGGAAAAGACCGCGGGAAGCAGGCCGTCGCGCGACATCACGAAGAAGATGCGGGTCTGGCCGAACATCATCATCAGGATGACTGAAGGCAGCGCCAGGCCGGCGGCGAGGCCGATGAGGTTGCCGATCTGCGGCCAGCCGATTTCGCGCAGCGTCCAGGCCAAGGCCTCCTTCGAGCAGACAACCGCGTCGCGGCCGGTGGCGGCGACATTGTCCGCGCAGGCCTTGGTCAGCTCGATGCTGCCCGGGGGCAGTGCCGCGCCGTCGGGGCCCAGCATCGGCTGCGCGCCGACGCTGCCAATGACGCCGGCGGCGACGAGCAGGTAGAAGATGGTGCAGATGGCGAGCGAACCGATCAGGCCGATCGGCATGTTGCGCTGCGGATTCTTGGTTTCCTCCGCGGCGGTCGAGACCGCGTCGAAGCCCACATAAGCGAAGAAGATCGAGGCGGCGGCGGCTGATACACCGGCGAAGCCGAGCGGCGAGAAGGGCTCGAAATTCTGCATGTTCATCGCCGGCACCGCCAGGATGATGAAGAGCGTCAGCGCGGCGACCTTGACCAGGACGAGGATCGAATTGACAAACGCGCTCTCCTTGGTGCCGATCACCAGCAGCCAAGTGACGAGGCCGGCAATCGCCATCGCCGGCAGGTTGATCAGCCCGCCGTCATAGGGACCACGCACCAGCATGTCGGGAATGTCGATCGCGAACGCGTTTTCGAGCAGGCCGACGACATAGCCTGACCAGCCGACCGAAACCGCCCCCGCGGCAACGGCATATTCGAGAATCAGGGCCCAGCCGACCATCCAGGCGATCAGTTCGCCCATCACGGCATAGCTATAGGTATAGGCGGAGCCCGAAACCGGGACCATCGCGGCCATTTCTGCGTAGCAGAGCGCGGCGACCGCGCAGACGAAGCCGGCGATCACGAACGCCAGCATCATGCCGGGGCCGGCCTTTTGCGCAGCCTCGGCGGTGAGAACGAAGATACCGGTACCGATCACCGCGCCGATGCCGAGCATCGTCAGCTGGAAGGCGCCGAGCGATCGGTGGAGCGATTTCTTCTCGGCTGTGGCCAGAATGGCGTCGAGTGACTTTACGCGCCCGAAAATCATGAATGGGTCCCCTTACGGCGTCTGATGCGCCGCTCCGAATTGGAAAGGCGCGAGCCTAGTCGCAAAACCCGAGGGTGCAATCCCTTAGTGCGATGAGACGAACTGGCATGGCCGCCGGACTCAGCCCTGGCGAGCGAGCATCGGGCCCAGGGGCCGCCCCGCGAAGATATGCACGTGGAGGTGCGGGACTTCCTGGCCGCCGTGCTGGCCGACATTGGCGAGTAGGCGATAGCCGTCCTCGACCATCCCCGCTTCCCGCGCGACCAGTCCTACTGCGCGGATGAATCCGGCAATCTCGGCGTCGCTCGCCTTCGTAGAGAAATCGTCCCAGCTGACATAGGCGCCTTTGGGGATCACCAATATATGTTGCGGCGCCTGCGGATTGATGTCGGGAAAGGCGAAGGCATGCGCGTCCTCGTAGATCGGCTTGGCAGGAATTTCGCCGCGCAGGATTTTCGCGAAGATGTTGTCGGGGTCATAGGGCTGGGTGGCGTCGATGGGCATAAGGTGCTCCTAGTTTGCCGCACCGTAACCGATCCTCCCCGGAACGGGGAGGATCAGATGCGCGACGCCTTCTCGTCGAGACCGGACACACCCTCGCGCCGGGCGAGTTCGGCGCGGACATCGTCCAGGCTGAGGCCGGCGTCGGCCAGCAGTACGGCCAAATGGAACACCAGGTCCGCGGCCTCGCTGGTGAGTGCGATCCTGTCGTCGGACAGCGCCGCGATCACGGTTTCCACCGCTTCCTCGCCGAGCTTCTGCGCGATCTTGGCGCGGCCCTTGGCGGTCAGGCGGGCGACGTAGGAGGAATCGGGATCGCCGGCGCGGCGTTCGCGGATGACGGCTTCGAGCGTGTCGAGATAGTCGGGCATGGGCTCCGGCTGCGGGAGCGGGGGGCCGCTGTCAATCCTTGGCGCGGAAGCGCGCGCGCAGCTTGCGGCGGACGAACCAGATGCCGGCCGCGGCGCAGGCGAAGAGCGCGAGGTCGGAAAGCTCGGGCATCGAGCGGCTGCCGGCGACGCCGCTATGCGGCGCGGGATTCGCCAGCGCGGGGGTGGCGAGGAACAGCAAGAGGGCGAGGCGGAGCATTTGGGTGGTGTAGTAGGTCGGGGTTTGGGAAGGGTTAAACCACTCCTCCCCCGGCACGGGGAGGGGGACCGCCGCGAAGCGGTGGTGGAGGGGGCGAGCCGCAAAGAGCGTCCCTCGTGGAGAGCCCCCTCCGTCAGCGCTGCGCGCTGCCACCTCCCCGTGCCAGGGAGGATCGACTACGCCCTAACCGGGATCCCCGCCGCCGCCAGCGCGGCGTGGGCTTGGGCCACGGTTGCTTCGCCGAAATGAAAGATGCTCGCCGCCAGCACCGCCGAGGCATGGCCGTCGCGGATGCCCTCGACCAGATGGCCGAGATTGCCGACGCCGCCGCTCGCGACGACCGGGACGGTAACTTGATCGGCAATCGTGCGGATCAGCTCGAGATCATAGCCGTCGCGGGTGCCGTCGCGGTCCATCGAGGTGATCAGCAATTCGCCCGCGCCGAGTTCGGCCAGCCGCAGCGCATGCTCGACCGCGTCGATGCCGGTCGCGCGGCGGCCGCCATGGGTGAAGACTTCCCAATGGTCGCCGCTTCTGCGCGCGTCGATAGAGGCGACGACGCACTGGCTGCCCATGCGATCGGCGATCTCGGACACGACTTCGGGGCGCGCGACTGCGGCGCTGTTGACCGCGACCTTGTCGGCCCCGGCGAGCAGGAGCGCGCGGGCATCGTCGACGGTGCGCACCCCGCCGCCGACGGTGAGCGGCATGAAACAGACCTCGGCGGTGCGGCGGACGACATCGACCATCGTGCCGCGAGCCTCGTGGCTGGCGGTGATGTCGAGGAAGCAGAGCTCGTCGGCGCCGGCGGCGTCATAGGCGCGGGCCTGCTCGACGGGATCGCCGGCGTCGGTCAGCGCGACGAAATTGACTCCCTTGACGACGCGACCGTTGGCGACGTCGAGGCAGGGGATGACGCGGGCCCGGACGGTCATCCCTTTGCCACCTCGATCGCCCAAGCGAGGTCGAGCCGGCCGTCGTACAGTGCGCGGCCGGTGATCACGCCCTCGACGCCGTCGTCGACATGGCCGCGCAGCGCATGGATGTCGCCGATATCGGTCACTCCGCCGCTGGCGATGACGGGAATGGAGACCGCGCGGGCGAGCGCCACGGTGGCTTCGACGTTACACCCTTTCAGCAGCCCGTCGCGGCCGACATCGGTGAAGAGCAGCGCGGCGACGCCGGCATCCTCGAAGCGCCGGGCGAGATCGATCACCGATACGTCGGAGACGTCAGCCCAGCCGCGGGTCGCTACCAGCCCGTCCCGGGCGTCGACTGCGACGACGATCCGCCCCGGATTGTCGCGCGCCGCCTCGCGCACCAGGTCGGGATCTTCCAGCGCCGCGGTGCCGATCACGACGCGCGCGACGCCCAGATCGAGCCAGCGCTCGATCGAATCGCGGTTGCGGATGCCGCCGCCAAGCTGGACCTTGCCGCCGAAGCGCTCGACGATAGAGGCGACCGCCGCGCCGTTGACCGATTCACCGGCGAAGGCACCGTCGAGATCGACGACGTGGAGCCACTCGGCGCCTGCCTGCGCAAAGGCCTCGGCCTGCGCGGCGGGATCGTCGCCATAGATGGTTGCGCGGTCCATATCGCCCTCTGCCAGGCGCACGACCTGGCCGGCCTTCAGGTCGATCGCGGGAAAGACGATCAGGCCCATGAACTTATGGTCGCCATGTGAGGAACCTCTCCAGCAGCGCGATGCCGTAGCGCTGGCTCTTTTCGGGGTGAAACTGGACGCCGGCCAGATTGTCACGACCGATCGCCGCGGTGACGGGGCCGCCATGCTCGGTCGTCGCCAGCACATGCTCGCCCTCAAAGGCGAAGCTGTGGAGGAAATAGGCCTCGCCGGGCTCGATCAGCGGGTGTTGGCCGACGGGGACGACGTGGTTCCAGCCCATATGCGGCACGCGGATATCGGAGGCGGGGGCGAGAGGGCGGACGGTGCCGGGGAGCCAGCCCAGGCCGGCATGGCTGCCATGCTCCTCGCCGCTGGTCGCCATCAACTGCATGCCGACGCAGACCCCGAGGAAGGGTGCGCCTTGCTTGAGGACGCGTTCCTCGAGTGCCTCGATCATCCCGTCGATGTCGCGAAGCCCGCGCGCGCAGGCGGCGAACGCGCCGACGCCGGGGAGGACGATGCGGTCTGCCTTCAGCACCAGCTCGGGATCGGCGGTGACGGCGAAGTCCGGCGCGCCCGCGGCCTTGAGCGCGTTGTGCACCGAATGGAGATTGCCCGCGCCGTAATCGATCAGCGCGACGCTCATGCCAGCAGGGCGTCCAGCCCCGGCGCGGCCAGGCTCGGCGTATATTCGACGAAGCTCGCGGTGGCGACGCCTTCGGTCACGAACGGATCGGTTGCCGCCCAGGCCTCGACTTCGGCGCGCGTGCCCTTGGCGATCAGCACACCGCCGGTGAGCGGAACCTGGCGCCCCGCGGTCACCAGCCGGCCCTCGGCCAGCGCGAGCTTGAGCCAGGCGACATGCGCGGCGCGGTGGCGGTCCACCTCGGCGATTTCAGCGACATAATCGAGCAGTACGATCACCATGTCAGAGCACGCCCTTGGTGCTGGGGATCACGCCGGCCTTACGCGGATCGAGCTCGACGGCCTCGCGCAGCGCGCGGGCCAGGCCCTTGAACGCAGCTTCGGCGATGTGGTGGTTGTTGTTGCCGTACAGCGTCTCGACATGCAGCGTCACGCCCGCGGTCTGCGCGAAGCTGTGGAACCAGTGTTC
The DNA here is from genome assembly GCF_026167525.1 of Sphingomonas sp. M1-B02. Taxonomy (NCBI): domain Bacteria; kingdom Pseudomonadati; phylum Pseudomonadota; class Alphaproteobacteria; order Sphingomonadales; family Sphingomonadaceae; genus Sphingomonas; species Sphingomonas sp. M1-B02. Next base: position 1,507,703 of record NZ_CP110679.1, on the reverse strand, counting down.
GAACATCTCCGTGTCCATCTCGCCCAGGCGCTTCTGGGTGAATTCGGTCTTCCAGACCAGGAAGGGGCGTCCCGAAATGTCGATCGCCACGCGAGTCAGCGTCTCGTCCATCGGCGAAAGCGCATCGGCGTAGCGGCGGATGCCGCTTTTGTCGCCGAGCGCCTGCGCCACCGCTTCGCCGATCGCGAGCCCGGTATCCTCGACGGTGTGGTGCTGGTCGATGTGCAGATCGCCGACCGTGGTCACGTCGAGGTCGATCAGCGAGTGGCGGGCGAGCTGCTCGAGCATATGATCGAAGAAGCCGATGCCGGTGGAAATGCGATAGGCGCCGGTACCGTCGAGGTTGACGGTGACGTCGATCGAAGTTTCGCTGGTCTTTCGGCTGATCGTGGCGGTGCGCATGTCGCTCACATAGCGATGGTTGCCGCCCATGCAATCTTGACCCGCGGTTTCGAGCCGCTACCCAAGGGGCATGACCGCAACCGTGCCCGACAGCCTGATTCCCTATGACGAAATCGTGCAGGAAGCGCTGCGCGCGGTGGTGGGGCGCGTGCTCGGCTCGGTCGCCGCGACTCAGGCGCTGCCGGGCGGGCATCATTTCTACATCACCTTCAAGACGCATGCCCCCGGTGTCGACATCCCGCAGCGGCTGATCGAGCGTTTTCCGGACGAGATGACGATCGTCATGCAGCACCGCTTCTGGGACCTGAAGGTCGACGACGAGCGCTTCTCGATCGGGCTGAGCTTCAACCAGGTGCCGGCGATGCTGACGATCCCCTTCTCAGCGATCACCGGCTTCCACGATCCCGCGGTCAATTTCGAACTGCGCTTCCAGGCGCAGGAGGGCCCGGATGCCCCCGAGCCGCACGACGAGGCGGAGAATGACGGCGCCGCGCCGCCGAAGCCGGTGGACGATGGGTCGAACGTCGTCTCGGTGGACTTCAAGCGGAAGAAGTAATCCGTCCGGGGACGGATACGCCGCCGGAGGCAGGCTGGGGGCTGACTGCCCGACGCTCTCGTGGAACCCTTGTCGAAATACGTCCGATGCCTTTAGAGCGCGCGCAAACGTTCTCGGAGGATCTCGTGACCAATACCCGCACCGAAACCGACTCGATCGGGGCCATCGAAGTCGCCGCCGACGCTTATTGGGGCGCGCAGACGCAGCGTTCGATCGAGAATTTTCCGTTCGGCGAGATGGAGCGGATGCCGCTGGGTATCGTCCATGCCCAGGCGATCGTGAAGCAGGCCGCGGCGCGGGTGAACCGGCGGCACGGGCTCGACGATAAAATCGCCGACGCGATCGAGGCCGCGGCGCAGGAAATCGTCGACGGCAAGCTCGACGATCAGTTCCCGCTGGTGATCTGGCAGACCGGCAGCGGCACCCAGACCAACATGAACGTCAACGAGGTGATCGCCGGCCGCGCGAACGAGGTGTTGAGCGGCGCGCGCGGCGGCAAATCGCCGGTGCACCCCAACGATCATGTCAATATGAGCCAGTCGTCGAACGACAGCTTCCCGACCGCGCTTCATGTCGCGGCGGTGCGTGCGACGCGCGATGCACTGATCCCGGCGTTGGAAAAGCTGACCGAGTCGCTGACCGCCAAGGCCGAGGCCTGGGACCATATCGTCAAGATCGGCCGCACCCATACGCAGGACGCGACGCCGCTGACGCTGGGCCAGGAATTCTCCGGCTATGCCGCGCAGCTGATCAGCTGCAAGGCGCGGATCGAGGGCGCGCTGAACGGAAACCTGCGCAAGCTCGCGATCGGCGGCACCGCGGTCGGCACCGGGCTCAACGCGCCCGAGGGTTGGGCCGAGGATATGTCCGCGGCGATCAGCGAAATCGCCGGCACGGAATTCGAGAGCGCGCCGAACAAGTTCGAGCAGCTTGCCGCCAAGGATGGGCTGGTCTTCTTCTCGGGCGCGCTGAACACGCTCGCAGTCGCTCTCAACAAGATCGCCAACGACATCCGCTTCCTGGGCTCGGGCCCGCGCTCGGGGCTCGGCGAGCTGTCGCTGCCGGCCAACGAGCCGGGCAGCTCGATCATGCCGGGCAAGGTCAATCCCACCCAGTGCGAATCGCTGACGATGGTCGCGGGGCAGGTGATCGGCAACCACCAGGCGGTTACCGTCGGCGGGATGCAGGGCCATTTCGAGCTCAACGTATTCATGCCGCTGATCGGCGCGAACGTGCTGCGCTCGATCCACCTGATGGCAGTCGGCATGACCAGCTTCGCCGAGCGCTGCGTCGACGGGATCGAGGCGAACGAGCAGCAGATCGCCGATCTGGTCGGCCGCTCGCTGATGCTGGTCACTGCGCTGGCGCCCGAGATCGGTTACGACGCGGCGGCCAAGATTGCGAAAAATGCGCATGAGAAGGGGCTGACGCTCAAGGAGAGCGGGCTCGCGCTCGGGCTGGTGGACGAGGCGACGTTTGACCGCATGGTCCGTCCTGAGACGATGGTAGGGCGTTAATTTCCCCTCCCCGTGCCGGGGAGGATAGGGAACCTCCCCGCTTCTCTTTCGCTCTACCGGGCAAAGGAGACTCGAATGATCGGCAAGGCAATTGCGGGCTGGATCGGCCACAAGATCGACGCAAGCGACGGCGAAGGCGGCACGATCGGTGCCGTCGCGGGCGTCGCGGCATGGGAAGTCGGCAAGCGCGTCGTCCCCGCGCTGATCGTGCTCGGGGCGCTGGCCTATGGCGCGCGCTATTTCTCGCGTCTCGGGGAGCAGCAGGCATGATCCGCAACCTCATCGGCGCCTTCATCGGCAGCCGCATCGATCGGCGTGATGGCAAGGGTGGCATCAAGGGCGCGGCGATGGGATACGCCGCGCAGCGCGTGATTACCCGAATGGGTACACCCGGGTTGCTGCTCGCGGGCGGCTATGGCCTTTATCGCTATGCAAAGGATCGCCGAAGCCGGCGCAACGGCGGCGTTTGACTTGACGCGGGGCGAGTCCCCGCGCCACTAGCGCCCATGCCCCACCGCGCCGAGAACGATCCCCACAAATTCCGCCGTCGTGGCGTATTGTTCGTGCTGTCCTCGCCTTCGGGCGCGGGCAAATCGACGATCGCCCGCAAGATACTGGCGGCCGACGATCAGCTCGAAATGTCGGTATCCTACACCACGCGGCCGATTCGCCCGGGCGAGGAAGACGGCGTCGACTATCATTTCGTCGATCTCGAAAAGTTTCGCGAGATGGTGTCGAACAACGAGTTCCTCGAATGGGCGCATGTGTTCGGCCATCGCTATGGCACGCCGCGCGCGACCGTGGAGAGCATCCTAGCCGCGGGTCGCGACGTGCTGTTCGACATCGACTGGCAGGGCGCGCAGCAGCTGTTCCAGCTTGCGGGCGGCGATGTCGTCCGCGTCTTCATCCTGCCGCCGTCGCTCAAGGAATTGCACGAACGGCTGGTGCGGCGGGCCACCGATCCGGTCGAGGTGATCGACGCGCGCATGTCGCGCGCGACTGCCGAAGTCAGCCATTGGGACGGCTATGACTATGTGCTGGTCAACGACGAGGTCGAACAGTGCTACGGGTCCGTGCACACGATCCTGAAGGCCGAGCGGCTGCGGCGCTCGCGGCAGACCGGGCTGATCGGCTTCATTCGCGGGCTGAACAAGTAAGCCGGTCTTAGCCCAGCAGCGCCAGGAACCGCACGCCCGTATCGAAGTCCGCGCGGTGGGCGTCGCGCGTGGCGATGGCAAGGTCGTCCTCGCCCCATTGCTCGGCCTGCCAATCCTCGTCGATGCGCGTGGCGTTCCACGCCGTGTCGGCATCCGCCGCGCCCTCGAGTAACGCCAGCGCGGCGATCAGCGAGCCGCTTACCGTCACCAGCGGCGAGAGACCGGCGAGCCGGAACGGATCGAGCGCGGCCACCGCTTCGCTTAGCCGCGTGATCGTCGCGGGGGGCTGGGCGCGGTGCATCACCCCGTGGACGGGCTCGAAATGCACGTCGTAGCGGCCGCACGCCCAATCGAGCAGCGGATCCCACGCCGCCTGTTGCCGCGCGATGAGCTGGGGCGGGGACTCGGCCCGATAGTAAAGCAGGTCGCTCTCGCCATAGGCCGTCAGCCCCGCGGCGAAGCGCGCCGGATCGGGCGCGACGCGATCGATCGCGGCATTGGCGAGGCCGGTGAGCGGCATGGTCCGCGGATCGAGCGTCTCGCCGACGCCGCGCCACTCCTCTGCGATTGCCTCGGCAAGCTGCCCCGTCGGCAGCTGGAGCAGCGCGCGTCCCGGGGTGCGCACCGGGCGCGCGTCCAGCGCGATGCCGTTGCCGGGCTCGACCGTCACCTGTTTCCAGAAACGTTTCACGGCGTCGGAGTACGCCAGCGCCGCGCGAGCGCGCGCGGCACGACCGCCATCATGTAGAGCGACGAGAGGATCACCGCACAGCCCAGCACGGTATATTCGGTGGTCTGCGATCGGCCGGCAATCACCAGTCCGAGCACCGCGCCGGCGGTGGCGAGCAGATTGACTCCGGCCATCATATAATAGCGCTTCCGCGCCAGCTTTTCTTCGTCGGTCATGACCTCTCCAGGTGCCCCGGCAAAGCGCGCGCATGCTCGACGACATGCCGGGCACCGGCCTCCAGCAGTTCCTGGCGACTGTGGTAGCCCCATGCAACACCGATCGGATCGGCGCCCGCGGCGGTGGCCATCAGGATGTCGAAGCTGGTATCGCCGATCATCGCGGTGGTCTCGGGCGCGGCGCCGGCTTCGGCCATAGCCAGTTCGAGCATCGAGGGATGCGGCTTGGAGGGGTGGCGGTCGGCGGTCTGGAGCGTGACGAAGCGGTGGCTGAGAGCATGATGCTCCAGGATATGGTGGAGCCCGCGATCGGATTTGCCGGTGGCAACGCCGAGCAGCCAGCCGGCTTCGTGGAGTGCCTCGATCGTTTCGGCTACACCCTCGAACAACGGTTCGGGATCGAGCGCGCCGTTCGAGCGCATCGCGACAAAGGCCTGCTTATAGGCCTCCGCCATCGCGGCATGTTGCGCCGCATCGGCTTCGGGCAGGAGCCGGGCGATCGCCGGCACGAGGCTCAGCCCGACAATCTGGCGGATGGCGTGGCGATCGGGCGGATCGAGCCGCGATGCGACGAAGCACGCCTCCATCGCGCGGCAGATGTTCGCCTGGCTGTCGACGAGGGTCCCGTCGCAATCGAAGACGGCGAGGCGGTTCATTTCTTCTTCGCTTCGCCCCGGCCGCGCCGTTCGCCGCGGCGTTCTTTCCGGACGCCCTTGGCGTGCGCGCGCGCCTTGGATTTGAGCATTTCGCGGCTCATCGGCGGGGGACCGTCGTCCATGGCGATGCGATCGCCCTCGGCCAGCTCGAAGCCGAGCGTGTCCATCGATTCGGCGAAATGGGTCGGCAGATCGGCCAGTATGTCGATCTTGCCGCCGTCGGGATGATCGATCCGCAGCCGGCGCGCGTGGAGGTGCATCTTTCGCGAGATGCCGCCGGTCAGGAAGGCCTCCTGCAAGCCATATTTGCCGTCGCCGACGATCGGGTGGCCGATAGCGGCCATATGGACGCGGAGCTGGTGGGTTCGGCCGGTGAAGGGCTGGAGCTCGACCCAGGCGGTGCGGCTCGCGGCATGATCGATCACCCGGTATCGCGTACGGGCGGCCTGGCCTTCTTTCTGGTCGACATGCATCTTCTCGCCGCCGGTGCCGGGCTGCTTGGCGAGCGGCAGGTCGATGATGCCGTCTTCGATCTCGGGCACGCCGACGACGAGTGCCCAATAGACCTTCTTCGCGGTGCGGCCGGAGAAATGCTTCGAGAAATAGGCCGCCGCACGCGAGGTTCGTGCCAGCAGCAGCGCGCCGCTGGTATCCTTGTCGAGGCGGTGGACCAGCTTGGGGCGGTTCTCGCACTCGAACTGGAGCGCATCGAGCATGCCGTCGACATGCTCCATCGTGCCGGTGCCGCCCTGCGTGGCGAGGCCGGGGGGCTTGTTGATCACGATCGCCTGGGCATCCTGGTGGATGACCATTTCGCGCATATATTCGGTCTGCTCGTCGCTGAGCGGCGGACGCGTGGATTTGGGCTTGGCCGCGACCGTCGCCTTGACCGGCTCGTCCGGTGGCACGCGGATCGTCTGGCCGACCGTCAGCCGGTCGCCCGGCGTCGCGCGCGCGCCGTCGACGCGGATCTGCCCGGTGCGCGCCCAGCGCGAGACGAGGTTGAAGTTGATGTCGGCAAGATGCCGCTTGAACCAGCGATCGAGCCGGATGCCGTCATCATCGGCGGCGACCACGAACTGGCGGACGTCCTTGTTCATGCGATTGCCCTGATCAAAAAGAGGCCGCCCGCCAGCGCCAGCACCGAGCCGGCGACCGAGGCGGCGATATAGCCCGAACCGGCAAGCCAGGCGCCGCGCTCGAGCATCAGCACGACTTCGAGCGAGAAAGCCGAGAAAGTGGTGAAGCCGCCGAGCAGGCCGACGCCCAGCAGCAGCCGCCATTGCTCGCCGCCATCGACGAAGCGGGCCAGGCCGCCCGCGAGCAGCCCCATCGCAAACCCGCCGAGCAGATTCACGCTCAGCGTGCCCCAGGGATAATTGGGACCCAGCAGCCCCAGCGCGGCGCGTCCGACGAGGTGCCGCGCGCCGGCGCCGAACGCGCCGCCGAGCATGACGAGAAGAAGAGAAGGCATAAGGAGCGCGGTAGCGCGTAATGCCGGGGAGGGGAACTGTTGGCGGATATTCCCTCTCAACCGTCATCCCGGCGGAAGCCGGGATCCCGGGTCACGAGCGATGCCCTGCTTGGCTCTGGATCCGGCTTTCGCCGGTATGACGGGGCTTATTAGCTGCCGTTGTTCGCGACGAAATCGACGTCGGTCCCACCATCCTTACGGGTGGTCATGAACAACACATAGGCACCGTCGTCGCGCTCGCGCGTGCCGCCTAGGATATGCTGCTTGCCCTCGACCTGATGCTCGGAGGTGTAGCCGCCGCGGATAGCCTTGGTGTAATACCAGTCGAGCATGAGCTGCATCGGCTGCGATGCCGAGAAGCTGACGACGCGGAGCGCGCATTTGCCGCCCTCGGCGCCCGCCGCCTCTGTCACGCGTGCCTGCGGGAAGAGCGGCAGATCGGCGGGAAGCCGCTGCGCCCATGCCGCCGAATATTTGAGTGCGCCCGCGCAACCGGCGCTGCGAGGGTTCTTCTGGCGCGCAGCGAGACCGCCCAGCGTCACGGCTTCGCGGGCCGCGGCGCACTGGGTGCATTGCTTGCCCGATTCGATCGGGGGCGGAGTTTTCATCAGTCCGGCGGTATCCGGATTGCTGCCGTTTGCCGCGACCGCATCGCTGGGCAGGCCGCCCGAATAAGGCTGGCTCGGAGGACGAACGGCATCGCCGTTCGCCTGGCGGCCGAGCTGCGGATCGACCATGATCTGCTCCTGGAGCGCGCTGGCCAGCGCGGGATCGGCGGCGTTGACGATCTCGTTATCGCCGAGATTGTCGCCGGCGCCACTGCAGGCCGCAAGCGCCAGCGGCAGGAAGGCGAACAGGAAAAAACCGAGGCTGCGGGCCATCAAAACGCTCCTTCAGGGAGACGTATCCTAGCCAGGAGACGGTTAAGGAAGCGTTGGTAGAGAAGGTTAACCGCTAAATATTCCGTTAACTATTCTGCCCCGTTCGTTGCTGGTTTATGTTGCCAACACACCGGTAAGTCGGCATGGCAGGATCATGCTGAATATCTTCTCGATCCTCGTGGGTCTCGTTGCGCTGCTGATTGCCCTTGTCGGCGTGATTCCAATCCCGCTGGTGCCGATGCTCAATTGGATCGCCTTGCCCGTCGCCATCCTCGGCGCCGCGATCGGCATGATCTCCGGACGGACCTCCGGTCGCAATCTCAACCTGCTGGTCGTCCTGATCAGCGGCCTCCGCCTGTTCCTGACCGGCGGGCTTATCTAACTTCCAAGAAAAAAGGCCCGGTGCCGAAGCACCGAGCCCATTTCTATGCCTGGATGGCAGCCGGATCAGCGGCAGCGCACGTTGCCGCGATCGATCGCGGCGCCTGCGGTCGCCCCCAATGCGGCGCCGAGCAGCGTGCCGATCGTCGATGAACGGCCGTTCGAAATCGCATTGCCAAAGAGGCCGCCGGCGACACCGCCGACGATCAGGCCGGTCGTGCCATCGTTGCGGCGGCAATAATATTGGCCGTTGCGACCACGATAGATGCGGTCGTTGCGAGTCAGGCGACGCTCCTGATAGTAGCGGCCATCGCGATAATAATCGTCGGCGTAATAAGCGGTCTGGCCGCGCGCCGGGCGGTTATAGTCGTAATTGCGATACTGGCGCCAATCGCGCCGATCCTCGCGCAGTTCCTGGCGGGCGTTGCGCATATCCTCGCGGCATTCTTCGCGCGCACCGCGGACATCGCGGCGATTGTCGGCACGGCGCATGTCGCGGTTGCACTCCCGCTGCGCCTGGCGGACATTCTCGCGATATTCCTGGCGCGGATTTTGTTGGGCTGCGGCGGGAAGCGCCGGCAGGGCGACCGCGGCGATCGCGGCGGCGAAGAGGATACGCATGGAATGGCTCCTGATTGTTACAGTGCCGACCCAACGTGCCGATGCCGGTCGAGGTTGCGTGAACGGCAAACTACAGGCCGTTCATCGCGCCGCTATCCCAGCCGTCACTGGATCCGGTGAGTGCCCGGATAGGCGAACAGCAGATCGCTCCCCGCAACAGCATGCAGTTCGCATGCGCCCTCAAGCACCAGGCATTCGCCCGCGCGGAACGGGACGCCGTCCACAACGCCTTCGCCGCTGACCGGCACGAGCCAGCCCTGGACCCCCGCCGGCAGGGTGAGCGTGCGACGCCCCCCTTCCCAGCGCTCGAGCACGAATTTCGGCCCTTCGACCAGAATCGTGCGATCGTCCGCTACCTTTCCGGGCGTCGGGTGCGCGACATAGGGGTTCGGATCGGCGACGGCGACACCCGCATCGAGGTGCAGCTCGCGCGGGCGGCCATAATCGTAGAGGCGATAGGTGGTTTCGCTATTCTGCTGGACCTCGATCAGCGTGATGCCGGCGCCGATCGCGTGGATCACGCCCGAAGCGGAGTAAAAGAAGTCGCCGGCCTTAACCGGCTTCCAGTCGAGCATCGCCTCGATCGAGCCGTCGAGCGCGGCCGCGCGGAGCGCTTCGCGGGTCTGCGGCTGTCTGGTGCCGAGGGCGATCGTGGAATCGGGCTCCGCATCCAGGATGATCCAGCATTCGTCCTTGCCGCGCGGAAGCCCGGCAGCATGCGCCTGCTCGTCGTTCGGATGAACCTGGACCGACAATTTCTCGCTGGTGAAGAGATATTTGATCAGGAGATCGGGCGCAGCGTCACCCTGCGCCTGGAACCAGATCTCGCCGACCGGCTCGCCGTCGGGCGCGGGATCGGCGAAACCGGGATAGAGCGTATGGCGCCCCCAGGGCTTTTCAACGCGGTGCGTGGCGAGAAGCGTAGCAGTCAAGGTGATCTCCATTTCGCTCTGAAACGCCTTTGGCCCGCCACGCGATCCCCGGCAATATTTTGTTGGCCAATCGACCCGCCACAAAGCCGCCGCGAAAAGGATTGTTCGAAGCCACTACGCTCGGCTAAGACCCCGCCCATGCGTACCCCCATTGCCCGCGCTTGCGCGCTCGCCCTCGTCCCGGTGCTTGCCTTTTCGGTAGCCGGCTGTGCCAAGCGCGGCGCCCCCGGCGACCTTCCCTACGTCGCCCGCGACGTTGGCACGCTGTACAGCGCTGGCAAGGAGCGGCTCGATCAAGGTCAGTATAAGCTGGCGGCGGCGCTGTTCGACGAGGTCGAGCGCCAGCATCCCTATTCGGTGTGGGCGCGCCGCGCGCAACTGATGGGCGCGTTCAGTTACTATCTGAATCAGGATTATCCTGAGGCGATCGCCTCGGCGCAGCGCTTCCTTGCAGTGCATCCGGGCAATCGCGACGCGCCTTACGCTTATTATCTGATCGGCCTGAGCTATTATGAGCAGGTTCAGGACGTGACTCGCGACCAGAAGATCACCCAGCAGGCGCTCGATTCGCTGGGCGAGTTGACCCGCCGCTATCCCAACACCCGCTACGCAGCCGATGCGCGGCTGAAGATCGATCTGGTTCGCGACCATCTTGCGGGCAAAGAGATGGAGATCGGTCGCTTCTATCAGAGCCGCGGCCAGTGGCTCGCCGCTACGATGCGGTTCCGCGCGGTGGCCGACAATTATCAGATGACCACGCATGTGCCCGAAGCGCTGATGCGGCTGACCGAATCCTATCTTGCGCTCGGGGTTCCGGTCGAGGCGAACAAGGCGGCGGCGGTGCTCGGCGCCAATTACCCCGGCACCAAATGGTACCAGCAGGCCTATGAGCTGATGCAGGACAATCGCGACAAGCTCGCTTTGGCGCAGTCGCCCGCGAGCTGATCGGGCTCCGGCTTGTCGTTCGCGGCGGCTTCCGTTCCTTCTCCGTTCCTGCGATAGGGGCGCCATGCTGACGGCGCTTTCCATCCGCGACGTGGTTCTGATCGAGGCGCTCGATCTCGAATTCGGTGCCGGGCTGGGCGTGCTCACCGGCGAAACCGGCGCGGGCAAATCGATTCTGCTGGATGCACTGGGCCTCGCGCTGGGCGCGCGGGGCGAGAGCGGGCTGGTCCGCCAGGGGGCTGCCCAGGCCGTCGTCACCGCCAGCTTCGCGATGCCGGCACCTGGTGGCGCGGTCGCGAACCTGATGGCGCAGAACGGGCTCGATCTCGAACCCGGCGAGCCCTTGCTGATCCGCCGCATCGTCAAGTCGGATGGCGGCAGCCGCGGCTTCGTCAACGATCAGCCTGCCTCCGCCGGGCTGTTGCGCGAACTTGCCCCACATCTCGTCGAGATCCACGGCCAGCATGACGATCGCGGACTGCTCAATCCTCGGGGGCACCGTGCGCTGCTCGATGCCTTTGCCCGGCTTGAGACGGGCGCGGTCGCCATCGCGCACCGGGCGTGGCGCGAGGCCGAGGGCGCGTTGGCGGTCGCCCGCGCCGAGCAGGATGTAGCCGAGCGCGATCGCGAATGGCTCGAACATGTCGTCACCGAATTGCGCACGCTGGCGCCGGAAGAAGGCGAGGAGGAAGAACTCGCCGGCCGCCGTGCGACGATGCAGCGCGGCGAGAAGATCGCCGAGGATCTGCACGCGGTATCCGAACTGCTCGACGGATCGGACGGGGGGCTGAGCCAGTTGCGCCAGGCTGCGCGCATATTGGAGCGGATCGCTGATGGACATGCAGCGCTGGCCGAAGCGCTGGTCGCGATCGATCGCGCGATCAACGAAGGCAGCGCGGCGCAAGACAGTCTGGCGCTGGCCGCCGATGCGCTCGCCTTCGATCCGGCAGCGCTCGAGGCCGACGAGGCGCGGCTGTTCGAATTGCGCGGGCTTGCCCGCAAGCATCGCATACAGCCCGACGCGCTGCCGGCCTTCCTTGCCGAGATGGAAGCGCGGCTCGAGCGGGTGCAGGGTGGCGGCGCAGGGATCGCCCGGCTCGAACTGGCGGTCGAGGAATCGCACCGCGCCTATCGCGACGCGGCGCGCAAACTATCCGAAGCGCGCAGCATCGCCGCGACTCGGCTCGATCTCGCGGTGATGACCGAGCTCAAGCCGCTCAAACTCGATGCCGCCCGTTTCCAAACGGTCGTCGAGCAGCTTGACGAGAGTCTCTGGTCGCCGGCGGGGATGGACCGGGTGGAGTTCGAAGTATCGACCAACCCGGGGGCGCCCTTTGCGCCGCTGATCAAGATTGCGTCGGGAGGCGAATTGTCGCGCTTCATTCTGGCGATGAAGGTAGCCCTGGCCGAGGAAGGCGGGGCGGCGACCTTGATCTTCGACGAGATCGATCGCGGCGTCGGCGGCGCGGTCGCCAGCGCGATCGGCGATCGCCTCGCCCGGCTGGCGGGTACCGCGCAGGTGCTGGTGGTGACGCACAGCCCGCAGGTCGCGGCGCGCGGCACGCGGCATCTGCTCATCGCGAAGAGCCATGACGGCACCGTCACCCGCACCGGCGTGACTCCGCTCGACAGCGGCGAGCGCCGCGAGGAAATCGCGCGCATGCTTTCCGGCGCGGAGATTACCGACGAGGCGCGGGCACAGGCAGAGCGCCTGCTCGAGCCGGCCTGAGCTGAACGAACTTCCCGCGCTTGCGACAAAAAGCGACAGAATAAGACGAACCGTGGGACACCTGCGCGACATGCGCGTTCGATACAGGCTTTCGACCGCGGCAATGTGGCGGTCCAGTTCAGAAAGAGGAGTTCGCCATGAAGAAGTTCACCCTGATGCTCGCAGGCCTCGGCATCGCCGCCGCGACCCTGCCCGCCACCGTCAGCGCGGCTCCGGCGCCGGGCTATGCCAGCGTCCAGGCGTGGCAGAATATCAATGCCCGCCAGCAGCGCCTCGAGACGCGGATAAACCAGGGCATCCGTTCCGGCGCGCTCAGCCGCGCAGAGGCGACCCGGGTGCGCAACGAGTTCCGTGCCCTCTCGCGGCTCGAGACCCAGTATCGCAACTCGCGGCCCGGGCTGACCGTCGCCGAGCGTCGTGATCTCGATCGCCGTTTCGATGCGCTATCGGCTCGGATCCGGACCGAGAAGCAGGATCGCAACAACCGCCGCCGCTGATCCGCGATCGGCCAGGCTGACGACCACGGGCTCCGCCATTTTGGCGGGGCCCGTTTCGGTTCAGCGCAGCGGCTTGCCGCTGTCCTTCCACTTGTCGAGGATCTGCGAGTCGGGGAGCGTTGCAGTGCCGGCATAGGCCGTGGTCGGCGTCCCGCTGGCGGCATAGGCCGGCTGGATAGCCGCGCTGGGGGTCGGCGGGACCACCGGCATCGGCACGGCGAGCGCAAGCGGATTGGCGGCGACCGGTGCGGCGACCAGCGCGCTCGGATGCGGGCCGGGGAAGGGCTCGTTGCCGCGATAGGCCTGGGTGAAGGCGGCGGCGGTGCCCCAGCCGCCCTTCCAGCGATGGAAGAAATGCGCGCCATAGACGCCGGTCATCACCAGGCTGCGGTTCCACGACGGGGTCACCGCATAAGTGTGGTAATGCGTCGCCATGCCGACCGGCGCGAAGACGCTTCCTGCCAGCGCGGCTGCTGCGACCCGTCCGGCGCGGGCCCAGGCGGTGCGCGAGGGGATGCGCGCCATGGCGCCGTCGCAGGCGAAGCTGAACTGGCAGCCCTTGCGCTCCGAACCCTGGAAAACGACGCCGCAGACCGTGGCGGGGAAAGCGGGATGCCGGGCGCGATTAAGGATGACTTGCGCCACCGCGCGCTGGCCATCGTCGGGCTCGCTCGCTGCTTCGTAATAGATTGCCGTCGTCAGGCACTGCATCGCGCGCGCCTTGTCGATATCGGTGCCGACCAGCCGGAACGGGCTGGCGGGCTGGATCGATCCGTCGACGCCGCCTTGCGGGACGGGCAGATCGGGAAGCGCGGTCGTGCCGGTGGTGCCGGCCGCCTGCGCGGCCTCGTCGGAGACCGCAGTATAATAAGCCGCGCCGGGGAAATGATCGTCGGCCTCATAGCCCGCGCTGGCAGGCGCAGCGACGGGCGCGAGCGGCTCGGGGCTCAGCGCCTTGGCCGAGAATCCGGCTCCCACGAGCGACACAAGGGCGGCCGCGGCGATCCCCCGAGCCTGCATTTGTGAGAAGCGCCGCCAGAACAAGTTCGAGACCTCCGCGCGGGCAGAGGCCCGCTTCCGGCCTGCGCTATAGCGATTCGCACGCGCGTCCGCGCCCTGCTTTTTGGCCGCGTCCCGCCCCGGAACAGCTTATGGTTAAGGTAGTGATTGAGCGGTATCAGCCGCTTGCGCGATAGCGTGCGCGGAAACCGTTCGCGAAGTCGGCCAGCACGCCCCCTTCGATCGCGGCGCGGAGATCGGCCATCAGCTGCTGGTAGAAATAGAGGTTATGCTCGGTCATCAGCATCGCGCCTAGGATTTCGCCGGCGCGCACGAGATGGTGGAGATAGGCGCGGCTCCAGGTACCGCAGACGGGGCAGGGGCATTCCGGATCGATCGGACCCTGATCCTCGGCGAACCTGGCGTTGCGTATGTTGATCGGGCCCTGCCGCGTGAAGGCCTGGCCGGTGCGGCCCGAGCGGGTGGGCAGCACGCAATCGAACATGTCGATCCCGCGCTCGACCGCGCCGACGATGTCGTCGGGCTTGCCGACCCCCATCAGATAGCGCGGCTTTTCGGCATCGAGCTGGCCGGGGGCGTAATCGAGCACCGCGAACATCGCTTCCTGGCCCTCGCCCACCGCGAGCCCGCCGACCGCATAGCCGTCGAAGCCGATATCCTTCAGCGCATCCGCCGAAGATCGCCGCAGTCCTTCGTTGAGCGCGCCCTGCTGGATGCCGAACAGGGCCGCGCGCCCGGCATGTTCGCCGCCCGAATCGAAGCCGGCGCGCGACCGCTTCGCCCAGCGCATCGAGCGCTCCATCGCCGCGGCCTGCACTTCGCGCGTCGAGGTGGTCGGCACCAATTCGTCGAACGCCATGACGATGTCCGATCCGAGCAGCCGCTGGATCTCCATCGATCGCTCGGGGCTGATCAGATGCTTGGAGCCATCGAGATGCGAGCGGAACGCCACGCCTTCCTCGGATCGCTTGGTCAGCTCGGACAGGCTCATCACCTGATAGCCGCCCGAGTCGGTCAGGATCGGCCGGTCCCAGCCCATGAAGCCGTGCAGCCCGCCCAGCCGCGCGACGCGCTCGGCACCGGGGCGCAGCATCAGATGATAGGTGTTGCCAAGCAATATGTCTGCGCCGCTGGCGCGCACGTCGGCGGGCTTCATCGCCTTGACCGTCGCGGCGGTCCCCACCGGCATGAAGGCGGGGGTACGGATTTCGCCACGCTGCATCGAGATTGTGCTGCGGCGGGCCTTGCCGTCGGTGGCGTGGATGGTGAACTGGAAACGGGGCATGTACGGTGCCCTTGCAGATTTGGGGCCGCGAAGTCGAGGGATCGTGAAGTGAGCGAACAAGACGACGCGCTTCGCGAGATGGCGACGCACCGGGGGCTGAAGCTGGTCAAGTCGCGGCGCCGCAAGGCCGGGGGCGATTTCGGGCTTTATGGGCTCAAGGATTCAGCGGGCGCCCCGGCGTTCGGGATCGAGGGGGATGCGCTGACGGCGAGCGCCGCCGAGATCGAGGCGCATCTGCGCGATCTTGCGCGCGCGACCTGGGGCAAGTCGGCGAGCTCGGTAAGGGCGCTGCCCAGGCCCAAGCCGGAACCCGAGCCCGCGCCGAAACCCAGGGCCAAGCCCGAACCCAAGCCGAAGCCCGCGCCGAAGCCAAAGGCCAAGCCGCGGCTGAAGGTAGCGGTCGGCAATCTCCTGACCGAACTCCCTTCCGCAAAGCAGACCGAGGCGTTCACCGATCTCCTCGCGCGCCCTGGAATTCGCGTCGAACGCATCGTCTCACACGGGCAGTCGACCCCCGAGGATGCGCCAATGCTGCAGGCGCACGACGAATGGGTCCTGTTGCTGGAGGGGGCGGCGGGGATCCGCGTCGAGAATTCGGCCGAAGTCAGTCTGAGCCGCGGCGATCACCTGCTGATCGCGGCCGGGCAAAGGCATTGGGTCACATGGACCGCAAAGGACCGCCCGACCGTTTGGCTCGCACTGCATCTCGATGTGAGGAACGATTGATGGCGAGCATTCCTACCAATCCCGGTGACGATGCCGAGCCCGGCACTCCGGGGACCGGCGAAAATGTCTGCCGCCGCTGCGCCGGATCGGGCGAAGCCGATGGCGGCGTCTGCCCCGAATGCGGCGGCGGCGGGACGGTGATCGAAGGGGTCGGCGGGGGCTGATTGCCTTTCGACGCCCTGACCCGTTCAACTCGCTCCGCGTGGATCAGTCTCGCCAACGGAATGTTTGGCTTACACTCAGAAAAGCGGCCGGTCGGCTAACGACCCAATCTCGGACATTCGTCTGAGCTCATGACTCACAGAAACAAGTACGCGTGGTGATGGCGGAACTGCCGTGGCAGACTTCAGGAATAAATCAGGGTTTGCTCATGCTTCGCTCACGTCTCCGGTCGGCGCTTATCCTATTGGGCGGTCTCAATCACGCATAGAGGTGAACATGATGACGGATCAGACGATCAACCCGCGGGCCGGAACCTCCATATGGCGCATCGCCGGATGGGGGTTGTTAGGCGCGTTGCTCTTGGCCCCGGCCGTTGCCATGCAATTCACCTCTGAGGTCAACTGGACTTTAGGCGACTTCGTGTTCGCAGCAGTTATGTTTCTCCTCCTCGGTGGAGCGATCGAGTTCATCGTCCGCGCCGTCCGCAGTGGTTCGACCCGCGTGCTCGCGATCCTCGGTGTTGTCGGGATGTTCCTATGGCTATGGGCGGAGTTGGCCGTTGGCGTCTTCACGAACTGGGGAAGCTAGTCCCAAAGCATTTTGTTCAGGGGGTGTACGACGGCGCACGTAGTCGTCTGGCGACTGACGAAGTTCGCTAATGTCCGGTTCCCACCCAAAGTCGGAAGATCAGCCTTTGCGCCGATAGCGGTCGTTGATGGGTTCGCTAGCCCCGGCGCCCTGCGACATAAGCCAAGATTTCTTCCGGCGTGCGAAACAGCGTGTCCGGGGCCTGCCCGGCGAGCGCGGCTTCGCTGGCGTAGCCCCACAGCACCGAGCCGGCTCGCATCCCCACTTCGCGCGCGGCGTCGACGTCGCGCGTCTCGTCGCCGATCGACAGCGCCTGCGCTGCGGGGATACCCATCTTCTTCAAGACCTTGCGAAACTTGGGAGCCTTGCCGAACAACGAGGCGCCGCACGCGTAGAAATCGATCTTTGCCGCGCAGTCCGGACCCAGGATATTGCGCGCATTCGCTTCCGAATTGGACGTGACGAGCGCGATCTTCACGCCCGTAGCAGAGAGCCGATCGAGTAGCCCCGGGGTCCCGGGAAACAAGGCGATGTGATGCGCCTCGCGGCCGACCAGCCCGCGCACGTGGCGCGCGATCAACGGCAGCTTCCAGCGCGCGATACCCAGGAAGGCGATGACTTCGCGCGAACTCTTGTGCCGCAGCATCTCGACCTCGCCATCCTTGACGGTCCGGAAGTGGAAGCGGCGTGCGATCTGGTCGATCACCGACAGGAACCAGTCGCCGCTGTCCGAAAGCGTGCCGTCGAAATCGAAGATCACGAGTCGAATCGGAGGGCCGCTGTAGACGGCTTCGTCGGGTGTCTCAGACATGGTCATGCCCGTGGCCATGGTCACGCCCGTGCATCCGGCATTCCGCCCCGTCGCCCAGTTCGATCTGGACGGTCATGTGATCGATGTGGAAATCGTGCGCCAGCCGATGCTGCAGCTCCGCCAGACAGGCGTCGCCGGGATGCCCGTCCGGCATCCGCAGCCGCGCGGTGAGCGCGGTCTCGGTCGTGCTCATCGGCCAGATGTGGAGATCGTGGACGCGCGTCACGCCCGGCACGGCGGCCAAGGCAGCCTCAACCGCCTCCGCATCGACACCCTCGGGCACCGCCTGCAGCACCATCGTCAACGATTCGCGGGCCAGGCCCCAGGTGCTCCAAAGGATCACCGCGACGATCAACAGGCTGATCGCCGGATCGATCCAGGCCGCGCCCGTCAGCAGCATGAGCGCGCCGCCGATTACCACCCCCGCCGAGACCGCGGCATCTGCAGCCATGTGGAGATAGGCGCCGCGAATATTCACATCGTCCTTGCGTCCGCGTGCGAACAGCAAAGCGGTGGCCGAGTTGATTACGATGCCGATGGCGGCGACGACCATCACCGTCGCACCGTGGACCTGCGGCGGATCGGCGAAACGCCCGATGGCTTCCCAGGCGATCGCGCCGACCGCGACCAGCAGCAGCACCGAATTCGTGAGCGCCGCGAGGATCGAGCTGCTGCGCAGGCCATAGGTAAAGCGCTTCGAGGCAGGGCGCTTGCCCAGCTCCACCGCGGCCCAGGCGACGAGCAGCCCCAGCACGTCGGACAGGTTGTGCCCGGCATCGGCGAGCAAAGCGACCGAGTCGGTGAGGAAGCCGGCAGTGCCCTCCACCAGCACGAAGCCGATATTGAGCGCGGTGCCGATCGCGAAGGCGCGCCCGAAGCTGGCCGGGGCATGGCTGTGATTGTGGTCGTGCGCGGCGGCCATCCGCGGGTCTTAGCCGCGCATCCGCATGAGATGCTAGCGCCTCAACGCCGGCGCCGAGGCTTTCCTTCGGGCAAGGCCTCGCGCCGTGGTCCGCGTTCGAACATCTGGGGCCGCACAGTCAACAATTCGCGACGGCTGATCGCCCCGTCCTTGTCCACGTCAAAGCGCGTGAACAGCAGGTCGAAACGTGCGGCGAGCTCTTCATAAGTGATGCGATTGTCGCCGTTGCGATCGGTCTCGAACGGACTGGGCAGCGTGTTGCGATCGCCTAGCCAGCGTTCGGACCAGTCGGAGAAGGCGATATAGCCGAGGGATCCTGCCCCGGTGCGGTCGATGCTGTCGAAACTGCGCTTCAGCCCGGCAGCGAATTCGGGCCGGGTGACTTGCGCGTCGCCGTCGGCGTCGAAGGCTGCGATCATTACCGCGACCGGCTCGGCCATGACCGTCGGCATCGGCTGCGCGCGCGGGCCGGGGAGAGCGGGTGCGATCGGCGGCGTCTGCTGCGCGACTGCGGGCGTCGCGCTCAGGGCGGCGAGGAGGACGAGCAGGCGCATCAGAGATCGCTTTCCGGGAGCAGCAGGCTGGCGTCGCCATAGGAGTAAAAGCGGTATCCCTGCGCGATGGCATGCGCATAGGCGGCCTGCATCCGCTCCAGCCCCATCAGCGCCGATACCAGCATGAACAGGGTCGAGCGCGGCAGATGGAAGTTGGTCAGCAGCCCGTCGATCCCGCGGAAGCGATAGCCGGGGGTGATGAAGATCGCGGTGTCGCCCTCGAAGGGCCGGATGACGCCGTCTTCGCCGGTCGCGCTTTCGATCAGGCGCAGGCTGGTGGTGCCGACCGCGATCACGCGGCCGCCGGCCTTGCGGACCGCGTTGAGCCGAGCCGCGGTCGACGCGTCGATCCGGCCCCATTCGGCGTGCATCCGGTGATCGACGGTGTCCTCGGCCTTGACCGGCAGGAAAGTGCCGGCGCCGACGTGAAGCGTCAGCGTGGCATGCGCGATCCCCGTGGCGTCGAGCGCAGCCATCAGCGCGGGGGTGAAGTGCAGCGCCGCGGTGGGAGCGGCGACGGCGCCGGGTTCGCTGGCGAACATCGTCTGATAGTCGTCGGCGTCGCGCGCGTCGGTCGGGCGTTTCGAGGCGATGTAGGGCGGCAGCGGCATGCTCCCGGCGCGGCCCAGCAGCAGCTCCACCGGCTCGTCGCCGGCGAAGGTGAGCGCGAAGCTGCCATCGTCGCCGCGGTCGGAGACGATCGCGGTCACGCCGTTGCCGAAGTCGACGCTGTCGCCGTCGCCGAGCCGGCGGGCGTTGCGGATGAACGCGCGCCACCGCCGTGGCCCCTCGCGCTTGTGCAGCGTCGCGCCGATCTTCGCGTCGCCGCGAGTCCCTTCGAGCTGGGCGGGGATCACGCGCGTGTCGTTTAACACGAGCAGATCGCCCGCGCGCAGCAAGGCCGGCAGGTCGGCTATGCCGGCATCGCGAGTCTCGGCACCGTCGAGCAGCAGCAGGCGTGCGGAATCGCGCGGCTGCGCGGGGCGCAGCGCGATTCGCTCTGGCGGTAGGGCGAAATCGAAGAGCCCGACGTCCACCTTATTGCGGCAGCGTCGCCTTCGTCTCCCCTGGCGGCAGCGCTGGCGCAGCCGGGGCCGGGGCCGCCTGATATGGCGGGGGATTGTCCGAGGCTATGTAGGCGCGCAGCACGCGCGTGGGGTTGGCCGGCGGCTCGCCGCGCTCGATCTTGTCGACCCACTCCATGCCGTAGATGACGCGGCCGAACACGGTATAGTCATGGTCGAAGCCCAAACGGGGCCCGAACATGATGAAGAACTGGCTGTTTGCGCTGTTCGGGTCCTGGGTCCGAGCGGCAGAGACGGCACCGCGGGCGTGGGGGAGATTGTTGAACTCGGCGGGAACGTCGGGAAGGTCGGACTCGCCGCCACCGGTGCCGGTCGGGTCGCCGCCCTGCGCCATGCTCTCGGGTGCGTCGATCACACGGTGGAAGGTCACCCCGTCATAGAATTTGCGCCGTGTAAGCGTCTTGATCTGCTCTACCATCTTGGGCGCCGCGTCGGGGCGAAGGCGAATCGACACGCGGCCGCCAGTGGAAAGATCGAGCACCCAGGTGTTTTCCGGGTCCGCCGGCACGACGATCGGAACGCGCGTGGTGCCCTCGACGCCCACGCCCTCGAGCGGATCGATGACGGGCTTGGGGGGAGGCGGCCCGCCCTGCGCAGCGGCGGGCACCGCGATGAATATGGCGGCAACAGCGGCCAGGGCGGCAACGAAACGCATCAACTTCCCCAAACAAGGATTGCTTGGGCGACCGTCTAGAGCAAAGCAGGCGGCGCGGAAAGGCCGTCAGCTGCCCTTGCGGCCGATCTTCTCGACGCGCGCGGCGACCTTGACCTCGACCTCGGCCGAGACGAACTTGCCGATCGCGCCGCCATACATCGCGATTTCCTTCACCAGCCGGCTCGCGATCGGCTGGAGCGAGACGTCGGCCATCAGGAAGACCGTCTCGATCCGGTCGTTGAGCTGCTGGTTCATTCCCGCCATCTGATATTCATATTCGAAGTCGGCGACCGCGCGCAGTCCGCGGATGATCATGCTCGCCCCCTG
This sequence comes from Sphingomonas sp. M1-B02, assembly GCF_026167525.1. Lineage (NCBI taxonomy): Bacteria > Pseudomonadati > Pseudomonadota > Alphaproteobacteria > Sphingomonadales > Sphingomonadaceae > Sphingomonas > Sphingomonas sp. M1-B02. The sequence continues at coordinate 1,486,914 of NZ_CP110679.1, read as the reverse complement.
CCGCTCGGCGAAGTCCATCAACAGCGAATCGAAGCTGACGATCACGAGCTCGCCGGCGATGCCCTGCGTCTCGCGCGTCACCATCGCCATCCGTTCCTCGACCGTGAACATCGGCGATTTGGAAGGGTTGGTGGTAACTCCGATGACCAGCCGGTCGCACAGCTTCGCGCCGCGGCGGATGATGTCCATATGGCCGCGGGTGATCGGATCGAAGGTGCCGGGATAGACGCCGATGCGGATGGTCATGGCGTTTCCTATCGATCCCGTTCCAGCGTGAAGCGCGCGATATCGCGCAACAGGTCGGCCTCGGGCCCATAAGCGTGGAGATGCGCCTGTGCCTGTTCCACCAGCAGCCGGGCCTGCTCGCGCGCGCGATCCAGCCCGAGCAGCGAGAGGAAGGTCTCCTTCCCCGCGGCGCCGTCCTTGCGCAGTTTCTTGCCGGCCAGCGCCTCGTCGCCCTCGGCGTCCAGGATATCGTCGGCGATCTGGAAGGCGAGGCCGAGATCGCGGGCATAGCCGCGCAGGCCCGTGCGCCCTTCGATCGGAAGCCGCCCCAGGATCGCGCCGCATTCCACCGCGCAGCTGATCAGCGCCCCCGTCTTCATCGCCTGCAGCCGGGTGACCGTCGGCAAGTCGAAGCTCGATTTTTCCGCCTCCAGGTCCATCATCTGGCCGCCGGCCATCCCCGAGGGGCCCGAGGCGTGGGCAAGCGCCGAGATCAGCTCGACCCGGACGAAGGGATCGGGATGCGCGCTTTCGTCGGACAAGATTTCGAAAGCGAGCGCGTGGAGGCAATCGCCCGCCAGGATCGCGGTCGCCTCGTCGAAGGCCTTGTGCACGGTCGGCTTGCCGCGGCGGAGGTCGTCATCGTCCATCGCCGGCAGATCGTCGTGGATCAGCGAATAGACGTGGATGCATTCCAGCGCCGTCGCCACGAGCGCGGTGCAGTCGCGATCCACTCCGAACAGCCGCGCGGTGGCGAAGACGAGAAGCGGCCGCAGCCTCTTGCCGCCGCCGATCGTCGCATGCCGCATCGCGCGATAGAGCCCCTGGCGCGGATCGTCGGGCACGGCCAGCAAGGTGTCGAAACGCTGGTCGATCTCCGCCGAGACCTGCCGCAGCGCGCCCTGCAGCGCGATGGAAGCATGCGCCACCTTGCTCACCCTAGCCGGCGTTGAACGGAGCGGTGCCGACCGGGCGACCCTCGGCGTCGGTCTTGATCGCCTCGATCCGCGCCTGCGCCGCGTCGAGCCGCGCCGCGCATTGCCGCCGCAGCTCGTCGCCGCGCGCATAGAGGTCGATCGCTTCCTGCAGCTTCGCTTCTCCGCTTTCGAGCCGACCCACGATCGTCTCGAGTTCCTTCAGCGCTTCCTCGAAGGAAAGCGCCGTGATGTCCGCTTCGTCTGCCATGGCAGCGCTATGCGGCACCAGAGGAGGGGATTGCAACCGCGGAACGCAGCCACATGTTGAGCAGGCGCGCTTAAGGAGTTTGCCATGTTCACGAGCATCAATCCCGCCACCGGCGAGGCCGGCGATCGTTTCGAAGAACTGGACGCCGACGGTATCGAACTCGCACTGAGCCGCGCGCAGGCATGCTACCAGGCGTGGCGCAACAGCAGCCTCGACCAGCGCACCCGGTTGCTGAACGCGATCGCCGACCAGTGGGAGGCCAACAAGCAGCACCTCGCCGAAACCGCGGTGCGCGAGATGGGCAAGCCGATCGGCGGCGCGCTTGCCGAAGTCGAGAAATGCATCGCCGGCTTCCGCCATTATGCCGAGCATGGCCCGCGCTATCTCGAGCCCACCGAGGTGAAGACCCCCAACGGCCATGCCGTCGCGCGCTGGCTGCCGATGGGCCCGGTGCTCGCGATCATGCCCTGGAATTTTCCTTACTGGCAGGTCGTGCGCTTCCTCGCGCCGACGATCATGGCGGGCAATGTCGCGCTGCTGAAGCATGCCTCCAGCGTCCAGGGCTGCGGGGCATTGATGCAGCAATTGGCGCAGGCGGCGGGGGCGACCGACGGGCTGTTCCAGAATCTGGCGATCAAGTCCGACAAGGTTTCCGATCTCATCGCCGACAAGCGAGTCGTGGCAGTCACGCTGACGGGGAGCGAAGGCGCGGGCGCCAAGGTCGCGGCGGCGGCGGGCAGGGCGCTCAAGAAGGTCGTCCTCGAGCTCGGCGGCTCGGACCCACTGATCGTCATGCCCTCGGCCGATCTCGACCTGGCGGCGAAGACTGCGGTCACCGCCCGCGTCCAGAATGCCGGCCAGTCGTGCATCTGCGCCAAGCGGATAATCGTCCATGCCGACATCTATGATGCCTTCCTGGCCCGGTTCGAGGCCGGCATGAAGGCGGTCAAGATCGGCGATCCGATGGCCGGGGATACGGTAATGGGCCCGCTCTCCAGCGAGCAGCAACGCGATACCGTCCTCGAGCAAGTCGAGCGCGCGCAGGCCGAGGGTGCGCGGCTCCTGTTCGGCGCGGAGAAGATCGACCGGCCCGGCGCGTGGATGACCCCCGGCATCCTCGTCGATCTCGACCCGGAGAGCGACGTCGCCAAGGAAGAGATTTTCGGCCCGGTAGCCGCGGTCTACAAGGTCGCCGACATCGACGAGGCGATCGCGCTTGCCAATGACGTGCCCTACGGCCTGGGCTCGGCGGTATGGACCAGGGACGACGCCGAGATCGAACGCTTCGCCCGCGACATCGAATCGGGGATGACCGCGGTCAATTCCTTGCTCGCCTCTACGCCCGAAGCGCCGTTCGGTGGGGTAAAGCTATCCGGCCACGGGCGCGAGCTCGGGCCTTGGGGGATGCACGAATTCATGAACCTGAAGGCGGTGATGTACGGCGGCGGCCAGCCGGGAGATTGACCCGCGGGGCGAAGGTTAAGCCGCGACAAGCGGCGCAAATAGGCTAGGAGCGCCCCAGCATCGATAAAGTAGGACCGCGTACATGCCCAGAAAGAGCCTCGCCAAGTTGGAGGTGCGGGTCGCCGTTCCCGCCGACGTCCCGGGAATCCTGGCACTGATCGGTCGCGCCTATCCGGGCATGGAAACCTATAGCGCCGGGCAGATCAGCGGCCAGATCAACAATTTCCCGGAAGGGCAGTTCGTCGCCGTGTTCGAAGGCGAAGTCGTCGGCTATTGCGCCTCGTCGCGGATCGACGAAGCGGTCGCGCTGGCGCCGCACGATTGGGCGACGATCACCGGCAACGGCTTCGGCAGCCGCCACGATGCCACCGGCGACTGGCTCTACGGCACCGAAATGGCGGTCGACCAGCGCCAGCGTGGCCTGCGCATCGGCAAGCGGCTATACGAGGCGCGCCGGGTCCTGGCCGAGCAACTCGAGTTGCGCGGGATCGTGTTCGGCGGGCGGATGCCCGGCTACGCGCGGGTGAAGTCGAAGGTCGAGGGACCCGACGACTATCTCGCCCGCGTCCGCGAAGGCGAATTTCGCGATCAGGTCATCGGCTTCCAGCTCGCCAACGGCTTCACCCCGATCGGGGTGCTTCCGAAATATCTGCCATCCGACAAGGCATCGGACGGCTTTGCCGCGCACATGGTCTGGCGCAATCCCTATGTCGATCCGAGCGAACCGCCGGCTTTCCGCGTGCCGCGCCATGTCGAGAGCGTCCGTCTCGCGACGGTCCAGCTCCAGGCGCGCGCGGTCAAGAATTTCGAGGAATTCGTCCACAATATCGAATATTTCGTCGATGTCGCCGCGGACTATCGCTCGGACTTCGTCGTCTTCCCCGAGCTTTTCACGATGTCGCTGCTCTCGTTCGAAAAAGGCGGCCTGAGCCCGATGGAAGCGATCGACCGGATGACCGAGCATCGCGCGCCGATCGTCGCCGAGCTTTCGCGGATGGCGCTGCGCTATAATATCAACATCGTCGGGGGATCGCACCCGACCCGCACCGAGGATGGCAGCATTCAGAATGTGGCCTATGTCTGCCTGCGCGACGGATCGGTCCATTCGCAGGAAAAGATCCACCCCACGCCGAACGAAGCCTATTGGTGGAAGATCAAGGGCGGAAGCTCGGTCGACGTGATCCAGACCGACATCGGACCCGTCGGCGTGCTGATCTGCTACGACAGCGAATTCCCCGAACTCGCCCGCCGGCTGGTGGACGAGGGCGCACGGATCATCTTCGTCCCCTTCTGCACCGACAATCGCCAGGGCTATATGCGGGTGCGCTACTGCGCCCAGGCGCGCGCGATCGAGAATCAATGCTTCGTCGTGCTCTCGGGCAATGTCGGCAACCTCCCCGGCGTCGATAATATGGACGTCCAATATGCCCAGTCTTGCATCCTCACGCCGTGCGATTTCCCCTTCGCGCGCGACGGCATCGCCGCCGAGGCCAGCGAGAATATCGAGACGCTGACGATCGCCGACGTGAACCTCGCGGACCTGACTTGGGCGCGGGCCGAGGGCACCGTGCGCAACCTCGCCGACCGACGCTTCGATCTCTACCGGATCGACTGGAAGAAGGGCAAACCCCGCGACGTCGCACCGCCCGAGGCTCGGCCACGGGGCACGAAGGCGCCGGGCGGCGGCTAGGCCGCCAGCACTTCGGCCAGCAAATCCTTGCGGCTGAGCTTGCCGATCATCGTCTTCGGCAGGCTCTGCCGCACCACCACGTCGCGGACGCGCTCATGCTTGCCGAGTTGCGGGTTGAGCCAGCGGGCCAGCTCTTCGCCGCCGATCTCGGCATCGTCGTTCAGCGTCACATAGGCGTGCGGCATTTCGCCATGATAGGAATCGGGCAGCCCCAGAACGAGCGCCTCCTTCACCGCCGGATGGCGATAAAGCACCGCCTCGATCTGACTCGGAAAGACCTTGAACCCGCCGACCGCGATCATGTCCTTCAGCCGGTCGACGATGCGGATATAGCCTTCCTCGTCGATCGTGCCGACGTCGCCGGTGCGCAGCCAATGATCGTCGACGAAGGTATAGGCATCGGCGTCGGGCCGGTTCCAATAGCCCTTCATGATCTGGGGGCCGGATACGACGATCTCGCCGGGCTCGCCCGAGGGCGGAGGACGGGTCGGGTCCTCCTTGTCGACCAGCCGTACGCGGGTACGGGCCAGCGGCTGGCCGATCGTGCCGATCTTGCTGAGCCCGACATAGGGATTGCACGAGACCACGCCCGAACTTTCGGACAAGCCATAGCCTTCGATCAACCGAGCGCCGGTCAGGTCCTGAAAGGTGGTGCGCAGCTGCTCGGACAAGGGTGCGCCGCCGCAGATGCAGAATTTGAGCGAGCTGAAATCGTCGGGCTTCATTCCCGGCGCATCGAGCAGCGCCTGGTACATCGTCGGGACTCCGGGCAGCGCGCTTGGGCGAGTGCGGCGCAGTGCCGCGAGCACCTGCTCGGCGTTGAAGCGCGGCAGCATCACGATCTCGCCACCGGTCAGCACGGTGCGGTTGAGCACGCAGGTATTGGCGAAGACGTGGAAGAAGGGGAGGGCGCCCATGATCCGATCGCCGGCCTGGCCCATGTCGGGATCGAGCTTCGCCACCTGCCGCGCATTCGCCGACAAATTCTGGTGGGTGAGCATCGCACCCTTGGGAACGCCGGTGGTGCCGCCGGTATATTGGATCAGCGCCAGTTCCTGCTCGGGGTCGATCGGCACGGTCTCGCAGGCCCCGTCATTGGCGATCAGTTTCGAAAAGGAGAGAATGCGGGGATCGACGGGCCGCTTGGCGATCTCGCTCCGCTTGAACAATCGGTAGAGCAGTGACTTGGGTCCCGGCAGCCCGCCCGCCACCGATCCCACCACCAGCCGCTCGAGCCCGCTCTGGTCGAGCACCTTGAGCGCGGTCGGCAGCAGGGCGCTGGCCGAAATCGTGAAGAGCAGCCGAACCCCCGAATCCTCGACCTGCGCGGCAAGCTCCTCGACCGAATACAGAGGCGAGAAATTGACGACGATCGCGCCGAGCTTGAGGATGCCGTAATAGGCTGCGACATAATGCGGCACGTTAGGCAAAAAGAGCCCGATCCGGTCGCCGCGGCCATAGCCCAGCGCCTTCAGCCCGCAGGCAACCCGGTTGGCGCCGGCCAGGGTTTCCCCATAGCTATATTTGCGGCCCAGGAAATCGAGCAGCGGCGCCTGCGGATGCGCGCGGGCGCTCGCCTCGAACAATTCGACCATCGATAGCGGAGGCAGCGGGTCGTCCCAGGCGCCGGGATGATGGTATGCGGTACGCCAGACAGTCTCGGAATCGGTCATTTACATCAGTGTAAGCAAGCCGCCGTTCCGGTCAATGATTCAGGCGCTTGCTCCAGGTGACCAGCACCGAAACGGCGACCAGGCCGAGATCGACAGCTGCCTGCATCCGCTGCGGCGAAGCGTCGCTCTGTTCATGGGTCAGGATGCGAATATCGGCACGATGGTCCGGCGAGGCGAGTGCAACCAGCGCCAGCAACGATAACGCTCCGATCACGATCCTGCCTGTACGCGATTGCATGGCTTAACTCCCCGGTCGTTTGCATACGCCCGCAGCGCATTTCGCGCAACGGCCAAGGTGACCGTTCAGGCTGCCTGCCGGGCGGAGTTGCGGGCACGATCGCGCCCCGCTGCCTTGGCGTCGAACAGCGCGGCGTCGGCGCCGCGGTACAGCGTCTTCCACTCGACTTCGCTGGTTAGCGGGCCGCGGCACGCGCCGATGCTGGCGGTCACCTTGACGTCGAACGGCATTCGCAACGCGCGCAATCGGGCCAGCAATGCCTCCGGCTCGACGGGCTCCGCGCCGTGCGCCAGGATCGCGAACTCCTCGCCGCCGATCCGCGCAATGAGAGCGCTCGCCGGAGCATTTGTGCGCAGCAGCCGCGCGAACAGCCGCAGCACTTCGTCGCCACCGTCATGCCCCAGCGTATCGTTGACGCCCTTGAAATGGTCGAGGTCGGCGATCAAAAGGATTTGCTCGCCGGGACGGCCGATCGCCTGGTTCAGGAAGGCGCGGCGGTTGAGCAGGCCGGTGAGCGGGTCGGTATCGGCGAGTCGCCGTGCCATCACTTCGTTTGCGATTGCCTCATCTCGCTCTTCGCGCAGCAGCTTGATCCGATAGGCGATTGCCAGGCCAGACATCAGCGCTTCGGCCACCATCGCGAATATGGTCGAGTTATCGAGCCAGAAATTCCACGGGATCAGGTGAAGATTGGCCATCGTGCGCAGGATCGCGGTCAGGATCGGCGCGCCCCAGCCGATCGCATAAAGCCACAGATAGTTGCTCCGCAGCCGCCATGCGCGCCACAGCGTCGGCCCCACCACGGTCGCCAGCCCGACGAAAACCAGCGTGAAGGCCGTATCGGCGACGCGCACGCTGAACGGAGCCGTCACCACGAACATCACGCCCATCGCCACCATCAGCGCCGCGACCACATCGGTATAGCGCCCCAGCCAGCCCGCGAAGACGCGTTCCTCGAAAAAGCTTTTCGCAAAGAACAAGGCGGTGCCGCCCGTGGCCGCAAGCAGCAGATAATTGACCCGCAATCGATCGTTGTTGGCGATATCCGGAAACGTCCAGGCCAGTGCGCCGGACGACGAGAAGGCATAGCCGAGCAGGCAGGCGACCATCAGGCAATATTTGAGCTGGAACGGATATCGCAGCGATCGCCACAGCGCGAGATTGTACATGATGAGGGCCACACAGAGCCCCGCGAAGCCCGAATATAGCGCCGCCATCTTCAGGTTGGCGCGCTGGCTCTGCTCGGCGGCCGAAAGCCGTGCGCCGATCAGCACGCCCCGGACATTGGCGGCGCCGCGCACCTTCCACAGGATCCGCACGACCGGCGCCTCGGCCAGCGGGAGCCTCTGCTCGACCACCGCGCCGAGCTGGAGGAACGGAGCCACTCCGCGCCCATCGGTGGAGATGGCGCGGATCCCGCCGTCGCCATAGAGGATGTGCGTCGTCAGCCCCTCTTGCCACAGGCTCGCGAAGCGGATGTTGAGCGGCGCCTCCTCGCTCGACCGTTCGCCGATGTTCTCGGAGATCGCCCAGAAATCGCCCGAGCCGAGCTTATGTTGGGGGGTGCTGCAATCGAACCGCTCTGGATGGGCGATCAGATCGACGGCGCGCATCGTGCCGGTGTCGCGCAACACGCAGATATCGAGCGGAGCGCCGGCCACTCCGGTCTGCGCCGCGGCGGGGGCCACGGCGCAAGAAAGCGCTGCCCCCAAGCCCAACGAAACAAAAAGACGGGATAGCCACCGCGAAAGCATCGCTCCTGCTAGTCCGCACCAAGCGAATATCTGGTAAACGCGGCCCGAAACGGGACGATGGCATGCAAAGAGCGAAGGAATCTACGTCCGGCGAAGCGTTATGAGCGATATGGTTACGCTGAGGGGAAACAGATCATGTTGAGGGCATTGCTACCTGCCGCGGCCTGTGCCGCGGCGACACTGGCACCGGCGACGGCACAGGCGCAGGACTGGCGCGACGGTGAATTTCGCTCGATCCGCGTCGACGCCTCAGCGCTCGATCTGTCGACCGACGCAGGAGTGGACGAGCTCGAACGCCGCGTGGGTCGGGCGGTGAGCCGGATCTGCGGCAACGATCGCTATTGCCGGGAAGATGCCTGGGCCAGCACCGACGAACAGGTCGCCTGGGCGATCCGCCGCGACGAGCAGATGCGCCGGTTTGCCGAGGAGCGTCTGGCCCAGCTTCGCGCCTGCGGACATCATGGCTGTGCTCCGCAGCCCCAACCCGCTAATTATGCGCCGCCGCCGCCACCGCCGTCGCACGGCGGCGTGACCGTCACGATCATCCACACCTATGCGCCACCGGTCCACTACCAGACTTGGGCCTATCGATAGGGGTTCCTTGACCGGTCATGGATCCGGCCAGCCCTTCAAAAAAAAGCGGGTCGGAACTCGCGTTCCGACCCGCCGATCACGTCAAGAGAAACAGCCTATTTCGCGTCGACCTTCGCCACCCGCTTGCCGCCGCCCTTCTTGGGCTTCTTTGGCGCAGCGGGGACGATCTCGAACGCCAGGGCGTTGTCCTTCAGCTTCACATTGACTTCGCCGCCATGGATCAGCTTGCCGAACAGCAGTTCCTCCGCGAGCGGCTGCTTGACCTTCTCCTGCATGAGGCGGCCCATCGGGCGCGCGCCATAGAGCTTGTCGTAGCCGCGCTCGGTAAGCCAGGCCTTCGCCTCGTCGTCGAGCTGGATGTGCACGCCGCGGTCGGCCAGCTGCAATTCGAGCTGCAGGACGAACTTGTCGACAACCCGCGCGACCACTTCCGGCGGCAGATAGTCGAACGGCACGATCGCATCGAGGCGGTTGCGGAATTCGGGGGTGAAGAGGTTCTTCACCGCTTCCTCCTGCACGTCCTCGCGGCCGCCCAGATCGCCGAAACCGACCGATTCCTTGGCCATGTCCGACGCGCCGGCATTGGTCGTCATGATCAGGATCGTGTTCCTGAAATCGACGGTCTTGCCGTGGTGGTCGGTGAGCTTGCCGTTGTCCATCACCTGCAACAGGATGTTGAACAGGTCCGGATGCGCCTTCTCGATCTCGTCGAGCAGCAGCACCGAATGCGGCTGCTGGTCGACCGCATCGGTCAGCAGGCCGCCCTGATCATAGCCGACATAGCCCGGAGGCGCGCCGATCAGGCGGCTCACCGAATGCCGCTCCATATATTCCGACATGTCGAAACGCTGGAGCGGAATGCCGAGAATCTCCGCCAGCTGCCGTGCGACTTCGGTCTTGCCGACGCCGGTGGGGCCGCTGAACAGATAATTGCCGATCGGCTTGTCCGGATCGCGCAGGCCCGCCCGGCTCAGCTTGATCGCTGATGACAGGACTTCGATCGCCCGATCCTGGCCGAACACGACGCGCTTGAGGTCGGTGGTCAGATTGGCCAGCGCCTTGGTGTCGTCGGTCGAGACCGATTTCGGCGGGATGCGCGCCATCGTCGCGATGACCTGTTCGATCTCCTTGGTGGTGATCACCTTCTTGCGCTTATTGACCGGCACCAGCATCTGCATCGCGCCGACTTCGTCGATCACGTCGATCGCCTTGTCGGGCAGCTTGCGGTCGTTGATGTAACGCGCGCTGAGCTCCACCGCCGACTTGATGGCGTCGGGCGTGTATTTCACATGGTGATGGTTCTCGAACGCCGAGCGCAGCCCGGTGATGATCTTGATCGTGTCCTCGACCGTCGGCTCGTTCACGTCGATCTTCTGGAAGCGCCGGAGCAGGGCCCGGTCCTTCTCGAAATGATTGCGGAACTCCTTGTAGGTGGTCGATCCGATGCAGCGGATCGTGCCGCCCGACAGCGCCGGCTTGAGCAGGTTCGACGCATCCATCGCGCCGCCGCTGGTCGCACCCGCTCCGATCACGGTGTGGATTTCGTCGATGAACAGCACCGCGTGCGGCAGCTTCTCGAGCTCGTTGACGACCTGCTTGAGCCGCTCCTCGAAATCACCGCGATAGCGCGTGCCCGCCAACAGTGCGCCCATGTCGAGCGAATAGATCACCGCTTCCTTGAGCACCTCGGGCACCTGGCCCTCGACGATCTTCCGCGCCAGGCCCTCGGCGATCGCGGTCTTGCCGACGCCCGGATCGCCCACATAGAGCGGGTTGTTCTTGCTGCGGCGGCAGAGGATCTGGACGGTTCGGTCGACTTCAGGGCCGCGGCCGATCAACGGATCGACCTTGCCGGCCTTGGCCTTCTCGTTGAGATCCACGGTGAACTGCTTGAGCGCGGATTCGCCCTTGCCGCCTTTGGCTTCGGCCTTGGACGACTTGTCCTCGTCGGCCCCCTTCGGCGTGCTGGTTTCGGTGGGGGTCGATCCCTTGCCGACGCCGTGGCTGATGAAGCTAACGGCATCCAGCCGGCTCATATCCTGCTGCTGCAGGAAATAGACCGCATAGCTTTCGCGCTCGCTGAACAAGGCGACCAGCACGTTCGCACCGGTCACTTCGTCGCGGCCCGAGGACTGGACGTGGAGGATCGCCCGCTGGACGACGCGCTGGAAGCCACTGGTGGGGGAGGGGTCGGTGACCGCCTCGACCTTCAGCGCCTCGAGCTCGGTGTCGAGATAGTGGGCGACGATATTCTTGATTTCTCCGAGATCGACGCCGCAGGCGCTCATCACCTTGGAGGCATGCTCGTCGTCGACGAGCGCCAGCAACAGATGTTCGAGCGTCGCATATTCATGGCGGCGGGAGGATGCTGCCTCCAGCGCCTTGTGCAGGGTCGATTCCAGAGCAGATGCGAAACTAGGCATTAGATTACTCCAGTCGGGCCAGAGGGATACGCAGCCCGATTTCCCTGTATGTCGGGAGGGGGGAGCCCCGCATCAAGCACCGTTGCCCAACACCTGGATTTCGTGGCGTGTCGCCGCTGGTCCGGTGTCGTGCGCTCGTCACTTGAATAGAGCGTCGGCGCTTGCGCGATGGTTAACGGCGCGTTGCATCTTGATGCGGCTCCGTTCGATTTCCGCCTCGAGTAGCTGAATCCGCTCTTCGAGCTCCTCGACCGAATAGGGGTCGAGGTCCTGCCGGCCCAGCTGAGCTACCAGATCGTCCTTGCGGCGCGGAAGATTTTCGTCTGCGTCCATCGCCCGATCAACGTTGACCCGGGCAGAGGCGATGTCAATAAGGCGCCCGTTGAGACCTCAGGGTGAAAGCGAAGAGCCGATGATCGTGCCTGAAACGATGCGCGCGATGGACCCCGAGGCTCCTGGCGGTCCCGAGGTACTGGTCGCCGTGGAGCGGCCGGTGCCGGCGCCGGGGCCGGACGAGGTGCTGATCCAGGTCGCCGCGGCGGGAGTCAATCGGCCCGAGGTGATGCAGCGGACCGGCATGTATCCGCCGCCGCCGGGCGCGTCCTCGATCCTCGGCATGGAATTGTCCGGCACGATCGTCGCAGTGGGCGAAGATGTCCCGCGCGAAATGATCGGCCAACCCGTGTGCGCGCTGGTCGCGGGCGGCGCCTATGCCGAATATGCCGTCGCGCCCTCTGGCCAGTGCCTGCCCGTCCCGCCCGCACTGACGATGATCGAGGCTGCGGCGATGCCAGAGACGCTGTTCACCGTCTGGACCAACCTGTTCGAGCGGGCATATGCCGGCGAGGGCGAATCGGTGCTGGTTCATGGCGGCACCAGCGGCATCGGCACGATGGCGATCGCGCTGGGCAAACTGTTCGGGCTGAGGGTGTTCGTCACCTGCGGAAGCGACGCGAAATGCGATGCTGCGCGCGCGATCGGCGCGGATCATGCGATCAATTACAAGTCCGAGGATTTCGTCGAGCGGGTGAAGGCAATCACCGGCGGCAAGGGCGTCAACATCGTCCTCGACATGGTCGGCGGCGACTATGTCCCCCGCAACCTCAAATGCCTGGCCGAGGACGGCCGCCACGTCTCGATCGCGGTCCAGGGCGGTGCGCAGGCGACCATCCCCCTGTTCGACATCATGCGCCGCCGCCTGACACTCACGGGATCGACCCTTCGGCCGCGCAACAACGAATTCAAGGCGCTGGTTGCGGACGAGCTCCATCGCACCGTCTGGCCCCATGTCGTTGAGGGCAGGCTGAAGCCGGTGATTGATTCCACCTTCCCCTTCGCCGACGCCGCGGGCGCGCACCGGCGAATGGAATCGGGCGATCATGTCGGGAAGATCGTGCTGGTCACGGGCGAGCTTTGATGGGCCCCTTCGTCCTCCACGAATATGCCCCGTCCGGGAACTGCTACAAGATTCGCCTCGCCGCCGCGCATGTCGGATCGGCGCTGGAACGGCGTCAATATGATATCCTCGCCGGCGAGACGCGTACCGGGCATTTTCTTTCTAACGTGAATGCCAACGGGCGCATTCCCGTGCTCCAGATCGGCGATGCTTTCCTGCCCGAGAGCAATGCCGCCGCATTCTTCATCGCCGATGGCAGCGATCTGATCCCGCACGATCGGTTCGAGCGGGCGGATATGCTTCGCTGGATGTTCTGGGAGCAACAGAACCCCTGATTATCGTTCATAAATAACCAGTTAGTTCAACATGATAGCGATCCGGGTCAGAACAGGTCATAAAACCAAGCGCTAGCAAGGGCGGGAATGCGAAAAGTTCGCCTGAGAGCGGACGGTCGGCAAACGACCCAACGTCGGCCCTTCCACGCACATCAACGGAGGCTTGAAAGCGGCCATTAATCTATTGGATGTAAATGGACAGCGGAGGTCGAATGAGCACGCTGACGATCAGTAAATTCGCTGGCTTAGCGCTGGGCGCAGCCGTGGTGGGCAGCACCGTTGGGACGGTGCTCTTAGTGGCCGATTATTTCCTTGGTCATCCCAATAGATCGCCGCACCATAGCCTTTGGGAGATTTTTGTTTCTCCGGCTGTCTGGTTGATGAGCCTGTGCGGAACTATCCCCGGCGCTTTGATTATTGGACTGCCGGTTGTTTATCCTTTCCGGCATTTCATTGGGCGCCATCCCTATCTGAGTTTTATCCCAACCGTTGTGCTGGCCATGGCGATTTCTTTCGCATTATTGGGATGGGCGTTCAAACAGCAGATCGGAGACAAATACTCCGACTTAGAAGTCCTTTGGTGCTATTCCGGCAGCGTCGCATTCGGCTTTGTTTTCATGTTGGCTTGGTGGTATTCGCGTCAATCAAAGAAGCAGGCCGAATAGAACGATTTTCATCCGCAAGCTGCCCGTCTGCAAACCACCCAATATCGGCCATTCCGGCGCTGATCGACACGCACCAAAAGCCGCCTGACCGCTTCCGAGTGTCGGTTGCTCAATCTACTAGCGGCATGCAAGGTTGCGGAATGTCAGGGCCATCACTGAAACGCTGCCGGTTATATGACCTTTACAGGGAGCAATATAATCACGAGCCCAACATCGCGACGGTGCGCTTCTGGCGGACGATGGTGGGGGAGGACAATCTCACCGACCTCCAGCGCGCGATGCTGCCCGGCAAGATCGCCGGGGGTGATGCCGCGCTAGCCCTGATTGACGAGCATCTCGAGCATCGCGACTTTCTGGTGCAGGATCGGCTAACCCTGGCAGACATCATCCTCTACGCCTACACCCATGTCGCGGAAGAGGGCGGGTTCGACCTCCAGCCCTTCCCAAAGGTTCGTGCCTGGCTGGGGCGTGTGGCGGCCCGGCCCGAACATATTCCCATCACTGCCTGATCGCACGATTCAGCTTGTAACAATCCCCCGCCATAGGCGGCGACGGAACAGGTTCATTCGGGGGAACGAGCATGGCGACGATCACCAGACTTCCGTTCGACGCAGCGCATCTTTCCGACTTTCAGGCGCGCACCCCGGTCATTCCGGAGCGGATCATCGGCGGGCGGCGTCAGTATCGCACAGTCTGGATTTCCGACGTCCATCTCGGCACGCGCGGCTGCAACGCGGCGATGCTCATCGACTTTCTCGACCATGTCGATAGCGAGACGATGTATCTCGTCGGCGACATGATCGACGGCTGGGCGATGAAGAAGCGGCTTTACTGGCCCGCGTCGCACAACGACATCGTCTGGCGCATCCTCAAGCGCGCGGGGCGCGGCACCCGGATCGTCTATATTCCGGGCAATCATGACGAGATGTTCCGGCAATTCTCGGGGCTCGATTTCGGCGGCGTGGAAATTCGTCGCCAGGCGATCCACGAGACCGCCGACGGGCGCCGCCTGCTCGTGCTCCACGGCGACGAGTTCGACGCGATCACGATGTCGCACCGCTGGCTCGCCCATCTGGGAGACGCCGCCTATGAGATGATGATGGGGCTCAACCGCTGGCTCAACACCGCGCGCCGCGCGCTGGGCATGCCCTATTGGTCGCTGAGCAAATATGCGAAGCAGAAAGTGAAAAACGCAGTCTCGTTCATTTCGAAGTTCGAGGAGGTCGTGGCCGACGAGGCGGCGCATCGCGGGATCGACGGCGTAATCGCCGGGCATATCCACAAGGCCGAGATGCGCACGATCGCGGGGGTGGACTATTATAATGACGGCGATTGGGTGGAGGGTTGCACCGCGCTCGTCGAGCATTACGACGGCCGGATGGAAATTCTCCATTGGGCCGATGAGATGGCGGCGCGCGATGCGCCCATGTCCGAGGCCAGACTAGAGGCGGCGTGACGGCGGCGGCGGAGGCTGACGCAGTGCGCATCGCGATCGTAACCGACGCCTGGGAGCCCCAGGTGAACGGAGTCGTCCGCACGCTCCAGTCGGTTCGCCGGGTGTTGGAGGGGCAGGGGCATCAGGTCTGCGTGATCTCGCCCGATCTATTCTATTCGCTTCCATGCCCGACCTATCCCGAAATCCGGCTCGCGATTACTCGCACCAGCAGCGTCGGCGCGATGCTCGCGGCATTCGGGCCAAACGCGATCCATCTGGCGACCGAGGGCCCGCTCTGCGTGGCCGCGCGACGCTGGTGCCTGCGCCACGGCATGCCCTTCACCACGGCCTATCACACCCAGTTTCCCGACTATGTCTCGGCGCGATCGGGGGTGCCCGCGGAGTGGATCTGGCGCTACATCCGCTGGTTCCATGCCCCCAGCCAGGCGATCCTCGCCTCGACGCCGTCGATCCGCCAGTCGCTCGTCGCGCACGGCCTGGACAAGGTCCGCCATTGGGGGAGGGGAGTCGATCTGGCGCATTTCCATGCCGGATTGGCCCCGCATCCGGCAATGGAGCGCCTCGCAGGCCCGGTGCAGCTCTATGTCGGCCGCGTGGCGGTCGAGAAGAATATCGAGGCGTTCCTGAAGAGCGGTCACCCGGGCACCAAGGTGGTGGTCGGCGACGGCCCGGCCCGCGCCGCGCTACAGGCGCGCTTTCCGGACGCGCTCTTCCTGGGGCCGCTTTTCGGTGCGGAACTTGCCTCGGCCTATGCCGCCGCCGACGTTTTCGTGTTTCCCAGCCGGACCGATACGTTCGGCCTCGTGATGATCGAGGCGCTCGCCTGCGGTACGCCGGTCGCCGCCTATCCGGTCAGCGGGCCGATCGACGTATTGACGCCCGAAGTAGGTGCAATGGGCGAAGACCTGACAGCCGCGATCGCCGAAGCGCTCAGCCGCGATCGTGCTGCCTGCGCCGCTTATGGCCGCACCTTCACCTGGGAGGCGAGCGCCCGCCAGTTCCTGCATGCGCTGTACCCGATGGACGGCCATCAACTGGCGGCTTGATTTCGGATCGCATCGCGGTAGTCTCGGTGGCTGACGTCAGGAGCCGTTCGATGGCACGCTTGGGCAATGCGCTGGTCCTGCTAACCGTCCTGCTGGCCGCGCCGTGGGCGGCCGCCGCCCAGACGCCCGGCGACGCGATGGGTTCGGAATCGCAGGACAGCGTCGGCATGAAGCCACGAATCTCGCCCGAAATGATCGCCTTCAATTCGATGCTCAATTTTCGCTATCAGAAAAATCAGGCGAAGACCTGTTACGACACGGGCTGCTTCTTCGTGATCAACGAAACTGCGGACTATGACGCGATCGGCCTGTATCTGGACAAGGGCAGCCCCGATCCCGGCGATGCGCCGGTGTGGACCGCAAATCTGCTCCGCGGCGCGCTGGGCCCGCGCCTGGCCCGCTGGACCTACAAAGCGGGCGACCAGACGATGTGCGCGCTGGGCACCAAGGTGGTCCTTCGGCATCGCCGGACCAGGCAAGAAATCACGACGCTGGGTGAAGTGAGCCTGTGCAAGAGCCCGCGCCGCGATACGGCACTGCGCATCAATGTCGTGTTTCCGAAGGTGACGGTAGAGGAGAATGGCAAGGGCGCCTGAGACCCGCTGGGAGGAGATAGGCCGATTGAGGTTGCTCTGCGTCCTCAGCCGCATTAAGTCAGTCCGGTGACCGGCCGCCCGTGAAGGGCGGCCCTTATTGTTTCTGGAGACTAAGATCGTGGCCCAGCCGCTGATGCCGCATGCGACCGCTTCCTGGCTGGTCGACAATACCGCGCTCTCTTTCGAACAGATCGCGGAATTCTGCGGCCTGCATATTCTCGAGGTCCAGGCGATCGCCGACGATACCGCGACCGCGAAGCTTACCGGTCGCGATCCGGTTCGGGCGCATGAGCTGACGATGGAGGAGATCGAGAAGGGCCAGGCCGATCCCGACTATCGCCTCAAGATGCTCAAGGGCCCCGAGCAGGTCCGCCGCACCAAGGGGCCGCGCTATACGCCGGTCTCCAAGCGCCAGGACAAGCCGGACGGCATCGCCTGGATCCTGCGCCATCATCCGGAAATTTCGGACGGCGCGATCGGCAAGCTGATCGGCACCACGCGCACGACGATCTCGGCGATCCGCGACCGCAGCCATTGGAACATCGCCAACATCACCCCGAAGGATCCGGTGACGCTGGGCCTGACCACCCAGCGCGAACTCGACGCTTTGGTCGCGAAGGCCGCCAAGGCCGCCGGCATCGAAGCACCGACCGACACTCGGCTCGAAGGCGACCGCGAAGCGCTGATCGAGCAGCTTCGCGCCGAACGTACCCAGCTTGCCCGCGACGCCGAGGCGGGCGAAGAGGGTGCCGATGTGCCGGTCGAGCGCACGGCGGAGAATCTGTTCCGCAGCTGATCGCTATTCCGGCCTTTTCGACAGGCGATCTGGCAGGCTTGCGAACGGTGGGCGCGCGCATGGCTTGCGTGTAGCCTTCGCCTCGACGACTCGGGCTCGTGCCCGGACTGCGCGCCCAAGGAGAGAGCCATGTGTGACGACCTGACCGAAGCCGACAATGCGCGTTTTGCGGCCGATGGCCTGTCGCGTCGCGCTTTCGGCACCGCTGCCGCGGCCGTCGGGATCAGCGTCTTGCTGCCCAGCCCGGCCAATGCGCTGGCGGTCAAGGGTCGCGATGTCACGATCAAGACCCCCGACGGCACCGTCGACGCCTATTTCGTGGCGCCCGCCAGTGGCAGGCATCCGGCGGTGCTCGTCTGGCCCGACATCTATGGTCTGCGCCCCGCCTTCCGCCAGATGGCCGATCGGCTTGCCGCATCGGGCTATACAGTTCTGACGGTGAATCCTTTTTATCGCTCGACGACAGCCGCCGCGCTCGCCGCCAGCGGAGATCGCACTGCGGTCCGCACCAAGGCCGGCGAAGCGCGCAAGCTGCTTACCCCGCAGGCGGCGGTCACCGACGCCACCGCGTTCGTCGCCTTCCTCGACAAGCAGGCACAGGTTGATACCAAGCGCGGCGTAGGTACCACCGGCTATTGCATGGGTGGCCCGCTGGTCATGCAGACCGCTGCCGCGGTCCCCGGCCGCATTCGCGCCGGCGGCACGTTTCATGGCGGGGGGATGGCATCGGAACCGATGCTCGCGCTGATCCCCCAGATGAAGGCCGGCTTCCTTGTCGCCATCGCCGAGAATGACGATGCCAGGGCGCCGGGCGACAAGGACAAGCTGCGCGTGGCGTTCGATGCCGCCAAGCGCCCCGCCGAGATCGAGGTCTACAAGGGTACGATGCACGGCTGGTGCCCGCCGGACAGCGAAGTCTATAACCAGGTCCAGGCGGAACGCGCCTGGGCGCGGCTGCTCCATCTGTTCGAAACGACCTTGTAACGGCTTGACTTGTCGGCCGTCTTGCGTTCACTTTCTGTTCTATCGAACGAGGAGTCGCTGCGATGGCTGACGATCTGATATTCTACACCAACCCCCAGTCGCGCGGGCGGATCGCCCGCTGGATGCTCGAAGAGACGGGCGCCGATTATCGCACCGAGCTCGTCGACTATTCGGCGATGAAGGATGCCGACTATCTTGCGGTGAATCCGATGGGGAAGGTCCCGGCGATCGTCCATCGCGGCAAGGTAGTGACCGAAGGGGCGGCGATCTGCGCCTATCTGGCCGATGCATTTCCGGAGGCCGGGCTGGCTCCCTTGCCCGAGGAGCGCGCGGATTATTATCGCTGGCTGTTCTTCGCCGCGGGCCCGGTGGAACAGGCCGTGACCAATCATGTCGCCAAGTTCGAGCCTTCGCCTGAACAGTCGCGGATGTTCGGCTATGGCAGTTATACGGCGGCGGTGGACGTCCTCGAGGCGGCGGTAGCCGCGCACCGCTTCATCGCCGGCGATCGCTTCACAGCGGCCGATGTCTATGTCGGCTCGGCAGTGGGGTGGGGCACCATGTTCGGTACCTTGCCCAAGCGGGAGGCTTTCTCGGCTTATTTCGAGCGCCTGAGCGGGCGCGAGGCCTATCAGCGTGCGGCAGCGAAGGACGATGCGCTGATGGCGCAGACGGCAGCGGATTAAGGCCCAGGACTGCGCGAGCGGTTGGCCCGGGCGAGTTGGTCCATCCGTTCGGGCAACGCATCCATCACCACGGCGCGATCCTCGTCCGCGGTAGCGCCCCAGCGCACGATCTCGTCGATGGTCCGGCCGCAGCCGATGCACCAGCCGGTGGGCTCGTCCATCTGGCAGAGCGCGATGCACGGCGACACGATCGGTGCGGCGTGCATGCGCGAACGCTTCAGGCGCCGAGCGTGAACTTCAGGAAATCGGGAACCGGGCCGTTCCAGCCGTCGTCCGGGCCATCCTCGCCGGAGCGGGGCTGGGGGCGGGGCCGCTCCTCGGCTTTCGGGCCGCGGCCGCCGCGGGCGCGACGCGGCGCTTCGCTGCGCTCCCGATCGCGCGGCGGTCCCTCCGCTTTGGGCGCGACAACCGGCTCGGGCTCCGGCGCACGCGCCGTCTCCGCCGGTGCGGCTGCGACAGGCTCGGCCTTGGCAGCGCGCGGCGAACGACCGCGTCCGCGCCCGCTCGGCGCCTTCTCGGTCTCGGCCCTGGCAGGCGCCGGATTGCCCGCCGGCGCGCCGACGCGCTCGATCTTCATCCCCGTGAGCTTCTCGATTTCCGAGATATTCTCGGCATCGTCCGGGGTCACCAGCGTATAGGCAACGCCCGTCGCGCCCGCGCGACCGGTGCGGCCGATGCGGTGGACATAATCGTCCGGATGCCAGGGGGCATCATAGTTGAAGACATGGCTCACGCCCTTGATGTCGAGCCCGCGCGCCGCGACGTCGGAGGCGACGAGGATGTTGACGTCGCCCTTCTTGAATCGCTCCAGCTCGGCGATTCGCTGCGGCTGCTCCATGTCGCCATGGATCTCGCCCGAGCGCAGGCCGAGGCCCTGCAGGCTCTTGTTGAGTTCGCGAACGGTGGTCTTGCGGTTGCAGAAGATGATCGCGTTGGTCACGTCCTCGGCGCGCAAAAGCTCGCGCAGGACCGAGCGCTTGGCGGTCTGCGACGCGACTGGCACGACCCACTGGCGGATGTTGACGTTCGCGGTCGCCGGGCGGGCGACCTGGATCTGCTTGGGATCGGTCAGGAACTTGTCGGCAAGCTTCTTGATCACCGGCGGCATGGTTGCCGAGAAGAGGAGGGTCTGGCGCTGCTTGGGCAGCTTGGTGCAGATTTCCTCGATGTCGGGGATGAAGCCCATGTCGAGCATGCGATCCGCCTCGTCGATGACGAGCAGGCTGCAACCGGTGAGCAGGATCTTGCCGCGGCCGTAAAGGTCCATCAGCCGGCCGGGGGTGGCGATGAGCACGTCGACGCCCTTTTCCAGCGCCTTGACCTGATCGCCCATCTGGACGCCGCCGATCAGCAACGCCATCGAGAGCTTGTGATTGACGCCATATTTGTCGAAATTCTCGGCGACCTGCGCGGCAAGCTCGCGCGTCGGCTCCAGGATCAGCGAGCGCGGCATCAGCGCGCGGGTGCGGCCTTCGCCGAGGATGTCGATCATCGGCAACACGAAGGCCGCGGTCTTGCCCGTCCCCGTCTGGGCGATGCCGATCAGATCCTTGCCCATCAGCACCGAAGGGATTGCCTGGCGCTGGATCGGGGTCGGCTCGGTATAGCCCGAGTCGGTCACCGCGCGCAAAAGTTCATCGGAAAGGCCGAGGTCGGCAAAGCTCATGCGAATGTCCGGATTATGGGCGTGTCCATCCACGCCCTAAAAGCCGTCACGCGCTTGCGGATTCTGGGCGCAATGTCAAGCTGAAGCGCGTCAGCGCGCCGCGGAGAGCGAGGTAAAGGCCTGTACGCCGCACGACCTGCCCGAGCGCGAGCGGATGGCGTCGCGCTTCGCGCAGATCTTCTTGTCCTTGGTCGCGCGGACATAGAAGCCGTTGTAGAAGCCCAGTGCCGGGCATTCCGCGCCGAGCTTCGCGCGCAGCAGCGTCCCGTCCTTCAGCACCAGATCGACGCTGTCGAAGCGATTGACGGTGAAGCCGGCGAGATTCTCCATCTTCACGCAGTCGTCGGCCTTCTTCTCGACGAGCGCGCGCGGACGCGGTGCGCGCATGATGATCGTCGTGCTGGTCACCGTCACGCGCGGGACATGCACGGTTACACGCTGCTGCATCAGCTTCACCGCGCCCTCCCAATCGGGCCGCTGGGGGGCGGGGGCCGGCGAGGCGAGCAACAGCAGCAGGCTGGAAGAGGCAAGCAGCGGATTGAGCATGTCGGCACGCTTCTAGGGCAAAGGTTTGAACGGTGGATGAACTGGGTATCGGCATGCTAACCCGCGGACATGACGCCTGCACAGTCCCAGCTCGTTCGAAGCGTGACGGAACGCTTCGGCCCCAAGGTAGCGATCACCGATCCGGAGGCGATCGCCCCCTGGCTGAGCGACTGGCGCGGCCGCTACCATGGCATAACGCCGGCATTGCTGTCGCCGGGATCGACCGAAGAAGTCGCCGCGATCGTCCAACTGGCGGCGGCCGCGTCGGTCCCCTTGGTCCCGCAAGGCGGCAATAGCGGCATGGTTGGAGGCGCGACGCCGCCGGCGGACGGATCGGCGCTGCTGGTTTCGCTTCGCCGGATGAACCGGATCCGCAGCCTGTCGCCCGCAGGTGGACTGGCGGTGGCCGAGGCCGGGGTGATCCTGGCGGACTTGCGCGAGGCGGCCGAAGCACAGGGTCGCCGCTTCCCGCTCGATTTGGGCGCCCGCGGCAGCGCAACGGTGGGCGGGCTGGTCTCGACCAATGCCGGGGGCACCCAGGTGCTGCGCTTCGGCACGATGCGCAGTCTGGTCGCCGGGGTAGAGGCGGTGTTGCCCGACGGTTCGATCCATGACGGCCTCTCCGCGCTGAAGAAGGACAATCGCGGCTACGACCTCGATCAGTTGCTGATCGGAGCAGAGGGCACCCTGGGTATCGTCACCGCCGCGACGCTGCGACTCGTGCCGGGCGCCACTGCGCGCGCCGTCGCGTGGGTCGGGCTCGATAGTCCCGCGAGCGCGCTGACCCTGCTCCGCCAGCTGGAAGCGCGGACCGATTCGATCGAGAGCTTCGAGATTTTGCCGGACGAGACCCTGGCGCTGGTGCTCGGGCACGTTCCCGGGCTGCGGCCGCCGCTCGGCAGCGCGCATCGCTGGCATGTGCTGATCGAGGCAGTCGTCACCGATGTGGAAGCGGAATCGCCGCTGATCCTGCTCGAACGGCTGCTCGCGCCGGCGCTGGAGGATGGGCTTGCCGGCGATGCCGTGATCGCGGCGAGCGAGGCGCAGGCCGAGAGCTTCTGGCGGATCCGCCACTCGATCTCGGAGGCCGAGCGCAGCGCAGGGCCTGCCGTCCAGCACGACATTTCGGTGCCGGTCGACGATATGCCGCGTTTCATGATCGAAGGCGGGGCGACCGCTGAGGCGCGCTTCCCGGGGACCCAGGCGGTCGCCTATGGCCATCTTGGCGACGGCAACGTCCATTTCCACGTCCGTGCGCCCGTCGGCGCGGATCGGGAGCGCTGGTATGCCGAGGATGGGCCAAGGATCACCCGTCTCGTCCACGATATGGTGGCGGCAGCGGGGGGCTCGATCTCGGCCGAGCATGGCATCGGCCAGATGAAGCGCGCCGAGCTCGAGCGGCTCGGTCCGCCGTCGCGCATCGCCGCGCTGCGGGCGATCAAGCGCGCGCTGGATCCGCAAGGCATCCTCAATCCGGGAAAGCTTGTGGCGCTTGCGCCTGAGCCTTCCAGGCCATAGACCCGCGCCCGATTTAAGGTTCCCCGCAGATCCAGGAGAGTAAGATGGCCAGCGCGCCACAGCAGTCGCTTCCGTTGTTCTACAACCAGCTCGAGCCGCTCTCGAGCCAGACCCATGCCGACTATCGCGTCCGGCCTTTGGACAAGGCTCCGTTCCTTGCCAAGCAGCATGCGGTGCCGGTTACCGTCGAGGAATTTCCGCTCGTTCAGCGCTTCATGCCGATCGTCTTCTCGGTGGGTGACGATCCCGTGCCTCTGGCGCTCATGGGGTTGAACGAAGGCGTGAACACCTTCTTCGATGACGAAGGCAAGATGGACGGCTCGGACTTCTACGTGCCCGCTTATATTCGCCGTTATCCCTATCTTCTGGCGCGGCTGCGTCCCGATAGCGACGAGCTTTCGCTATGCTTCGATCCCACGTCCGACACGATCGGCGCGTTCGAGGAAGGCGAGAAGCTGTTCGACAATGGCGAGCCGAGCGAGATGACGAAGAACATCCTGCAATTCAATGAGCAGTTCGAGCAGGCGGGCGCGCGCACTTCGATGTTCATGAAGGAGCTGATGGAGATGGGCCTGCTGATCGACGGCGAGGTCAGCATCCAGCCCGACGATACGCAGCAGCCCTTCGTCTATCGCGGATTCATGATGGTCGACGAGAACAAGCTCACCGAAATGCGCGGCGATCAGCTTCGCAAGATCGTGCAGAACGGCATGCTTCCGCTGATCTATGCGCATCTTTTCTCGCTGACGATGATGCGCGAGCTCTTCGCCCGTCAGATGCGCGCCGGAAAGATGCCTCAGCCGCAGCTCGTCAACCCGGCCTGATCGCCGCGCGGCGGGCGGCGCGATTGCCGGCGCGATTCCCGTGTCGCCTGCTCGCTGCGCCGCCCGGCGATGTCGGCGAATAATCGAGGCTTTCAAACGGCTTGTCGCTCTCGAAGCACGGTTTCTCGCAACCGCGCGAGAACCCTTGAAGTCTCCGCCCTTCCCCTTATATTCGATCTGTACGGCGTCGTGTTCTCCCCCTTTCGCGGCACCGTGCGACACGCTTTCGAGCGTGTCTCCTCCCTGAACCTTGGCCACCTCGTGGGAAACCACGAGGTGGTTTTTTTGTGGGGTTCACTCGGCGGCGATCGCGCCCGGGAGTGCCTCATCGCTGACGGCGTTGATGATCGCGCGGAGCAAGGCGGCGGAGGCGGGTAGGCCGGCGCCAGGCCCGTCCAGCGTCCCGTCGAGATAGAGCGTCCGGTCGAACTCGAGCTGCACCGCGTGGATGCCGCGCCTGGGGTCGCCGTGGCGCTCGAGGATGTGGCCGCCCGAATAGGGTGCATTGACTGCAGTGGAGACGCCATGTGCCCGCGCCACGCTTTCCACTCTGCCGACGAAGCGGGCTGCCGCCGACTTTCCGAACCGATCGCCCAGCACCAGGCGTGGCGCGCGTTCGGGCGATCCGAGCGGGGGCATCGAATGGATGTCGAGCAGCACTGCGACTCCGAAGCGCGCGTGCGCCGCTTCCAGCGCCGCGGCCAGGGCCATATGATAGGGACGATGATCGGCGAAGATCCGCAGCGCGACTTCGTCGGCGGACAGGCGTCGCTGCCAGATATCGCCTGAATTTCCCACGCGGCGTGGCACCAGTCCCAGCCCGCTGCGCAGCTTCGCGGATTGCGGCACGCCGATCGAGTTCGCGCCGTCGTCGAGCCGCGGGTCGCGCTCCTGCTCGCTGCGATTGAGATCGATCCATGCCCGCGCACGCCGGGCGACGAACATGGTCTCGGTGTCGCGCGCGTCGAGCGCCAGCGCATCGACATATCGGTCTTCGAGCCCCCGCAGCGCGACCAGCGGAACCCGCAGCGCCGCGCGCAGCTGCAGCGGATATTCGCGTCCGGCGTGCGGCACCGACAGGATGATCGGGCTCGGCGGCTCGGCGGATCCGTGACGGTCGAAGGAAAGCGCTGGAATCACCCTTTCCTGACTAGGGACAGCGCCCTGGGGCGGCAATCATGTTCGCGCTGGAAAGTCTTAAGGGCTTGGCGCTATGGTGCGAGCCTTCGATAGGTTGGGGTAGTGATGATCCGGATTTTGCTGGCCGAGGACGACCGCGTGATGCGCGAATACCTCACCCGCGCCTTGGAACGCTCAGGCTATGCGGTCAGCGCCGTCGATCGCGGCACCGAAGCGATCCCCTTGCTCGAGACCGAGCGGTTCGACCTATTGCTCACCGATATCGTCATGCCGGAGATGGACGGGATCGAGCTGGCCCAGCGTGCCGGCGACATCGCCCCCGACATGCGGGTGATGTTCATCACCGGCTTCGCGGCGGTGACGCTGAAGGCCGGCAAGCAGGTCCCGCAGGCGCGAATCCTGTCCAAGCCATTCCATTTGCGCGACCTTGTGCTGGAAGTGGATCGGCTGTTCCAGGCGGAGAATGTCAGCTTGATCTGATTTCGGGCACGGGGCGCTTGCACAGTGCGAATAGCCCCGCTAAAGCCCGCCCTCCTTGGGGGCGTGTAGCTCAGTGGTAGAGCACTGTGTTGACATCGCAGGGGTCGCAAGTTCAATCCTTGCCACGCCCACCATTTTCTCGGCTGACACCAGCGAGATGGACGAGCCCGGCCGTTGCACGGTCGGGCTCGAACCCACTTTCCAGGAAGCTCGAAATCCTTGGTCTGTCGGGCGCCGGCGACGATCCGTATATCTGAACCTCGCTTTGGGCATCGCGCAGGCCGGTGCGCGCTCCGCGGGGCAGATCCCTCGGTCGGCGAGGTCCAGGCCGGGTTCAAGCCTTGCTACGCTCGCCTTTTTGATGCCCTAGGTCTCCATGGACGACACCGATAACGCCTTATTGTGCTTGAGCCAGGCGCTGCGGAGCCGCGGCTACGGCTTCGTCACGCCTACTCCGGCAACGCATGGCCGGGTGGTCGCCCGGCCGGGGCGCAAGCGGGCGCGGGTGCTGACGGACGTGCTGGGGTGGAGCCTGCCCTTCGAAGCGTCGCTGCTCGATCCGGAGATCCTCACCTTGCTCGATCGCGCAAACGGGCTGGAACGCATGGACGGTGCCTTGCTGCGCAGCAGATATCGCATCTCGTCGCTCAAGGATGGGCTGTACATCCATTCGGCCTATCCGACCGAAGACGAGGATGCGGTCTTCTTCGGTCCCGACAGCTATCGGTTTGCAGATCTGATCGAAGCGGAACTGAC
This sequence comes from Sphingomonas sp. M1-B02, assembly GCF_026167525.1. Classification (NCBI taxonomy): domain Bacteria; kingdom Pseudomonadati; phylum Pseudomonadota; class Alphaproteobacteria; order Sphingomonadales; family Sphingomonadaceae; genus Sphingomonas; species Sphingomonas sp. M1-B02. Next base: position 1,460,778 of record NZ_CP110679.1, on the reverse strand, counting down.
CCGATTGCCCCCGCGCCCGGGCGCGGCGATCGTCGATATCGGCACAGGATCGGGAGTCGGCGCGATCGTGGCTGCGAAGCTTTGCCCGGATGCGACGGTGGCGATGACCGACGTCAATCCCCAGGCGTTGCGACTGGCCGCGATCAATGCCCGCGCGGCGGGCGTCACGGCCCGTGGCGTTCAGGGTGACGATCTGCGCGGCATCGACGGGGCGATCGACGTCGCGCTCGCCAACCCGCCTTACATCATGGACGAATCGGACCGCACCTATCGCGCCGGGGGGGGCATGCACGGCGGCCAGGTTTCGTTCGACATGACGCGGATTGCAGCCGAACGTCTGGCTCCGGGCGGGCGCGTGATCCTCTACACCGGCAGCGCTATCGTTGACGGCGGGGACGGCCTGAAGGCTGCGCTGCAGCGCTTTGCCGCGCAGGGGGGCCTGGCGCTGGCCTATCGCGAACTCGATCCCGACGTCTTCGGCGAGGAATTGGAACTACCCGCTTACGCCGATGTCGAGCGGATCGCCGTCGTCGCCGCAATCCTTACGAAACCCTAGGCTGGCCCGAACTGCGCAGGGTCTCGTCGAGGATCGTCGCCAGCGTCTCCAGCCGATAGGGCTTGAGCAGGACCGGCCGTCCGCCGGCGCCCGAACGCGCGATTTCGTCGCTATAGCCGGTGGTGAGTACGATCGGCAGCCGCGGGTGCAGCTTGGTCAGCGCGGCGGCCAGCTCCAGACCGCTCATTGCCGGCATCACCACATCGGTCAGTACGAGATCGAAGCGGGCGACCTTGGCCAGTTCGAGGGCTTCTTCGCCGGAATGCGCACGGACAACGCGGTGGCCAAGCTCGCGCAGCAGCGCCTCGGCGAACTCGCCCACTTCCTCATTGTCTTCGACGAGCAGCACGGCGCCGGTCATGCGATCGGGTGAATCGGTGGGCGCGACGTCCTCTGCGACGACTTCGCGGCCGCTGCACGGCAGCAGGATGGTCACCTGCGTGCCTTCGCCGGGGCTGCTTTCGATTCGCAGATCGCCGCCCGATTGCGTCGCGAAACCATAGACCTGGCTCAACCCCAGCCCGGTGCCCTTGCCAGCGCCCTTGGTGGTGAAAAAGGGCTCCATTGCTCGCTCGATCGTCTCGGCGTCCATCCCGGTGCCCTGATCCGAGATACACAATGCGATCATCGCGCCGTCCTCCTCCTCCAGGCGAGCGGTGCCGATGTGCAGCTTGCCGCCGTCGGGCATCGCGTCGCGGCCGTTGACGGCAATGTTGAGCACCGCGGAGACGAGCTGTGCGCGATCCGCCTCGACGGTGCAGGAGCCTTCTGCCAGATCGATTTCGATCTGCACGCGCTCGCCCAGCGCGCGATCGAGCAGCTCGATCATGCCGGTGATCATCGCATTGACGTCTATCACTTCGGGTTGGAGCGGTTGACGCCGGGCGAAAGCGAGCAATTGTCCGGTCAGCGCAGCGGCGCGGGCGGCGGCTTGGACGATCGCGTCGGCGTAGCGGTGGCGGCGATCCTCGGGCAGATCGGGCCGCAGCAGCATGTCCGCCGAGCCCTGGATGACGGTCAGCAGATTGTTGAAATCATGCGCGATGCCGCCGGTCAGCTGGCCGAGCGCCTGCATCTTCTGCGCCTGGCGAAGCTGTTCCTCGGCCTTGGTCCGCTCGGCGATCTGGTGGGTGAGCTCGGCGTTGCTCTCGGCCAGCGCAGCGGCACGCGCCTCGAGCTCGCGATTGACGCGGGTGAGCGCCGCCTGGGCCAGGCCGAGCACCGCAGCGGTTACGGCCGCCATGATCACCAGTAAGCCGATCAGAAGGTAGCGGCGAAGTCGCGTCGAGAGCGGTTGGGAATCGACGGTGATAAAGGCGGTGCCGATCCGCTCGCCGCCGCGGGTAACCGGCACGGTGGCGGCAATCGCTTCGCGGTCGCGGGCGAGCGCCTGTTCCAGCCTGTCGTGGCTGATCTCGCCGTTGCGGGCATAGCCGGCCACCAATGCGCCGCTGCGATCGAAGATGCCGGCGCTGCGGATCTGGCGATTGACCTGCAATGCATCCACGGATTCGCGGGCGGCCGCCGCGTCGCCAAAATCAAGCGCGGCGACGGCACTCGCCGCCAATATCTCGGTCTGCGCCTGCGTCTCGCGCTGCTTTTGCGCGAGATAGGAGGATTCCCCCTGGACGATGACGACGATCCCGCCGAGCAGCAACAGTCCGACCAGGATGGCGGTGATCGCGATCGGGAAGCTGCGCCAGCGCCCGGTAATCTGTTCGATGCTGATCATGGCGTGCGCTGCTTTACGTCTATCGCCAGAGCGAGGAGCCGGGAACTGATCAAGATGCCGCGCGACGCGGCGGCGGCATCGTCGATATGAAAGCGCACGCGCCCCGCGGCCATCACGAAGTGGATCATGCCGCGCGCCGCGCCCTGCCGCGCGTCGGTGATGGTCAGGGTCGACTGCCGTCGCAGAGTCGACAGCATCTGCGCCGATTGCGCGTCATTCTCGCCCGCTACGAAGGCGACATGGCAGCCGGCCACCGCGGGCACGTTGGCTGTCGCAAAGCGCCGCACTGCCACGTTGCGGCCGTCGATCGTTTCGCTGCTCGCGGCGCGATCGACCAGTGCGCCGTACGGATCGCGCCCGATCACGCAGAGATAATAAGGCTGGCCGGTCGCCGGCTGCACATTTGCCGGCAATTCGATGTAGCGGACAAATTTGGGAAGGAATGCTGCCTTCACCGCGGCCTCGCTTGCCTGGGCACGGGCCGTTCCCCCCGAGAGCAGAAGCAGCGCTGCAGAGAGGATGGGCAGGAGGGTCGGATGCGTCAGCGACATCAAAATCGCAGCCGCGTGCCGACGCTGATGCTGCGCTCGATCGGCTGGGTCCGCCCGCTATCGTTGCTTTCGAGATGCGTGGCGTGGAGCAGATTGTCGCCTGCGACATAGAGTTCAATGCCCGGCGCGAACATCCAGCCGATCCGCGCATCGGCCTCGACATAGCCGTCTATGTCCGGATTCTCGATCGCATCGACCGCGCGGATGCCGGCGTCGAGGGTCAGTCCCTGCGGCAATGTGATCTGCGAGCGAAGCGACAATTGATAGCCGGGATCGCGACCGAGGGAGGTCGCGCCGCCGATATCGACGCCGCCGTCGCGGACCTCGAAATTGCGCTTCACGAAGGTCGCGCCGCCCGTCACGCGCCACCAGGGCAGGATCTGCTGCGTCACCCATCCCTCGATGCCATATTGCTGGCCGCCAAGGTCGTTGTTGAGCTGCGCCGGCCAGGGCGCGCCGAGAAAGCGCACGCTGCGCAGGTCGTAATAATGGTGGTAATAGACGGTCGCCGCCAGCGACGTGGCCGGCGACGGCTGGCCGCGATAGCCTGCTTCGAACGCGATCAGCTTCTCCGATGCAAAATCGGGGGCGCCGGCGAGGAATCCGGGGGCGGTCAGGTCGCGATCGATCCGCGACGGCGTGCGCACCGCGCGCGATACGGAGGTCCAAAGCAGCGCCTGATCGCCCGCCTGCCATGCGAGCCGCAAATTGGGCAGCACCTGCAGGCCGGAAAAGGTCGATGCCTCGACCTTGACGCCCGCGATCACCGAAAGGCGGGCCGTGAGCGCGAAGCGATCCTGGATGAAGCCATTGCCGATCCACAGCCGCTCCTTCCGCGGATCGAGCTGGAAGATATTCAACGGGTTGAAGAATTCGTCCCGCGTGGTGCGGATGCCGAGGCCGCCGACCAGATCGTGCGCCCCCGAGCGGAGATTATATTGGGTTTCGAGATCGACCGTCTCCACGCGATCGGCGGTCGATGCGGCGCGCCGCTCCGAATAGTCGTAATAAGCCTGAACCTGAAGCGACGAAGCCTCGCCGAGCGTTCGATTCCAGCGTGCGAGCAGATTATGGCCGCGATTGCCGTCCCCCGGTAGCACGAAGGCGTCGGCATCGAAGACGTCGCCCTGCACCGTCAGGTGACCCGACTCGGCGGCCATGTCGGCGCGGAAGCCCGCCTGCCAACCGCGGATCGCGTCATCATTGTTGGGGCCGAAACCGGGGGGCATGTCCTTCCGGTCGTAATAATTGCCGTAGACGCGCACCTTGGTCGAATCGCCGAGCGCGAAGCCGTAGCGCGCGCCCGCAGTCCGCTCGTTGGCGGAAGCGGTGCCGCGCAGCAGCGCGCCCTGCGTGTCGGCCGCGCTCTTCGACATTATGTTGATCACGCCGTTGACGGCGTTCGGGCCGTACAGCGTCCCGCCCGGGCCGCTGATCACTTCGATCTGTTGCAGATCCTCGAGCAGGGGTGAATGGAGATCCCAGTTCACCCCGGAGTGCAGCGTCGAATAGACGCTGCGCCCGTCGATCAGCACCAGCAGCTTGTTCGAGGTCTCGTAGCCGGCAAAGCCGCGGGCGCTGACGGTGTGCTGGGTGCCGTTGATCCGCTCGACATGAAGATTGGGCGCGAGGCGCAGCACCTCGGGAAGCGACGTGCCATTGGCGCGGGCGATATCGGCATCGGTGATGACGTAGAGCGAGGTCGGCGCCCGGCTAAGCGGCTCCTCGCGCTTCGACGCGGAACTGACCGGCAGTTGCGCCAGCTCCTCGATCGAAAGGCTGGAAAGGTCCTGGGGATCGTTCTCGGTCGCGGTCGCCGGGATCGGGGCGACCAGAAGAAGCGATACCCACCATGGGCGTTGCATAGGATCCGACACTCATTCTGCACGCCCCCCGGCTGCCGGCCTTGTTGAGCCAGACGCGCCGGGGGTCAAGTCGCGCGACTTTCTTAGATGTGCAGTGCGCGCCCATAGGCGGCGAGGACGCTTTCGTGCATCGTCTCGCTGATCGTCGGATGCGGGAATACCGTCTCCATCAGCTCGGCCTCGGTGGTCTCGAGCGTCTTGCCGACGGTGTAGCCCTGGATCAATTCGGTAACCTCGGCGCCGATCATGTGCGCGCCGAGCAGTTCGCCGGTCTTGGCGTCGAACACGGTCTTCACGAAACCTTCGGCCTCACCCAGCGCGATCGCCTTGCCGTTGCCGATGAAGGGGAAGTTGCCGACCTTCACGTCATAGCCCGCCTCTTTGGCTTTGGCCTCGGTAAGCCCGACGCTGGCGATCTGGGGGTGGCAATAGGTGCAGCCGGGGATGTTGAGCGGGTCCATCGCATGCGGATGCTTGCCGGCGATCGCTTCCGCCGCGATCACCCCCTCATGGCTCGCCTTGTGCGCGAGCCAGGGCGGGGCGGTGATGTCGCCGATGGCGTAGAGGCCGTCGATGTTGGTCTTGCAGGCGGCGTCGGTCTTGAGAAAGCCGCGATCGTCCATCGCGACGCCGAGCTCCTTGAGCCCGAGATCTTCGGTGTTGGGAACGATGCCGATCGCGACGATGACATGGCTGAACTCGCTTGGCGTGCTCTTGCCGTCCTTCGTGACGATCGTTGCCTGCACGCCGCTGCCCGACGCCTCGATCTTCTCGATTTTCGCGCTGGTGAGGATGTTCATCCCCTGCTTCTTGAGCGCCTTCTCGAGGTGCGCGGAGATGTCCTTGTCTTCGACCGGGACGATCCGGTCGAGCATCTCGACCACGGTAACGTCGCTCCCCATATCATTGTAGAAGCTGGCGAACTCGATCCCGATCGCGCCCGATCCGATGACCAGCAGCCTGGTCGGCATTTCGGGCGGCGTCATGGCGTGGCGATAGGTCCAGACGCGCTTGCCGTCGGCAGGAAGATTGGGAAGGTCGCGGGCGCGGGCGCCGGTCGCGACGATGATGTTCTTCGCTTGCAGATCGGTGGTCTTGCCGTCGGCGGCGGTGACGGTCAGCTTGCCTTTGCCGGTCAGCTTGCCGCTGCCCATGTGGACCGCGATCTTGTTCTTCTTCATCAGGTGCGTGACGCCCTGGTTGAGTTGCTTGGCGACGCCGCGCGAGCGCTTGACCACGGCTTCCAGGTCCGCGGTGATATTGTCCGCGGCGAGGCCATAGTCCTTGGCGTGCTGCATATAGTGGAAGATCTCGGCCGAGCGCAGCAGTGCCTTGGTGGGGATGCAGCCCCAGTTGAGGCAGATGCCGCCGAGCAACTCGCGCTCGACGATCGCGGTCTTGAGCCCGAGCTGGCTCGCGCGGATCGCGGCGACATAGCCGCCGGGCCCCGAGCCGAGGACGATGAGGTCGTAGGATTCAGCCATGTTGCCTTAGCCTTATATGGTCGTGAGCCGAGATAGGATGTCTCAGGCGGTTGCAGGAGGGGAATCGACGGCGCGCGGCTTGCGCGCCTCGTCGATCGCCACGAACACGAACTGCGCCTGGGTCACCAGGCAGCTTTCCTCGGCATGGCGGGCCCGGCGCCAGGCGGCGACGTCGATCGTCATCGAGGTGCGGCCGACCTTCACCAGATCGGCATAGACCGACACTTCGTCGCCGACCGCGACGGGGGCGTGGAACTTCATCCCCTCGACCGCGATCGTCACCGCGCGGCCGTGCGAGAAGCGCGAGGCGACGAGCCCTGCGGCCATGTCCATCTGGCTCATCAGCCAGCCGCCGAAAATGTCGCCATAGGGGTTCGCGTCGGCGGGCATCGTGGTGACGCGGATCGCCGGCTGCCCCGTGGGCAGTTGCTCAGCCATGGGTAAGGTTATTCCTCTTGCGGAGTTTCTCGCGGTCGAGCGCATAGGCACGGCGCAGCGGGCCGATGCCCATCAGCACCACGGCCGCCATCGCGATATAGGCCACCAGCCAGATGTCGGACCGGGCGAGCGGATAGGACCAGGCGGCGCACCAGGCGATCAGCATCGCGACGGCAAGTCCCACCGCGATGTGGATCACTTCGATGAGGACTCGCACTTGGCCGGCGCCCTTACGCGATCATGCCCATCGGCGATTCGACCAGTTCCTTGAACAGCTTCATCAGGGCCGCGCCGTCCGCCCCGTCGATCGCGCGGTGATCGAAGCTGCCGGTCGCCGACATCACCGTCGCCACCGCGAGCGCATCGTCGACGATATAAGGCCGCTTCTCGCCCGCGCCGACCGCCAGGATCATCGCCTGGGGGGGATTGATCACCGCGTCGAACGCCTTGATCCCGAACATCCCCATGTTGGAGATGCTGGCGGTGCCGCCCAGATACTGCTCGGGCTTGAGCTTGTTGTCCTTCGCCAGCGCGGCGAGTTCCTTCATCTCGACCGAGATCGCCGAGACGCTCTTGTTCGCGGCGTCGCGGATGATCGGGGTGATCAGCCCGGTGGGGGTCGATACCGCGACCGAGACGTCGGCGCGGCTATATTTGATGAGGGTGTCGCCGGTGTAGGTGACGTTGCACTTGGGGCTCTGGACCAGCGCGACGCCCAATGCCTTGATCAGCAGATCGTTGACCGAAAGCTTCACGCCGCGGCCCTCGAGCGCCTTGTTGAGCTCGCCGCGCAGCTTGAGCATCGCATCGAGGCGGATGTCGACGGTGAGATAGATATGCGGGATCGTCTGCTTCGACTCGGTGAGGCGGCGCGCGATCGTCTTGCGGATGTTGGAGAGCTTTTCGACCTCGTGCGGGATCGTTTCGTCGAACCAGACCGCCTTGTGCTCGGCAGGCGCGGCGGGGGCGGGGGGCGTGGCGGGAGCTGCAGCTGCGGCAGTTGCTGCGGGTGCGGGCGCAGGGGTGCCGGCCTTGGCGCCTTCGAGATCCGCCTTGACGATGCGGCCGTTGGGGCCCGAGCCGGTGAGAGTCGCGAGATCGACGCCCTTTTCGGCGGCAATGCGCTTGGCGAGGGGGCTGGCCTTGACGCGCTCTTCCCCTCTCCCGTTGGGAGAGGGGGGAGCCGCTTTAGCGGCGACGGGTGAGGGCGAGGGCGATGAAGTGGCGGTCTTTTCCGGCTCACCCTCACCCCGCGGCGCTTGCGCGCCTTGCCCTTCTCCCAACGGGAGAGGGGAAGAAGCGGTCTCGCCATCCTCGCCGGCCATCACCGCGATGACCGTACCCACCTTCACATTGTCGGTGCCTTCGGGAACCATGATCTTGCCGACCACGCCTTCGTCGACGGCTTCGAATTCCATCGTCGCCTTGTCGGTCTCGATTTCGGCGAGCAGGTCGCCCGATTTGACGGTGTCGCCTTCCTTGACGAGCCACTTGGCAAGCGTGCCCTCCTCCATCGTGGGGGACAGCGCCGGCATTTTAATTTCGATCGACATGGGGGTTCCCGTCGTTGGTCCTGGATTAGGCCTTCGTCTCTTTGCCGCGAGCTTCCCTAGGGTCAACCCCTTGGGCTTGCGTCGAACGCAATCGCGCGGCACCTGATGCATTCAAACGCTTCGAGCGGGGGGGGGGAGGGCAGCATGCGCACCTATCTGGTGGTGATCGACGAGACACCCGAAGCGGAGATCGCGCTGCGCTTCGCTGCGCGGCGCGCAGTGAAGACCGGCGGCAATGTCGAGATACTCGCGCTGATCCCGACCCCCGAATTCGTCCAGTGGGGCGGCGTGATGGCGACGATCGAGGAAGAAGCGCATCAGCGCGCCGAGGCGCTGGTGACGCGCGCGGCGGGGACCTTGTTCACCGAATCAGGGCTGAAGCCGTCGATCACGGTGCGCGAGGGCGACGGCGCGAAGGTGGTGCGCGAGATGATCGGCGCCAATGGCGACATTGCCGCTCTGGTGCTGGGCGCGGCGGCAAGCGGCCCGCCGGGCAAGCTGGTCACGCACTTCACCGGGGCGGATGCGGGAACGATGAGCGTGCCGGTGATGATCGTGCCGGGATCGCTCGACGTCGAGGCGATCGATCGGCTAAGCTGAGGGGGCTCACCCGGGACCCACATTATCCACTAGCCGTCATCCCGGCGGAAGCCGGGATGACGGTTTAAGGGAGGTGTCGGTGCCTCAGCGGCAGACGCACACGCAGCACTTGGGCTTCGGCTTGGGCTTCGGCCGCCACTTGCGGGCCGGGGCGCGGCGGACCGTGCGGGGCGCGGTGCGGACGTGGGTGGTGACGACTTCCTCGATAATCTCTTCGGTCACGACCGTCGTGGTGACGACCGGGGCCGGGTTGATGATCACCGTGGTGGTCGTCGCGCCGCCGCCATAGGCATAGCCGCCGCCGCTGTAATAGCTGCTGCTCTGCTGCGCGCTGCCGCCGTAGAAGGTGCCGCCCTGATACGCGCCGCCCTGATAGGTGACCTGGCACGACTGAACGCAAGGCTGCGGATAGTGCACCGCCGGCGGCGGGGGCGGAGGATAGCCGCCGGGATGCGGCGCGGGGATCGGCGCGTCATAGCCGCGCGGCCGATCGTCATAATAGCGATCGGGGTCGACCGGCTGGATGTGCGGCTGGCGATAGCCGGCGCCGACGTCCGAATAGTCTTCGGAGTAGGAATAGCTGCTGGAAGCGCCGCCGCCCCAGCCGATGCCGCCGACCGTATCCCAGACCTGCCCGCGATCGTCGGCCAGGACCGCGTCGTCATAATAGCGGACCCAGTAATAGCCGCGCGGCGGGGCGCCCAGGCCGAAGCTGTGATAGTCGTTGATCCGGAAGTTCGCGCCGCGCCAATATTGGGGCAGCGAATGGCCGCGGTTCAGCCGGCGATAGGCGTTCCAGCCGCCAGGCGCGCGATTGCCGCCGTCCCAGCGACCGTTGGTGACCGGTCCCCAGCGATTGCCATTGGTGAGCATCACGCGCGGGGCGTTGCGCTGGGGCATCACGACCCAGCGGCCATCCTGCCAGACGCGTTGGGCGGTGGCAGGAGTCGCGCATGCGAGCCCCGCCAGCACTGCTGCCGCCATCCAGATCTTGCGCACCACTGTTCACTCCTCGAAAACGCCCGCCCGGCTCGATTAACGGACCAGTAACGATTTTTGCGCTGTCCCGAAATCGGAAGTGATGCTTAACGCCGTCCCGATCCGGGTCAGCGCAGGGGTGGCGTTAATCTGGGGGCGAGAATCCGCATCAATGCCTCGCATCCGGCGGCGTCGCCGGCATCGAAGCGGGCGGGGGTGGGCGAATCGAGATCGAGCACGCCGAGCAATTCGCCCTGGTGGACGATCGGCACCACCAGCTCGGAGCGGCTGGCCGCATCGCAGGCGATATGGCCGGGGAAGGCGTGGACGTCCTCCACCAGCTGCGTCTCGCGCGTCGCCGCGGCGGCGCCGCAGACGCCCTTGCCGAACGGGATGCGGATGCAGGCGGCCTTGCCCTGGAAGGGGCCGAGGACGAGCTCGTCGCCCAGGTTGCGATAGAAGCCGCACCAGTTGAGATCGGGGAGATGCTGGCCGATCAATGCCGAGACATTGGCCATGTTGGCGATGGCGTCGGGCTCGTCGGCGGTGAGCGAATCGAGCGCGGCGGCGAGATCGCGGTAGAGCTCGGCCTTGGAGGCGGCGGTGACGGTGAAGGTGTACATGCTGTCCATATAGCTATCCTCCCCGGCACGGGGAGGGGGACCGCGTACGAAGTGCGTGGTGGAGGAGGCGGGCCGCAGGCGGGTCGCTCGTGGAGAGCCCCCTCCGTCAGCGCTTTGCGCTGCCACCTCCCCGTGCCGGGGAGGATCAGTCGACGCTGACCTTCCCCCGGCCCGCCTTGATCGTGCTGCGCCCTTTCTTCTCGTCCACCCGCCGCGCCTTGGCCCCCTTGCTCGGCTTGGTCTTCACCCGCCGCGCCTGGCGCTCCAGCGCCTTGTCGATCAGCTCGGCGACCCGCTCGCGCGCGTCGGTGCGGTTTGCGTCCTGGGTGCGGAATTTTCGCGCGGTGATGACCAGCTCGCCGCCATTGGTCAGCTTGGTGCCGGCCAGCGTCTTGAGCTGCTGATAGGCATAAGGCGGCAGCCCCAGGCGGAAAACGTCGATCCGTAGCTGGACCGCGGTCGCGACCTTGTTGACATTCTGACCACCGGGACCCGAGGCGGCGAGGAATTTTTCCTCGACGATCGCGTCGTCCGGAAAGGGGTCCGTACTCACTGCCCGCAATGGCCGTGATCGTCCGGAGACGGGCGTTGGCAAGGAAGGTCACGCGGCGCGGGCTGGTGGCCCGTGCAAGTGAGCTGACGCAGTCCAGCGCTCGTCTCCGGACGACCGCGAAGCGGCGGGCCAATTTTGGCGCTGGGCGGCGTCATTCGTCGGTCTCGATGGCACCGCATCGCTCCCTCCTCATTCCTTGCCCAGCGCCAAAATTGGCTCCGTCCCGGCCATTGCGGGCAGTGAGTACGGACCCCCTAGCCACGCCCGAAGCCGATATTGCCGAAGCGCACCGGCAGCGGTGCTTCGGCGCGGATGTCGGGCTTGCCTTCGCGCGGGATGGTGAGTTCGGCGCCGTGGAGCATCACCGCCGGGCCGCCCTTGCCATAGACGGGATCGCCGACGATCGGGATGCCGAGCCCCTCGGCGGCGTGGACGCGGATCTGGTGGGTGCGGCCGGTCTCGGGGAAGAAGGCCAGCATCGCGCGGCCCTTGATGCGCTCGATCACCTGCCAGCGCGTGCGCGCGGGCTTGCCCTCGGGATCGCCGATCATCCGCCAGCCCTCTTCCTCGGTCGAGACCTTGATCAGCGGCAGGTCGATCATGCCCTCGTCGGCCTCGGGCTCGCCGTCGAGGATCGCGAGATAGCGCTTGGTGACGAGGCCCGCTTCGAACGCCTGGCCGAAGCGCTTGTGCGCCTTGGGATTGCGCGCGAGCAACAGGCAGCCGCTGGTGTCGCGATCGAGCCGGTGGACGGGCAAAGGGAGGCGCTGGAAGCCGAAGGTCAGCTCGCCGAGCATGTCCTCAAGGGCTTGCGAGCGATCGCGCGGGCGATCGACGGGGAGCCCGGCGGGCTTGTCGATCACCAGCGCTTCGCCGTCGAGGAAGAGGATGCGGTCTTTGAACATGGAGCCGCCTATAGGGCGCATGACATGCTTTGTAACTGGACAGCGAGCTAAGGGAATTTACCGTCAGGGCGGAAGAAGGGGGAAGCGGTGTGCGGGCGATCCTGGCAATCCTATTCGCCATATCCTGCCTCGTCGGTGCCGCGCAGGCCGCCGCGCAGGGCGGCACACAAGCGCCAGGCAATTGGCAGCCCGAGCCGACACCGAGCATTCCTGCCTATACCGGATCCGGCGCGAGTATCGGGCGGCAGTGCGCGACCGCCCTGCAGACGGCCAGCGCAACGCCGTTTCAGACGGCGCTGACCAAGGAGCGCATCGCCGGCACGACGATCGATCCCAAAGTGGCGCTGCTCGGCGCGACGTTCCGGATTAGCGCGAAGCCCTATCCATTCCTCGAGCAGGCGATCGTCGATCGCGGGCCGATCCTGACCGCGCGGCTCACCTGCCGGAGCGACCCGCAGGCCGCCCGGATCGCCCCGGCCGAGCTTCGGCGCGTGATCGGCCTGTTCGCGAAGGAAACCCCCCAGCGCGTCTCGATCTGCGTGCCGATGCGCAACGCGGCGATCGCGATCCTCCAGCGCGAGACGGTCGCGCTCAATGCCAAAGCGGGGAAGACCTTCACGCCCTTCGAAGTGAATCATTATCTCCGCCAGGCGGCCGGCGTGCAGGAGATGCTGGACGATCTGAAAGCGCTTTGCCCGGCGTCCGACATCGCCGCGATGCAGACGCGCGCCGGCCAAATCCGCTCGACGATGGAAAAGCTGCTCCCCGCCGTGCTTACCCATGTCGATTTCAACGGGCCTTTGCTCGCCGTGGTGAAGAACGCCACGCTTGCCAGCGAAGCCGCGATGCGGCCCGGCCCGCCCGACACCGTGGGATGCGGCATCCTCACCGTGACCTATGACACGCTGCGCAGGGCGTCGGGATATGCGCTTGCTGCCTATCTGCAGTCGCCGCAAACCCCGCCGCGGCACAAGGCGGCGCTCAAGCTGGCGGATGCCTGCTGGCAGTCGCCCGAGGCCGTGCGTGCCGTTGCGAAGGACTTTCCGGCGCGCTGACGCCGAGTGCAACGCAAAGCGGCGGCCGGACCAGTGTCCGACCGCCGCCCTTCGAAACCGTCTGGGGGGAACTAGGCGGTTTCGGCCTCGCGCGCCGGGGTGGGCGCTGCGATCTTGTTGGCGAGCTCGGCGATGCGGCGGCCCTGGTAGCGGGCGCCGTCGAGCTCGACCGGGCTCGGCATGCGGCTGCCGTCGCCGTCGGCGATCGTCGTCGCACCGTAAGGCGAGCCGCCCTTGACCTCGTCGACGCCGCTCTGGCCCGCAAAGCCGTAATCGAGCCCGACGATTGTCATGCCGAAGTGGAGCAGGTTGGTGAGGATCGAGAAGAGCGTCGTCTCCTGGCCACCATGCTGCGACGCGGTCGAGGTGAAGGCGCCACCGACCTTGCCGTTGAGCGCGCCGGTGAACCACAGGCCGCCGGCGCGATCCAGGAATGCCGCCATCTGGCTCGGCATCCGGCCGAAGCGCGTGGGAGCGCCGACGATGATGCCGTCATAATTTGCGAGCTCGCCGACGTCCTCGATCAGCGGGTGGCTTTGATCGGCGATAAAGCCGGCAGCGGCGGCGACTTCGGCGGGCGCGGTTTCGGGAACGCGGCGGACGTCGACTTCGGCGCCGGCGCTGCGCGCGCCCTCGGCGACGGCGTCGGCCATCTGGGCGAGGTGCCCGTAAGAGGAGTAATAGAGGACCAGAATCTTGGACATGGGGGAATTCCTTCAAGTTCCCCTCCCGCTTGCGGGAGGGGTTAGGGGAGGGGTTTCAAATCCCGCGGGGACGGAGCCACAGCCCCTCCCGCAAGCGGAAGGGGGAGCGCTAGCTATTCGGCGTCCACCAGAACGATCTCGGCGTCCTGGATCGCGGTGATGGTCACCGTCTCGCCGCCGCGCAGGGCGGCGCCGTCGCGGGCGTTCACTTGCACGCCGTCTATCTCCACTGCGCCGTCGGCGAGGACGAGATAGGCGTGGCGGCCGTCGCCGACCGCGTGCTGGACGCTTTCGCCGGCCTTGAGCGTGGCGCCTAGGACGCGGGCATCCGCGCGGATCGGCAGCGCGTCGTCATCCTCCGCGAAACCGCTGGCAAGGGTGACGAACCTGCCCGAGCGATCGCCCTTGGGGAACGGCTTTGCGCCCCAGCTCGGCTGGCCGCCGGCCTCGCGCGGCAGGATCCAGATCTGGAAGATGCGCGTGGTCTCGGGCTCGAGATTATATTCTGCATGGCGCACGCCGGTGCCGGCGCTCATCACCTGGACGTCGCCGGCCTGGGTACGGCCCTTGTTGCCCAGATCGTCCTGATGGGTGATCGCACCCGAGCGGACATAGGTGATGATCTCCATATCCTTGTGCGGATGCGCCGGGAAACCGCTGTTCGCGGCGATCTCGTCGTCGTTCCAGACGCGGATGCTGCCCCAGCCCATCCGGGCGGGATCGTAATAATTGGCGAAGCTGAAATGATGGCGTGCGTTGAGCCAGCCGTGGTCGGCATGGCCCAGGGTTTCGAATTTGCGTGTGTCGATCATGATGTGATCCCTTAGCTGTTGCAGCCAAGATAGGGATCGGGATTGGATCGTAAATGGAAACGTTGGAAACTGATTGTTTCCATGATACGCTAGCGGAATGAAGTTACCCGATTTCGAAGCCTGGGCGGTGTTCGCCGCCGTCATCGAGCATCGCTCGTTCAGCGGGGCTGCGACCGCGCTGGCGGTTTCCAAGGCGACCGTATCGAAGGCGATCACCCGGCTCGAGGCGCGGCTGGGCACCAGCCTGTTCCACCGCACCTCGCGCCGGCTGACGCTCACCGAGAGCGGGCGTGCGCTCGCGGATCATGCCCAGCGTATCCGCGCCGAGGGCGAAGCGGCCGAGGAGGCGGCGTTCGAATCCGCCACCGCGCCCGCCGGGCTGGTGCGGGTCGCGGCACCGCTGACCTTCGGCATCCAGGCGGTCGCGCCGATCGTCGCCGAGTTCATGGCACTGCATCCGGGGATCCGCGTCGACCTGCGGCTTTCGGACGCGCTGATCGACATTGTCGGCGACGGGATCGACATCGCGCTGCGAATCGCCGAGCTTCCGGACAGTTCGCTCCGTGCGCGTAGCCTGGGGCCGGTCAGGGTTCATATCGTCGGCGCGCCCGAATATTTCGCGCGCGCCGGGCGCCCGCGCCACCCCGCCGATCTCGCGAACCATGCCTGCTTCGTCTATACCAATATGGCCACGCCCGATCTGTGGCGCTTCCGCCGCGCGGGGGGCGAGGAAGCGGGGGTCCATGTCGAGGGGCCAATGCGCACGGACAGCGGCGATGCGATGCTGCCGGCATTGCGCGCGGGGCTCGGCATCGCCCGGTTGCCCGAATTCCTGGTGGGCGAGGATCTCGCCGCAGGCCGACTGGAGACGGTGCTCGACGATTGGTCGAGCGGCGCGGCGGGGCTCCATCTGCTGACGCCGCCGGGCACATTGCGGCCGGTGCGGGTCGAGGCGCTGATCGACTATCTCGCCGACCGTCTCCGCCGCATCTGCAACAAAGTGCGTTAAGGACTCGACTCCGCGACCGGAACGACCCGCGACCTACGTAGATTCCCTGCGACTCGTGGGTTCAGGCCGGTTAGCGAGAAATTAACCTTTTGCCTTCAGACCCGCTTAGGTTAATGAATTCGTCCAACGCGGGGTCACAGGGGCCAGTTCGCGTGTCAGGACAGGGGAACCGGCGATGCGCGTATTGCTGATCGAAGACGAGCCGTCGACCGCCAAGGCGATCGAACTCATGCTTTCGACCGAGGGCTTCAATGTCTATACGACCGATCTTGGCGAAGAGGGTTTGGACCTCGCCAAGCTCTATGATTACGACATCATCCTGCTCGATCTGAACCTGCCCGACATGCACGGCTATGACGTGCTCAAGAAGGTCCGCGTCGCGCGCGTCTCGACGCCGGTGCTGATCCTTTCGGGCATCAACGAGATGGACAGCAAGGTGCGTTCCTTCGGCTTCGGCGCCGACGATTATGTCACCAAGCCCTTCCACCGCGAAGAGCTGGTCGCGCGCATCCACGCCGTCGTCCGCCGCTCGAAGGGGCATAGCCAGTCGGTCATCCGCACCGGCAAGCTGGCGGTCAATCTCGACGCCAAGACCGTCGAAGTCGATGGCGCGCGCGTGCATCTGACCGGCAAGGAATATGCGATGCTGGAGCTGCTCTCGCTCCGCAAGGGCACGACGCTCACCAAGGAAATGTTCCTCAACCACCTCTATGGCGGGATGGATGAGCCCGAGCTCAAGATCATCGACGTCTTCATCTGCAAGCTGCGCAAGAAGCTCAGCATGGCGACCGAAGGCGAAAATTATATCGAGACCGTCTGGGGCCGCGGCTACGTGCTGCGCGAGCCCGAGGGCGGCGAAGAGGCGATCGCCGACGTCGCCTGACCCGAACACGCAGCGGGGGCTGTAGGAGGGCCGCGGTTCGCAAGGACCGCGGCCTTTTTGCGTGGCTCGGTTAGTCCCTCTCCATCGTCATCCCGGCGAAAGCCGGGATCCAGAGCCGCGGAGGACATAGCTTGCGACCCTGGATCCCGGCTTTCGCCGGGATGACGGGTTAGCTTTTGGAGGAAGCCTCGCGCCACGTCCCCGGCGCGATACCCTCGATCGACCAGTCCCCGATGCGCCAGCGTATCAGCCGCAGCGTGGGCAGTCCCACCGCCGCCGTCATCCGCCGCACCTGGCGGTTGCGCCCCTCGCGGATCGTGAGGCGGAGCCAGCAATCGGCCACGCTCTTGCGGAAGCGGACGGGTGGGTCGCGCGGCCAAAGATCGGGCGTGGGGATGCGCTCGGCTTCGGCGGGAAGAGTGGGGCCATCCTTGAGCACGACCCCCTTGCGCAACGCGTTCAGGCTCGCCTCGTCGGGATCGCCTTCCACCTGGACGAGATAGGTCTTGGCCATCTTGAACTTTGGATCGGCGATCCGCGCCTGGAGCCGGCCATCGTCAGTGAGCAGCAACAGCCCCTCGCTGTCGAGATCGAGCCGGCCTGCCGGATAGACGCCCGGCAAATCGATGAAATCGGCTAGCGTGGGCCGCGGCGGGCCGGTGCGCTCGTTGCTGAACTGGCAGAGCACGCCATAAGGCTTGTTGAACAGGATCAGCCGGGGCACCGATTACCGCCCCAGGCTCTGCGCCAGCGCCTCGGCCACCTTGATCCCGTCGACCGCGGCCGAGAGGATGCCGCCGGCATAGCCCGCGCCTTCGCCGGCGGGGAACAGGCCGGCGGTGTTGAGGCTCTGGAAATCGTCGCCGCGGGTGAAGCGGACCGGCGACGAGGTGCGCGTCTCCACCCCCGTCATCACCACGTCGGTATGATCATAGCCGGGGATCTGCTTGCCGAAGACGGGCAGCGCCTCGCGCATCGCCTCCACCGCATAGTCGGGAAGGCAGGCGGCGAGATCGGTGGGGGTGACGCCGGGACGATAGGAGGGGACGACCGAGCCCAGCGTTTCCGAGGGGCGGCCGGCAAGGAAATCGCCCAGCCGTTGCGCCGGCGCCTTATAGTTCGAGCCGCCGGCGACATAGGCCGCCGACTCCCAGTGGCGCTGGAAAGCCAGGCCGGCGAGCGGATCGCCCGGATAGTCGCGCGCCGGATCGATCGCGACGACGAAACCCGAATTGGCGTTGCGCTCGTTGCGCGAATATTGGCTCATCCCGTTGGTGGCGACGCGGCCTTCCTCCGAGGTCGCCGCCACCACGGTGCCGCCCGGACACATGCAGAAGCTGTAGACGGTGCGACCGTTCCGGCAGTGGTGCGAGATATGATATTCGGCGGCGCCGAGGATCGGATTGCCGGCGTCGGCGCCGAAGCGCGCCTTGTCGATCCAGCTCTGCGGATGCTCGATCCGCACCCCGATCGAGAAGGGCTTGGCCTCGACATATACGCCGGCCTCATGGAGCATCGCGAAGGTATCGCGCGCGCTGTGGCCGACCGCGAGGATGACATGGCTCGCCTCGATATAGGCGCCATTGTGGATGTGGAGCCCGCGCATCCGGCCCTGGTCGATGTCCAGCCCGGTCACGCGATGCTCGAAGCGATATTCGCCGCCGAGTTCCTCGATCGTCGCGCGGATGCTTTCGACCATCGTCACCAGGCGGAAGGTGCCGATATGCGGGTGCGCCTCGGTGAGGATCTCTGGCGGGGCGCCGGCCTTGACGAACTCGGTCAGCACCTTGCGGTCGAGATGCCGCGGGTCCTTGATCCGGCTGTAGAGCTTGCCGTCGGAGAAGGTGCCGGCGCCCCCTTCGCCGAACTGGACGTTGCTCTCGGGGTTGAGGATGCTCTTGCGCCACAGGCCCCAGGTATCCTTGGTCCGCTCGCGCACCACCTTGCCGCGATCGAGGATGATCGGTTTCAGCCCCATCTGCGCCAGGATCAGCGCCGCCATCAGCCCGCACGGGCCCGCGCCGATCACCACCGGGCGCGGTGCGCCGGCGGGGAGCGGCAAAGGGGTGATCTTGTAATGGGTGTTGGGGGTGCGCTGGAGGTTGCGGTCCTTGCGGAAGCGGGCGAGCAGCGCGTCTTCATTCTTCACGTTGATATCGACCGAATAGACCAACTGGATGTTGTTCTTGTCGCGCGCGTCGTGGGCGCGGCGGGCGACGACATATTTGACCAGCTCGCGCGGGGTGATGCGCAGCCGCTTGCAGATCGCGGCGGGGAGCGCCTCGTCGGGATGGTGGAGCGGGAGCGAGAGTTCGGTCAGGCGGAGCATGGCGGGCCTTTAGCGCGGGCAGGCTAGGCTTTGCGAGGCTTTCGCGCGCGGCGGGCGTCGCCATGGCGCTCGGCGGCTTCGAGCAGCGCGCGCAGATCCTCGCGGCTGATGTCGAAGCTTTCGTCGGCCTCGGCCAGCGCGGCATCGACGTCGGCATCGGTCAGGCGTCGCATATCGACCGGCGCGGCGCGGTGCGGATAGCTGTGTCCCGAGATGCGATGGAAGGCGAGCCCCGCCCCGACGAGCAGGATCGCGTCGAGCCCGACCGGCACCAGCGCGAAGGCATAGCTCTGCGCGACGATTGCGGGTCCCCCGAGGATCGCGAGCAAGGCGGTCGCGCCGCCCGAGGGATGCAGGCAGCGCAGCGCCGACATTGCGAGGATCGCGGCGAACAGCGCGACGCCGGCGGCAAGCGCGCCGTGCGCCAGCAGGTTTGCGATGCCAATTCCGACCAGCGCGGAGACGACATTGCCAGCGATCACCGGCCAGGGCTGCGCCATCGGGCTCGACGGTACCGCGAAGATCAGCACCGCGGAGGCGCCCATCGGCGCGACCAGCAGCAGCCCCGCCCCGGGGGCGCCCATGAATGTCGTGCTTATCCAGGCGGCAATCCCGATGCCGAGTGCCGCGCCGATCGCGGCGACCCCGCGCTCGCGCCATTTGGCCCCGGCGAGCAGGGGAGTCCGATCGAACCAGTTGTACATGAGCGGTCGACTATTTCTTCTTCCAAGCCCGATCGCCGCCGACCCACGTCTCGATCACCTGCGTCGCGCGCAGCTCGCCGGGCGAGGCGAGCAGAGGGTCGCGGTCGAGGATCAGGAAATCGGCCCGCATGCCCACGGCGATGCGGCCGATCTTGTCCTCGGCGAAGCCCGCATAAGCGGCACCGGTGGTGAAGCCGGCCCAGGCCTGTTCGCGAGTCACCGCTTCCTGCGGGCGCCAACCGCCGAACGGCTGGCCCTGCGCGTCCTGACGGGTAAAGCCGACCGCCCAGCCGGCCCACGGATCGGGGCTCTCCACCGGAAAGTCGGAACCGAAGGCGAGCTTCGATCCGTTCTGCAGCATCGAGCGCCATGCATAGGCACCGGCGAGCCGCGCTTCGCCGAGCCGCGCCTCGGCCATCGTCCGGTCCGACGTCTGATGCACCGGCTGGACCGAGGCGATCGTGCCGAACTTGCCGAAGCGGGCCATGTCGCGGGGATCGACCACCTGGGCATGCTCGATGCGCCAGCGGCGGTCCTTATAGGTCTCCGACAGGATCTCGATCGCGTCGAGCGCCTGCTGGTTGGCGCGGTCGCCGATCGCATGGACCGCGATCTGGAAGCCGTCCATCGATCCGCGGATCATCAGGTTGAGCAATTGATCGTCGCTGAGGAAGCCGAGCCCCTTCTGGCCGGGCGCGTCGGCATAGTCGGCCTTGAGCCAGGCGCCGCGGCTGCCGAGCGCGCCGTCGCCATAGAGCTTGATCCCGCCCATCCGCAGCCTGTCGGCATAGAGCCAGGGCGTGGGCCCCTGGCCGGCGATGGTCAGCGCGGTGTCGACGCCGCTGGCATAGCTCATGATCCGCACCTTGAGCAGGTTGATGTCGCCCATCCGCCGATAGGTGAGCCAATCGTCGACGCTGGTGCCCATATCCGCCGCGGCGGTGATGCCCATCGAGAGGAGCCGTTCCTGCGCCGCGAGGAAGATCGCGTTGCGCTCGCGCGGGGTGGGGGCGGGGATGATCTTGGTCACCTGCTCCATCGCCGCATCGACCAGAACGCCCGAAGGCTTGCCGCCGGGGCCGCGCTCGATCAGGCCGCCCGTCGGCGCCTTGCTGACGGCGGTGACGCCCGCCATCTCCAGCGCGCGGCTGTTTGCCCAGCCGGCATGGCCGTCGACGCGCTCCATCCAGACCGGACGATCGCCGACCGCGGAATCGAGCTCGGCGGCGGTGGGGAAGCGGCCGAGCTTCCAGCGCTCCTGGTTCCAGCCGCGGCCGAGGATCCACTTGTTGGGATTTGCGGCGGCATAGGCCTTGATCCTGGCCAGCGCCTCGTCGAGCGAATTGGTCTCCGACAGATCGAGCTGGAGCAATTGCATGCCCAGCCCCATGACGTGGCCATGCCCGTCGATCATGCCGGGGACCAGCGTCTTGCCGCCCATGTCGATCTTCCAGTCGACTTTCTTGGGGCGGCGCTCGCCGCTCTTGAGCAGCAGGCTGATCTTGCCGTCGCGGTTCATCATCAGCCCGGTGAAGCGGACGACCTGGCCCTTTTCGTCCAGGGTGATGCCGTTGACATTGTCGATCAGCGCATCGGCCCGCGCCGCGGGGGCGAGGAACAGCGCGGAGAGCGCAAGCAAAGGAGCCAGCAGGCGGGCGAGGCGGTTCATTCTGGGCATAGGCTATCGCGCATAGGGCCTGTTCCCCCGCCGCGCCAGATGGTCTAGGTCCGCACCACTATGGCCACCAAAGCAGCTCCGGCGACCGCGCCGCTCCCCGTTTCGATCGACGACGTCCGCGCAGCAGCCCAGCGCATTGCCGGCTCGGTGGTGCGAACGCCGACGCTGATCAGCAAGACGCTGTCCGACCTCACCGGCGCGACCGTCTATCTTAAGTTCGAGAATCTCCAGTTCACCGCGGCCTATAAGGAGCGCGGCGCGCTCAACACGTTGCTCCAGCTCGACGACAGCGTGCGCGCCAAGGGCGTGATCGCGGCATCGGCGGGCAATCATGCGCAGGGCCTTGCCTATCACGCCACCCGTCTGGGGATCCCCAGCACGATCGTGATGCCCAAGAATACGCCCACGGTGAAGATCACCCAGACCGAGGGGCATGGCGCCAACGTCATCCTCCACGGCGAGACCTATGACGCGGCCTATGCCCATTCGCGCGAGCTGGAGGCCGAGCATGGCTATGCCTTCGTCCATCCGTTCGACGACGTCCGCGTCATCGCCGGGCAGGGCACCGCGGCGCTCGAAATGCTCGAGGACGTGCCCGAGATCGACACGCTGGTGATCCCGATCGGCGGCGGCGGGCTGATCTCGGGCTCGGCCACGGTTGCGCGGGCATCGGGCCGGCAGATCGAGGTCGTGGGGGTCGAGGCCGAGCTGTTCCCCTCGATGTACAACCGCATACACCATACCGACATGCCCTGCGCCGGCGATACGCTGGCCGAGGGGATCGCGGTCAAGGAGCCGGGGGTGATCACGTCGCGGATGGTCGAGGCGCTGGTCGACGATATCGTGCTGGTGAGCGAGCGGCGGCTTGAGGAGGCGGTGAGCCTGCTCCTCCAGATCGAGAAGACCGTGGTCGAGGGCGCGGGCGCCGCGGGGCTGGCCGCGCTGCTTGCCGAGCCTGAGCGCTTCCACGGCAAGGTCGTCGGCACGATCCTGTGCGGTGGCAATATCGACACGCGGCTCCTCGCCAACGTGTTGTTGCGCGATCTCGCCCGCTCGGGCCGCCTGGCGCGGCTGCGCATCCGGCTGCAGGACCGCCCCGGCGCGCTCTATCATGTCGCGCGCATCTTCCACGAGCAGGGCGTCAACATCATCGAAGTCTATCACCAACGCGTCTTCACGACGCTGCCGGCGAAGGGGCTGATCACCGACATCGAATGCGAAACGCGCGATCGCAACCATCTCGATCGGCTGATGACCGCGCTGCGCCGCGCGCAATATGAAGTGAGCCAGGTCGAACTGGCCTGAGCGACTTCCCGACAATCTGACGAAGCGAATCGCAGGCGCGGCGAACCGAGTCGCGGCGGGATTCACGCGAGTCCGGCGCTGCGATATAGTCGCGCTCGAACAGGGTTGGGACTGCGGCTGCGCGCCGCTCGGGCTTGCGTAAACAGGGTAAATCCCGCCGCTTCGCGTGCCATCGCGGAACGGCCCGGACCGGCGTTTTCCGTCGATTCCGGCAAGCCTTAATCGTTAACTCTCTTTCATGGTAAAGCCGCTTTTCATCGTATGAATCCCGCTCCATAGTCGTGTCGAGAGGCCCATTCGGCGGGCTCAGCAGGGGACTCCGACGCGGTGACTGCACTTTCCCGTTTCCCGCGATTCTTCGTGACCAGTCCGAGCCCGTGCCCCTATCTGCCGGGCCGGCAGGAGCGGAAGATCTTCACCGAACTGAGCGGGCTGCATGCCGGCGAGCTCAACGATGCGCTGGGGCGGATCGGGTTTCGCCGCAGCCAGTCGGTCGCCTATCGGCCGAGTTGTGCGGGCTGCACCGCCTGCGTGTCGGTGCGCGTGGTCGCCGATCAGTTCGTCGCCAACGCCACCCAGCGCAAGCTGCTCAAGCGCCATTCCGACCTCGAAGTCACCGCGTGCAAGCCCTGGGCGACCGAGGAGCAATATGCGCTGCTCCACCGCTATCTGAAGGCGCGCCACCCGGGCGGCGGCATGGCGGCGATGGACGACAGCGACTATGCCGACATGGTCGAGCAATCGCCGGTCAGCTCCTATGTGATCGAATATCGCGAGCCGAGCGTGGACGGCGTGCCGGGCCGCCTGGTCGGCGCCTGCATCACCGATCAGCAGGCCGATGGCCTCTCGATGATCTACAGCTTCTTCCAGGCGGAGGGCGACAGCCGCCCGGGCTTGGGCAATTACATCATCATGGACCACATCCTGCGCGCCCGCGCGGCGGGGCTGCCCTATGTCTATCTCGGCTATTGGGTGAAGGGCTCGCAGCGCATGGCCTACAAGACGCGCTATCGCCCGATCGAGGTGCTCGGCCCCAATGGCTGGTCGCTGCTGACCGACGATGATGTCGAGTTCGCGATGCCGATGCCGGCGCGGGTACGCGAACTGGTTTGAGCTTCGGCTCCGCGCCTTGAGATACCCACTCCGTCGAAGGCCCCGGCCTTCGCCGGAATGGAGTTTCTAGGCGATTGGATGAGGCATGATCCTATTCCTCGCCGCTGACCCGATCGACGTTCAAATCGACATCGAGCTCTTCCTTGCCATGTCCGATCCGGGTGCCCGCGATCGATGCGGCGCCGGCGGCGTCGAGGCCGACCGCCACCCGGACATAGCTGTCGTCGGGCGATAGCCCCGTGACCGGATCGAACCCAACCCAGCCGAGGCCCTCGACACAGGCCTCGGCCCAGGCGTGGGGCGCGATGTGGGTCGTGTCGTCTATGCGATAGCCCGATACGTAGCGGGCCGGCACTTCCAGGCTGCGCGCGGCGGCGATGAACATCTGGGCCACGTCGCGCGAAGTTGCCTTGCCCGCCATGAAGGCTTCCGCCGCGGTCACCCCGGTGTCGGGCGCGTCGGGCGCGCAGGGGAAGCGCTTGTGCAGCGCCGCGTTGAGCCGGTGCATGCAATCGAGCGGATCGCGGGCCCCCGATATGCTCTCCGTCGCAAAATCGGGCAGGCCGTCGCCGGCAGTGGTGCGCGGGGTGGGGCGAAGATAGACGATGGGTGCCAGCGGCTCGGACGACCCGTGGACGACACCCGAGGTGCGATTGGTGAGGACTTCGCCGGTCACGCTGATTTCGAGCGATTCGATCGGCCCGTCGGCATAGAGCATCGTCACCTTGTTGCCGAAGCCGTCATGCGACTCGCGCAGCCGCGCGTCGCAATCGACGCCGACCATCCAGCTCACCACCGTCTGGTCCTGGGTGTCGCAAGGGGTGAGCCGCAGCAATTGGATGATCCGCGCCTGCGGCTTGCTGAAGCGGTAAAGCGTGCGGTGATCGATCGCGATGCGCATGATGCTGCCTAAATGAACCTGAACTGGCGGGCGATCGCGGCGTCGAGCATCGCATTCTCGCTGATGAAGGCCTTCAGATATTCGTGCAGCCCGCTGACGATCACCTGCGAGGTCTGCGTCTTCTGCATCCGCGCCATTCGCGCGCGCGCCATCCGATCCGCCTCGCCCTGCAGCCCGGTGCGCTTGGCGAGCTGGCTGAGGAGCCCGACCGCTTCCTCGACGCAGGCGGCGAGGCTGCGCGGCAGTTCGAAGCGATTGATCAGCAGGTCGATCACGTTGGAAGGCCGCAGCCCCTCGCTGTAGAGCCAGCGATAGGCGGTGACCGCCGAGACGGTCTGCAGGATCGTCGTCCACTGATCGCGGTCGACCGCGCCGCCGACACGCTCGCCCTTGGGCAGCAGCAGATGATATTTGACGTCGACCAGCCTTGCGGTGTTGTCCGCGCGCTCGACGGCGGCGCCGAGCTGGATCAGCCAGGTCGCCTCGTTGCGCATCATCCGGTGGATCGAGCCTTCGAAGCCACGGGTCTCGCCCTTGACCTGCTCGACCAGATTGAGCGTCTGGGTCGCACCGCCGGTGGAGGTGCGGCTCTGGAACAGCCACCAGGCGCGGTTGATCGCGGTCCAGGCGTCGCGGGTGAGCGCGGTGCGGACTGCGCGGGCATTGTTGCGCGCCAGCTCCAGGCAGCGGACGATCGATCCCGGGTGGCTGGCATCGAGCGTGAGAAAGCGCGCGACATTGGCCTGGGTCATCGCCTGGCCGGTCGCAGCGAAGGCCTCGTCGGTATAGGTGACGGCCAGCGCGCTCTGCCAGGCGGCCTCGCCCGCGGGTCGCGCGGAAAGCGCGTCGAGACGGACGGTGGCCTCGACCAGCCGCGCGATGAAATCCGCGCGCTCGACATAGCGGCCGAGCCAGTAGAGCGCCGACGCGGTGCGGGAGAGCATCAGCATGCTGATCCTCCCCGGCACGGGGAGGATAAGGTGCGGCCCGCTCATTGCGACTGGCTCTGCGACTGCGACTGCGCCACCTCGGGCACATTGTCGTCGAGCAACACGAAACTGTCCTTGGTCCCACCGCCCTGGCTCGAATTCACCACTAGCGATCCTTCGCGCAGCGCGACGCGGGTCAGCCCGCCGGGGACGACGTTGACGCCCTTGCTCCCCGTCAGCACGAAGGGCCGGAAATCGACGTGGCGCGGGGCCAGGCCCGACTCCGCCATCGTCGGCACGGTGGAAAGCGCCAGCGTCGGCTGGGCGATGTAGCGGTGCGGCTCGGCGATCAGCGCCGCGCGGAAATCGGAGATCTGCGCCTTGGTCGCGGTAGGGCCGACCAGCATGCCGTAGCCGCCCGAACCATCGACCAGCTTGACGACCAGCTTCTCGAGATTGTCGAGAACATATTGCAGCATCTGCGGCTCGCGGCAGCGGAAGGTCTCGACGTTGGGGAGCTTCACCTCCTCGCCCGAATAGAAGCGGACGATCTCGGGCATGTAGCTGTAGATCGCCTTGTCGTCGGCGATGCCGTTGCCGGGGGCATTGATCAGCGCGACATTGCCCGCGCGATAGGCCGCGATCAGTCCGGGCACGCCCAGCATCGAATCGGCGCGGAAGGTGAGCGGATCGAGATAATCGTCGTCGATCCGGCGATAGATCACGTCGACCTTCACCCGGCCGGCGATCGTCTGGACCCAGACCACGTCGTCGTCGACCACCAGGTCGGCCGCCTCGACCAGCTCGACCCCCATCGAATCCGCCAGGAAGCTATGCTCGTAATAAGCCGAGTTGAAATGGCCGGGCGTCAGCACGACGCAGACCGGCTTGGGATTGTTGCCCGGCGCCACCGAGCGCATCGTCTCGAGCAGCATGTCCGGATAGCTGTCCACCGGCGCCACGCGGAAATCGCGGAACAGTTCGGGGCAGAGCCGGATCATCGCCTCGCGATTTTCGAGCATGTAGGACACGCCCGAAGGGGTACGGGCATTGTCCTCGAGCACGAAGAATTCATCCGGACCGGTGCGGACGAGGTCAATTCCGCAGATATGCGCCCACACGCCGTGCGGCGGGCGGATGCCGGCGACTTCGGGCCGGAACTGTTCGTTGCGATAGATCAGCTCGGGCGGGATCAGCCCTTCCTTCAGGATCCGGCGCTCGCCATAGATATCCTCGAGGAAGGCGTTGATCGCTTCGACTCGCTGGACAAGACCCGCGCAGAGCCGGGTCCACTCGCTCTGCAGGAACACCCGGGGCACGATGTCGAACGGGATGATCCGCTCGGCGGCGTCGCTGTCGCCATAGACGGCAAAAGTGATGCCCAACTGGCGGAATGCGGCCTCCGCCGATTGCTGGCGGCGCTGAAGTTCGGTGACTGGCGTATCCGCCACCCATTTCGAAAGCGCGGCAAATTCCGGCCGCGGTGTGTCGGGGCCGCCCTCTCCCCAGATTTCGTCGAACGCGCCCCGTGTTGCCATCAAGGCTCCCAATTACCCAACCCGTCTGCAAGTTCCATGCTGCAACGCTTTGCTGCGTCGCACAAGTGGGCGTGCGGTTGGTCAGCCCCCGGCGGCGAGGTCGCGCAGCATCGCCTGCGTGAGGATTTGGGGCAAGACGCGCGGCGTAGCTTCGCCGGGCTTGTACCAGAGATAAAGCGGAACGCCTGCGCGATCATGCTTTTCGATGAAGCGGCCGAGCACCGGATCGCCGTCGGTCCAGTCGCCCACCAGCACCGCGACCTTGGCGTCGGCGAGCGCCCGGGTGACCGTTTCGGTCTCGATCACGGCTTTCTCGTTGACCTGGCAGGTGACGCACCAGTCGGCGGTGAAATAAGCGAAGACCGGGCGGCGCTGGCGCTGGAGCTCGGCCAGTTTCGCCTCGCTGAACGCCTCGGCATTGCCGGCGGGGCGGGTCTCGGCGGGGGCGGGGTGGACCAAGGCAAGAGCCGCGACGGCTGCAACCAGGAGCGGCAGGGCGGGCAACCAGGCGCGGTCGAGCCCACGCGCCTGCCGCCGTCCGGCCCACCACAGGCCGAGCGTGGCGAGCAATGCCGCCGCAAGCCCGATCGCCATGCCGTCCACTCCAGCCTGCCGCCCCAGCACCCAGGCGAGCGCGAGCGCGGTGAGGAACATCGGGACTGAGAGGATGCGGCGCAGGCGATCCATCCACGCGCCGGGCTTTGGCAGGCGCCGGCGCAGCGCGGGGACGAAGCCGAGCAGGAGGAAGGGGAGGGCTATGCCCAGCCCCAGCCCTCCGAACACCGCCAGCGCGGCGGGCCAGGGCAGGATCAGCGCGGCGCCCAATGCCGCGCCCATGAACGGCCCGGTGCAGGGCGTCGCGACGAAGGCGGCGAGCGCGCCGGTGAGGAAGGCGCCGCCCGAGCCGCGGTTGGCGGCACGGTTGACGAAGCGCGGGGTCGGCAGCTCGAACAGCCCGGCGAGGTTGAAGGCGATGCCTGTCACCAGCAACAGCAACAGCAGGATGACGCGGGGATCCTGCAACTGGAACGCCCAGCCGACCGCCGATCCCCCCGCGCGCACCGCGAGCAAGGCGCCGCCCAGCGCCAGGCAGGTGAGAACGACACCCGCGGTATAGGCCAGCGCCTCGCCGCGCGGATTGCCTTCGCCGTCATTCGCCTTGGCAAGGCTCAGCGCCTTGAGGCTCAGGATCGGGAAGACGCAGGGCATGATGTTGAGGATCAGCCCGCCCAGCACCGCGCCGGCAAAGGCCGCCAGCGCCGCCCAGAGCCAGCCGTCCTCCGCCTGCGCGGAAGCGGAGGCGGGGGGTACGGTTCCGGCGACGGCGCTGAGCGCGAACCCCTGCGTGCCGAACGCCAGCACGCCCTCGATCGTGCCGCTCGGCCGCTTGGCCGGGGCCTCGACCACGATGCGGTCACCGTCCCGGACGACGCGCTGGGGCGCGGCATAGTCGATCGCGGCGTCGGTCAGCGGGAAGAAATAGCCTTCGCCCGTGGTGGTCGCGGCGGCGGGGAAGGGGACCGCGAGGCGGAGCGTCTTGCCGTCGAGCTGGTAGGTCGCCTGCGTGCCCAAGGGACGGGGAAGCGCACCGCGCCACGCGTCGAACCGCGCGCGGCGATCGGCGGGCAGCGCGCCGTCGCCGACGGTCAGCACCGTCGCCAGCTCGGCCTTTTCGGGGACGCAGATCTGATCGGTGCAGACCAGATACTCCAGCTTCACCCGCACCGGCAGCGGCCGGCCGGCGCGGGCGTCGGCCGGGACCTTGAGCGTGGTCAGCAGCGCGAAGGGGCCCTCATAGACATAGTTCATCAGCCCCGAGATGATCAGCCGCTGGGGAACCGGGTAGCGGATGTCCCCCGCGCTTGCGCCGGCGGGCAGGTTCCATTCGGCGCGCGCCGGCAGCCCCGCGTCGCCCGGATTCTGCCAATAGGCGTGCCAGCCTTTCTCCGGGGTCGCCGCGAATGCCAGGGCGACCTCGCTGCCGGGCGCGGGGCGATCGGTCTCGGCGACCAGTTCGATGCGGACATGCGGCGCCTGCGCCGCGGCGCTGCCCAGGGTCAGCCACGCAGCGAGCGACATCAACAGGTAACGAAGCCAGGCCATGGCCCGTCCTTGCCCAGGAACGGCCAATCGACAATAGCTGGCCTACGCTTTCTCGACACCGGAGTGCCCCCATGAAGCTAGCATTTTCCCTCGCGGCCGGATTGGCGCTGCTCGCGGCCACCCCGGCCGTTGCGCAGGAAGTCCCCGCGGCGGCCCCGCGGCCCGCGCCCAAGCTGCTCGTGGTGATCTCTGTCGACCAGCTCTCCGCCGATCTGTTCGCCGAATATCGCGGCCAGTTCAGCGGCGGCTTCGCACGGCTGCTGAGCGGCGGGGTGTTCCCCTCGGGCTATCAGAGCCACGCCGCGACCGAGACCTGCCCCGGCCATTCGACGATCCTGACCGGCGCGCGCCCCTCGCGCAGCGGCATCGTCGCCAACGACTGGACCGATCTCGGCGCGGAGCGTGCGGACAAGACCATTTACTGCGCCGAGGATGAGAGCATCGCCGGCAGCAGCTCTTCCAAATATACCGTCTCGGACGTGCATCTGAAGGTGCCGACACTCGGCGAATGGATGAAGGCGGTGAACCCGGCCACCCGCGTCGTATCGGTCGCGGGCAAGGATCGCGCCGCGGTGATGATGGGCGGCCACAAGGTCGACGAGCTCTGGTGGTGGGACGGCAAGCAGCTGGCCTCCTACGCCGGCCGCGCCGAGCCTGCCCCGGTCACGCAGATGAAGGCGGGCATCGCCGCGCGGATCGCGCAGGCGCAGGAACCGATGGAGATGCCGCCTTTCTGCCAGGCGCGCAGCCGGGCGATCGCAGTGACCCCGACGATGCGGATCGGCGACGGCCGCTTCGCCCGCGCCGCAGGCGACGCGCGCGCCTTCCGCGCCTCGCCCGAATTCGACGAATCGATCCTGGCGCTCGGCGCCGGGCTCGCCGACGCGATGAAGCTGGGGCAGGGGCCGCAGACCGATCTGCTCATCGTCGGCGCCTCGGCCACCGATTACATCGGCCACAGCCTGGGCACCGAGGGCAGCGAGATGTGCCTCCAGATGTTCGCACTCGATCGTTCGCTTGGCAAATTGTTCGCGTCGCTGGACGAGAGCGGCGTCGATTATGCCGTCGCGCTCACCGCCGATCATGGCGGCAACGACATGCCCGAGCGCCAGCGCGATCATGCTGCCCCCGATGCCCAGCGCGTCGACCGCACCTTCAGTGCCGGCGCGATCGGCAAGGAGATCGCCGCGCGGATGGGCCGCGCCGATCCGGTGCTGGTCGGCGGCACGTTCGGCGACGTCTATATCGATCGCACGCTGACGAAGGCGCAGCGCGCCGCGGTGCAGGCCGAGGCGATCCAGCGCTTCGGCGCGCATCCCCAGGTTTACGGCGTCTACACCGCCGCGCAGATCCAGGCCGCGCCCGCGCCCAAGGGCCCGCCCGAGACCTGGTCGATGCTCGATCGCGCCAAGGCGAGCTATTTTCCGGGACGCTCGGGCGATCTGGTGGTGGCGCTGCGCCCGCGGGTGACGCCGATCCCGGTGCCGGGCCCCGGCTATGTCGCGACGCATGGCAGCTTCTGGGATTATGACCGCCGCGTGCCGATCCTGTTCTGGCGCAAGGGGATGACCGGCTTCGAGCAGCCGCTGTCGGTGGAGACGGTCGACATCGCGCCGACGCTGGCGGGGCTGATCGGGCTCAAGGTGCCGGTGGTGATCGACGGGCGGTGCCTGGACCTGGATGCGGGGCCGGGGACGACGTGTGGCTGACTTTGGGGCCCCAGGCGGCTGAGCGAACCCGCCTCAAAATCGTCATCCCGGCGAAAGCCGGGATCCAGGTTCACAAGCGACGCACTGCCTGGCTCTGGATCCCGGCTTTCGCCGGGATGACGGTTTGGGTCGAAGGCGGGCCCAAGGCTTACCGCCGCCGCTCGAACATCCGCATGCCGGGCCCGAGCTGGTTATTGGAAACCGCGAACTGCTGGCCGCTCAGGTCCGCGACGAACGCCGGGTTGCCCGTCGCGCCCGGCGCCATCGTCGCGCTGTTGCCCTCGACGCGCAGGCCCGCGGACGAATAGGTCTTCCCCTCGGGCGCCACCACGATCAGGCCTGAATTGTTCTCCTTGTTGCGGCCCTGGACGAAGACGTTGCGGGTGATCAGCCCGCTCGCGCCTTCGGAGAGGTCGATCATGTAATTGGTGCCCTTGCCGCCGCTGTCGTCGAAGCTGTTGTCGGCGATCTGGACGTCGGGCACGCGCAGTTTGACATAATGGCCGCCGGTGCCGCGGTCGAAGCGCGAGCGGGTGATCGTCACTCGGCCGTTGAAGCCGAGATAGATGGAATGGCTGCAATTCTCGGTCTCGCACTGGCCGAGGCCCGAGAAGGTCGAGCGATCGATCGTGATGTTGCGCGTGCTGGGATGACCGCCGCCGAGAATGCCTTCCTGGCTGTCGAGGAACATCGTATTGGTGACGGTCAGGTCGCCCATCTCGATGCGGATGCCGGCGCCGTTGCCGTCATTGACGCTATAGCCGCGGAAGACGATGCCATCGACCGTCGAGCCGCGCCCGCGCAGGACGAAGGCGGCCTTGTCCTCGCAGGTCTCCGATTCGAAGATCGCGGTGCCGGGCTGGACCGCCTTGAAGGTGATCTTGCCGCCGGCCTGGACGGTGCATTGGCGATAGGTGCCCGGCGCGATCAGGATCGTCGCGGTATCGTCGCGCACGGCAGTCACCGCCTCGTCGATCGTGGCGAAGCCCTGGCCGGTTTCGGCGATGACGAAGGGCGCGCGCTGCTGCTGGGCGGCAGCAGGGGCGGCGAGGGCGAGGAGCAGGATGAGCGTGCGCATGCGCTTATCTTGCACGTGGGAGAGCAAACAGGCGGTTAAAGCCCGGTCATTTGCCCGTCCACTGGCCCGGGCGCTTCTCGACGAAGGCGGCCATGCCTTCCTTCTGGTCGGCGGTGCCGAAGAGCGCGTGGAACAGCCGGCGCTCGAACTGGACGCCCTGTGTCAGCCCCGTCTCGTACGCGGCGTCGACCATTTCCTTGTTCGCCTTGGCCGCCAGCGGCGCCATCGCGGCGATCGTGGCCGCGGTCTTGAGCGCGTCGTCAAGCAGGTCGGCGGCGGGCAGCACGCGACTGACCAGCCCGGCGCGCTCGGCCTCGGCCGCGTCCATCATCCGGCCGGTGAGCACCATCTCCATCGCCTTGGACTTGCCGACGGCACGCGTAAGCCGCTGCGATCCGCCCATGCCGGGCGAGACGCCCAGCTTGATCTCGGGCTGGCCGAACCTGGCGCTGTCCGCCGCCAGGATGAAGTCGCACATCATCGCCAGCTCGCAGCCGCCGCCCAACGCATAGCCCGAGACCGCGGCGATGATCGGCTTGCGCGTGCGGGTGAACGCGTCCCAGCCGGCGAAGAAATCATGCCCGTACATGTCGGCGAAGCCCTGGGCCTGCATCTCCTTGATGTCGGCGCCCGCGGCGAAGGCCTTCTCGCTGCCGGTGATCACCGCGCAGCCCTGCGACGGATCGGTGTCGAACGCGCGCATCGCTTCGAGCAATTCGCTCAGGATCTGCGAGTTCAGCGCGTTGAGCGCCTGCGGGCGGTTGAGCGTGACGAGCGTCACGGCGCCCTTCTGCTCGACGAGGATGGTTTCGTAGCTCATCTCAAATCCTTTTCTTCGTCATCCCGGCGCAAGCCGGGATCCAGGGTCGCAAGTGACGTCCTTCGTGGCTCTGGATCCCGGCTTTCGCCGGGATGACGGCGGTGGGTCAGGCCGGTGCCCAGGCCTCTGCCTCGGGCAGGGGGGCGAAAATCTGGTCGATGACATGGTCGCTGACGCCCTCGGGGGTGGCGGGCTGCCAGCGGGGGGCATTGTCCTTGTCGATGATGACGGCGCGGACGCCCTCGGCGAAGTCTGGGCGCTGCACGACGCGGGTCGCGACGGCATATTCCTGGCGCATCTCGTCCTCGAAGGTCGGCATGTGCCGCGCCTGCTGGAGCAGGTGGAGCGAGACCTTGCACGCCTGCGGCGATTTGGTGCGCAGCGTGGTGCGCTGCTGCTGCGCCCATTCGCCGCCGTCTTCCTCGAGTGCGGCAAGGATCTCTTCGAACCTCTCGCCGGCGAACAGCCGATCGATGTCGGTGCTGTGGGACAGGATCGCGGCTTCGGGCGCAGGGGCAGCAAGCGAATCGAGGATTTCGGCAATCGTCCGCGGATCGGCAGCGATTCGGCTCTTGGCCTCCTCCAGCCGCTCGGCAGGCAGAAAATGCGTGGCCAGCCCGAGCGCCAGGCATTCGCCGCCGTTCAGCCGGGCGCCGGTCAGCGCGACAAACGCGCCCATCTTGCCCGGCAGCCGCGAGAGATACCAGCCGCCGCCGACGTCGGGGAACAGCCCGATCCCGGTCTCGGGCATCGCAAAGCGGGTGTTTTCGGTCGCGACGCGGAACCGGGCGGGCATCGCGATGCCGACGCCGCCGCCCATCGTGATCCCGTCCATGAAGGCGACGACCGGCTTGGCGTAAGTGAACAGCCGGTGGTTGAGCTGATATTCCACCCGGAAGAAATCGCGCGCCGCAGCCCCGTCCGCCGCGCCGCTGTCGGCGATCATGCGGATGTCGCCCCCGGCGCAGAAACCGCGGCCCTCGGCATGGTCGATCAGCACGGCCTCGACCGCGGGGTCGTCGCGCCAGTTGCCGAGGGCTTCGAGCATCTCGGCGCACATCGCGCTGTTGAGCGCGTGGAGCGCCTTGGGGCGGTTCAGGCGGATGCGGCCGATCTGGCCTTCGGTGAGGGTCAGGACGTCGGTCATCACTGCCGCACCAGCTCGCGCCCGACGATCATCCGCATCACCTGGTTCGTCCCCTCAAGAATCGAATGCACCCGCAGATCGCGCCAGAAGCGTTCGATCGGATAGTCCATCAGATAGCCATAGCCGCCATGCAGCTGCAGCGCGCGATCGACCACCGACGAGCCGGTGTCGGTCGCGAAGCGCTTGGCCATCGCCGCGAAGCGGGTCTTGTCCGGCGCATTGGCCGTGACCTTCGCTGCGGCGAGATAGAGCAAGGCGCGCGCCGCCTGGAGCTCGGTGTCCATGTCCGCCAGCGTGAACTGGGTATTCTGGAAGTCGGCGATGGCCTTGCCGAACTGCTGGCGATCCTTGGTATAGGCGATCGCCTCGTCCAGGCAGCGTTGCGCGCCGCCCAGCGAGCATGCGCCGATATTCAGCCGGCCGCCGTCGAGCCCCATCATCGCGATGCGGAACCCCTCGCCCTCGGCACCGACCAGATTCTCCGCCGGCACGCGGACATTGTCGAGATTGACCTGCGCAGTGGGCTGCGAATGCCAGCCCAGCTTGCGCTCCTGCGCGCCGAAGCTGACGCCTTGCATGTCCTTCTCGATCACGAGGCAGGAAATGCCCTTGGGCCCCTCCTCGCCGGTGCGGACCATCGTGACATAGATCTCATTCTCGCCGCCGCCCGAGATGAACTGCTTGGTGCCGGTGACGAGATAGTCGTCGCCGTCCTTCACCGCGCGCGTCTTGAGCGCCGCCGCGTCGGAGCCCGAGCCCGGCTCGGTCAGGCAATAGCTGGCGAGCTTGTCCATGGTGATCAGCGACGGCAGATATTTGTCCTTCACCGCCTGCGCGCCGAAGCGATCGATCATCCAGGCGGCCATGTTGTGGATCGAGATGAACGCGCTGGTCGAGGGACAGCCATAGGCCATCGCCTCCATGATCAGCGCCGATTCGAGCCGCCCGAGCCCGATCCCGCCGCTCTCTTCGGAGACGTAGATCGAGGCGAAGCCGAGTTCGGCCGCGGCGCGGATCGTCTCGCGCGGGAAGATATGCTTTTCGTCCCATTCCGCCGCATGCGGGGTGATGGCGTCGGCGGTGAAGGCGCGCGCCATCTCCTGGATCTGGCGCTGCTCGTCGGTGAGTTCGAACTGGGTCATTGGGCCTCTTGGTGCAATACGCGCGCCGCGAACAGCGCGTTGGCGATCTTGGTGTCGTTGCGCGCATACCAACGCGGCGCGGGCAGCTTCTTCTCCCAGGCCAGCGCCTCGGTGAGCGTGCCGGCGGCCCAGGGGGTGTCGGGCATCGCTTCGTGGATCGGGTCGGCATAGGCGCGGTCGGGGGAGATGATCTCCCAGCCATCCTTGCGCAGCGCCGCGATCAGGTCGCCGATATAGAGTGCGGCGAGGTCGGTTTCGTGGAGGAGCATCACCTGCGCGGGAGCTCGGCCGATCGCCTGCTGCATCAGCCCGTGCGCGAAATTGGCCGATTCCACATGCGTCTCGACATAGAGGTCGCGCAGCGCTGCCCGGTCGATCGTCTTGCCGGCCTTCACCGCGTCGATCGTTAGCTGCTCCATGTTCCAGTCCGAGCCGTCGACGGTGACATAGCCGTTCTGCAGCCCGCGCGCCTTGAGCCCGGCGCGCACCGCATCGCGCTTGGCCTTGTCGGGCCCGCCTTCGTCGAGGAATGGGAAGCGGAACCAGGGGCGATAGCCGGGGCGGCCCTTCAGCCAGGTCTCGGCCTTGTCGATGTCGGCGAGATAGGCGGCGGCGTCGGTCGATTTCAGGTGCGGGTGAGTGAAGCTGTGATTGGCGAGGACATGGCCGGCCGCGGCATAGCCTGACAGCCGCGCGGTATCGGCCTCGCCCTTCACAGCGCCCGGATTGACGAAGAAGGCGACCTGGCGAACGCCCGCCGCCCTGAGCGCCGCGAGCAGCCGCTTGCCGCGTTCGTCGGGCGTGAGGAAGGCGCCGGGCGCGCGGGGAGCATCGTCGAAGGTGAGGGCGATGCGCTTTGCCGGCACCCCGGCGCTCTGGGCCATCGCATCGGCGCGGACCAGCAGCATCGACGCCGCAAGGAACAGGAACAGGCGGGTCGCCGCGATGCGCATGATGGTCTCCCCCGGGGTTCGAGGCGCGAATCGCCTTCCTGTAATTATCTTGCGTCGCACAGCGCGACGCCGCTGTCAGCCCTTCGAGCGACCGATCGGTACCGGGAGGAGACGACCTTGCTCGTCGGGGATGACCATCACCTCGACGCCGAACGCCTCGCGGAGCGGCTGGTGCGACAAGGCCTCGGCGGCGGTTCCGAACGCCACGACCTTGCCGCCTTTCAGCAGCAGCACATCGTCGGCGGCGCGCGCGGCCTGGATCAGATCGTGGAGGACGATCACCACCCCCATCCCCGACGCGGCGAGCGCGCGGAGCTGATCGAGCAGGGCCAGCTGGTGGACCGGATCGAGGCTTGCCAGCGGCTCGTCGGCGAGCAGCCACTGCGGCGCGCCGGCCAGTACCCGCGCCAGCAGGACGCGCGCGCGCTCGCCGCCCGAAAGCTGGTCGGTGCCGCGATCGGCGAGGGGGAAGGTGTCGGTGGCGGCCATCGCCGCCCCGATCGCCTCGGCGTCTTCGTTCGACCTGCCAGCAAAGGGCGAGCGGTGGGGGAGGCGGCCGAGCGCGACCAGTTCGCGCACCGCCAGGTTCCAATGCACCACCGGGTCCTGCGGCAGGTAGCCGATCAGCCGTGCCCGCTCGCGCGGCTCGATCCGGCCCATGTGCCGCGTGCCTAGCCTCACATGGCCGGCATCGGCGTCGAGCAGCCCCGCGAGCGTGCGGACAAGCGTCGATTTGCCCGATCCGTTGGCGCCGAGGATCGCGGTGACGCGGCCCGGCTGGAAGCTGGCGTCGACTCCCTCGAGCACGCGGCGGTTGCCCAGGCTCACGCTGAGGTCGCGGACGGTCAGCTCCATGCCCACCTCCGCATCCGCAGCAGCAGGACGAAGAAGAAGGGCGTGCCGAGCAGCGCCATCGCCACGCCGAGCCGGATCTCCGACGCGCCGGGGCCGAGCCGGACGAGGCTGTCCGCCGCGAGCGTCAGCGCCGCGCCGCCCAGCGCGCTGGGGAGCAGGAGGGCCGAGGGCCTGGCCCCGGTCAGCGGGCGCAGCAGATGCGGGACGATCAGCCCGACGAACCCGACTACCCCGGTCACCGCAACGCTGGCGCCGACCGCGAGGCCGGTGCCGAGCACGATCAGCAGCTGGGTGCGCGCCAGCCGGACTCCGAGCGAGCGGGCGGCATCCTCGCCCAGCGTCAGCGCGTCGAGCGCGCGGCCGGTGCAGAGGAGCAGCGCGCAGCCGATCGCGATGAAGGGCAGTGCAAGCTCGACCTCGGCGAAGCTGCGATCGGTCAGCGAACCCATGATCCAGTCGATGATCTCGGCGGTGGCGAAGGGATTGGGGGCGATCGAGATCAGGAAGGCAGTGAGCGCGCCGCTCAGGCTGGCGAGGACGGTGCCGGCGAGGATGAAGGCGACTGCGCTGTCGGCGCGCCACGCGAGGCCTGCCAGCAGCAGCATCGATCCGCACGCGGCGAGCATCGCGCAGGCGAAGATGACCAGCGGCGCGCTGGCGGACAGCAAGACGATCGCCGCGACGGCGCCCAGCGCCGCGCTCGACGAGACGCCGACGACCGCAGGGTCCGCCAGCGGATTGCGCAGATAGCCCTGCAGCACCGCGCCGGTCAGCCCCAGCGCCGCGCCGATCGCAAGGCCCAGGATCGCGCGCGGCAGGCGCAGCTCGGCGATGATCCACCAGCGCGGATCTGCGGAGAACCAGGCGTCAAAGGGAACCCACGCCTTGCCCGCCATTAGCGAGCCGGCGAAGAGGAGCGCCACCAGGGCGGCGAGGGTGGTGAGGAGGAGCGGGCGGTTCACAGCCCCTCACCCTCACCCTTCCGGCGCTTTGCGCCTCCCTCCCTCTCCCAACGGGAGAGGGAAGGGGCCCATCGCGATAGAGTTGGGAAGGGTGAGGGTGACCAGCGGATCACTCTCCCACCTCGCGCCGGACTTCGGCAAGCCTCGTCATGGCCTTGGCGATCACCGGTCCTCCGCAATTGGCAAGGCTGCGCGGGAAGTGCGCCTGGTGGACCTTGGCATTGCTGCGCGCGATCGCCCAGGCCCGCATCTGCGCCGCGCGCGAATCGGCGTCGCGCCCGGCGGCATCGGGCACCAGCATTACCCGCGGCGGATCGATCAGGACATGCTCGATCGGCAGATAGCCGGTATTCTGAAGCCCATAATGCGCGGCATGGTCCGAGAAACCGGCCTTGACCATCATCTCGTGCAGCAAGGTGCCGCCCCCCGAGACGAGGTTGCCGCCGATCCACAGGAGGGCAGGGACCTGCGGCCCCGAGGGCGATGTTGCTGCCAAGGCGTGATCGATCCGCGCGATCATCGCCTGGCCCGCGGCGATCGCACCCACCGCCGCGGCGAGTTCGCGGACCTGCTTCTTGCTGGCGTCGATCGTCACGGGGGAATCGAGATACAGGGTCTTCATCCCGGCCCGCGCGAAGGCCTCGCGCGTCGAGGGGGACGTGAAGGCGCTCGCGACCACCAGATCGGGCCGCATTGCGATGATCTCCTCCGCAGTCCCCGCATTGGTGCGGAAGCGGCGGGCCAGCGCCAGGTCGATCGAGGTCGCGGCGGGATCGGCCGAATAATGGCTGATCGACGCGATCCGATCGTGCGGCACCAATTCGACAAGCATCGCGTCGGCGCAGGGGTTGGTCGAGACGATGCCGCCCCCGCGCGGCGGCTGGTCGGCGCACGCCGCCGCCAGCAGGCACAGCAAGACGGGCCCCGTGCGCAGCGCTTTCGAAAGGGCAGGCAGCAGCAACGACACCCGGCAAAGACACCTCTTGCAGGGCCGCCGCCTCGACGGACGCAGCGACCCGGTACGGCGTCGCTCACACGGAGGTTTCTCCCCCCGTTCGCCCGGTGCACCCCGCCCGCGCAAAGGAATCGACTGCGACCGGCAGGTCTCCTGGCTCCCGGGTCGCTGCCTTGGCGCCGCCTTCCCGGAATGCCTCCAGTGGCTTGTTGGCGCGCCGGCTCGCCGGTTACAGTTGCGGGGGCAGCTCCGGGTTCGAACCGGATTCCCTTTTCATCCCTTGCGGGACACCTGTCGCAGGCACTGCCCTAGGTCGCGGGCGGGCTTGCTGCAATCGCGAAATAAATCTGCTTTGTCTTCCTACTGTAACCAACGGTAAATTCGCTCTTTACCGTCTCCACTTAGACCGAGCCCATGCAAAGCGCGCCGCTCGTCTCCGTCGAACCCCAGTCCACGCCGCAAATCCGGCTCAGCAGGAGCGAGGCGGCGCCCGTCCGGCTGACGCTCCAGGATTCGCTGTTCCAGGCGGTCGAAAGCTTCAATGCCGATATCGATCTCCGCCTGATTCCGGTGGTGGACGAGGACCAGCGGCCGATCGGCGCGATTTTCGAGAAGGATGTGCGCAAGCTGCTGCTCAATCCGTTCGGCCATGCCTTGCTCCAGAATCCGAGTTACGGCCACGGCGTGCGCCAGCATGTCCGCGCCTGTCCGACCGCCGAGATTTCGTTACGCGCGAGCGAGATCGTGGCGCAGTATCGCGCGTCCAACGGATCCGAGGGGATGATCCTGACGCGGGGCGGGCAGCTTCACGCGATCTTAAGCAATCGCCGGCTGATGCACATCGCCGCCGATACCGAACGCGCGACCTCGGCCGCCCGCATCGCCCGCGCCGAACGGATCGAAGTCGCCAGCGAGAATTTCGAGGCGCAGGTGACTGCGCTTTCACGGGCGATGACGGCGCTTTCGGAGCAGATCGAGCATAGCGCCGCCGCGACTGCAGAGCGGGCCGCAGACACCGGCGATCGTGCCATCGCGGTGGCGTCCGCCGCGTCGCAGACGAGCCTGAACATCAGCGAGATCGCCGATCGTGGCCGCGATCTGGCGGGGTCGCTGGGGATGATCGCCCGGAGCAGTGCAGAGGCAAAGGCCGCTGCGGCGACAGCCTCAAATCTCGTCGCCGCCGGCAGCGAGCGCACCCGCGAGCTTCTCCGCTCGGCGCAGACGATCGATTCGGTCATCGGGCTGATCGGCGAGATCGCGCGGCAGGTGAACCTGCTCGCGCTCAACGCCACGATCGAAGCCGCGCGTGCAGGCGAAGCGGGACGCGGGTTCACCGTCGTCGCCAATGAGGTGAAGCTGCTCTCGTCGCAAACCGGCACCGCGGCGGCGCGGATCGCGCGCCACGTCGACGAGATACGAATCGGTATCGACGAAGTGGCGCTTGGCCATGCGCAGGTCGAACGCGCTATCGAGGCGATGGCCGCGCTGGCAGGTGGCGTCGAATCCGCGGTCGCCGCACAGGAGGTCGCCACCCGCACCATCGCGCGCAATGTCGAGGAGGCCGTGGATGCCAGCACCGGGATCCGCCACGATGTCGAGGCGATCGGCGGCACTTCGCGTGCGGCCTCGGCCAGTGCCGGAGACATGGAAACCTTGTCGTTGCGGCTGCGCGACGGCGCTGGTGCGCTTGCGGGCCAGCTCGATTTCTTCCTCGCCGAACTCCGCGCCGCCTGATCGCCTCACCGCAGAAAGCGGAACAGCGACCCTCGGGCTTCGTTGGTCCTGCTTCACAGGGAGGATTTCGATATGAAGACTTTAGCCATTCTGGCGTTCGCGCCCATGCTCGCTCTCGGCGCGTGCGGCGGCAACGACACCGCCATGACCAACAGCAATGCCGACAATATGATGGCAACCGATCTCGGCACCGAAGCCAACCTGGCTGACAATGCGATGATGGCAGACGCGATGATGTCGCCCTCGCAGACCTTCGTTAACGCCGTCGGCGCCAGCGACTATTTCGAAGTCGAGGCCGGCAAGCTGGCGCAGGAGAAGGCAACGGCCGCTCCGCTCAAGCAATTCGGCGCGATGATGGTCGAGCAGCATAATACCTCGACGCAGAAGCTCATGGCTGCCGCCGGCAAGGCTACGCCTGCGATCGTCCCGAATCCGGCGCTCACCGCCGAGCAGGAGGCCAACCTCTCGGCCCTGCGCGCGGCGGAGGGCACTGCCTTCGATACGCTCTACAAGACCCAGCAGATCGCGGCGCATGAAATGGCGCTGTCGCTGGTGCAGGGCTATGCAACGAGCGGCGACGTGCCCGAGCTCAAGACGTTCGCGACCGACGCCGGCAAGCTGATCCAGGCGCATCTGACCAAGATCCAGGACATGTGATCCTATCGCTCTCCGTCAGGGAGAGCGGCGAAGTAGAAAAGGCGCGGTCCCAGATCGGGGTCGCGCCTTTCTGCATTCGGGCGTCAGGCGGCTTCGTCGGCGGCGGGCGCGAGCGGAGTGCTGGGCACGGCGCGCGGCCCCGCGGCGGCGCTCGCGTCGATCGAGCTCATATGCTTGAGGCGGCCGTCGACATGCCCGCCATTCTCGATCGTGATATTCTCATATTCGACATCGCCGGTGATCTTGGCCGAACGCTCGATGGTGAGCTGCTTGACGCGGACGGTGCCTTCGATCGAGCCGGCGATCCGTGCGGTGTCGGCGGTAACGCTGCCGAAAATCTGGCTCTCGGCGCCTTGGGCAAGCGTCCCGCAGGTCACGTCGCCCTCGACCCGGCCATCGATATGAAGGTCGGCGCTGGCAGTGACGGCGCCCGTGACCGTGACGTCGGGGCCGATCACCGAAAACATGCCGCGGGCGCCGCGGCTGGTCTGTTGCGATGGGGCAGGGGGGGCGGCGCGCTCGTCGCGGCTGTTGCGGTGGCTGTTGAACATACGCTCAGTCCCCTTGGCACGGGCTTCGACTCCCGCCTCGTTGCCTAGCATAAGCGGCGCCTTCGGGCAGCCTCATAATGTCACGCATCCGTTCCAATCCCGGATCGTCGTTTCCGGCGGGTTTCCCGCTCCGATGCAGCGAAAGCCAGGCCGCGGCCAGCATCGCGATCGACGCGCCGCTCCCGAGCCAGGCATTCCCCAAGCCGGCAGCGGCAAGGCCGGCGAGCGTGCCGAGGGTGGCGATCAGGCCTGCGTCGCGTTGCTCGGGCACCCGGCGCGCGAGGATGACGGCAATCGCCAGCGGGGGCAGCAGGGCGGCGACGCCCATCGCAGGAATCGCCGCTGCCGGGATCAGGAAAGCGGGCAGGGCCGCCTTGGCGAACGACGCGCGGCCGAGCGGGACGGCGGTAAGCTGGGCCAGGTGGCAGGCGAGCAGGCCGGCGCCGCCTGCGAGCACAAGGCCGAGCAGCGGAAGCAGCCCCAGCGCGCCGAGCAGCTCCCAAAGTCCCGGCATCGCGGGGCCCGCGACTCCGAGGAGCAAGGTCCCGCCAAGTGCATAGAGTGCGATGGCCAGCGGCCGGAACCTGGGGTAAGGGAGCATCACGAACATCGCCCGGGCATAGACCGCAACCCGTTAGCGCTCCGTTATGCCGGAGTGCGGCGGAAGCGTCCCCCGGGCATTGACCGACAGGCCGAGCGCCGTTATAGGCGCCACCGTTCCACAAGGGGGCCTCACGGCCATTTCCCCTCGCGGAACAAAGAGCTGAACGTTGCTGGAGACGCAATGGCCCGGGGGGTCGAGTACACCCGGGGCCTTTTCGTATTCTCTCGTTATCCCAGCAAAGTAACCTCCGGAGCATCCGGGCAACACAAGGTGAAGGGCTTTCATGCCAACGATCAACCAGCTGGTCCGCAAGGGCCGCGAGCCGCAGAAGGCCAAGTCCAAGGTCCCTGCGATGGAAGCAAATCCGCAGAAGCGCGGCGTTTGCACCCGCGTTTATACGACGACTCCGAAGAAGCCGAACTCGGCTCTGCGCAAGGTGGCCAAGGTCCGCCTGACCAACCAGCGCGAAGTCATTTCGTATATCCCCGGTGAGGGCCACAACCTC
Organism: Sphingomonas sp. M1-B02; assembly: GCF_026167525.1. Classification (NCBI taxonomy): domain Bacteria; kingdom Pseudomonadati; phylum Pseudomonadota; class Alphaproteobacteria; order Sphingomonadales; family Sphingomonadaceae; genus Sphingomonas; species Sphingomonas sp. M1-B02. The sequence goes on along the minus strand of NZ_CP110679.1, from coordinate 1,418,205 downwards.
CAGGAGCATTCGGTCGTGCTGATCCGCGGCGGTCGCGTTCGCGATCTTCCCGGCGTGCGCTACCATGTCCTGCGCGGCGTGCTCGATACACAGGGTGTCAAGGATCGTCGCCAGTCGCGTTCCAAGTACGGCGCCAAGCGTCCGAAGTAAGCCAAAGTAAGCCCCGGACAGGTTCCGGATCGGCTGAAGAACAAAGGAATTTGAAATGGCACGTCGTCGCCGCCCAGAAAAGCGCATAATCCTGCCTGATCCCGTTTACGGTGATGAGGTCCTGTCGAAGTTCATGAATTCGGTGATGCTGGACGGAAAGAAGTCCGTCGCCGAGAACATCGTCTATTCGGCAATGGAAACCGTCGAGCAGCGCGCCAAGCGCGAGCCGATCGGCGTGTTCCATGACGCGCTGAACAACATCAAGCCGGGCATCGAAGTCCGTTCGCGCCGCGTCGGCGGTGCGACCTACCAGGTCCCGGTCGAGGTGCGCCCCGAGCGCGCCCAGGCGCTGGCGATCCGCTGGCTGATCACCTCCGCCCGCAATCGCAGCGAGCACACCATGTCGGCACGCCTCTCGGGCGAGCTGATGGATGCCGCCAACAACCGCGGCAACGCAGTGAAGAAGCGCGAAGACACGCACCGGATGGCCGAAGCCAACCGCGCCTTCTCGCACTACCGCTGGTAAGCGGGCTTATCAGCGCCGCTGGTAATTGCTATATAGGCCTTCGAGAGGTAGCGCATGGCAACTCACATTGGCAGCGATCAGTTCGATTTTGACGAGCGACTCGCACGCCTTCGTGAGATCATGTCCAACAGCGAGAAGCTGCAACTCGAAGGCCAGAAGCTTCAGGCGGAACGTCTGAAGTTGGAAGCCGAACGGCTCAGGATAGAGGCAGAGCGTCTGAAGGCAGGCGTCGATACCAAGATCCTGCCCTTCGCCACCGTCTTCCAGGGTCTGATCGCCATCGCAGCGCTTCTGGGCGCTGGAGCGGCGATCGCGAAGCTCTTTTTTCCCTGAGCGTCCAGGCGCTCATCACACTATTATCTAGCAAGGACCACGATCATGGCCCGCAGCCATCCGCTCGACCGCTATCGTAACATCGGCATCATGGCGCATATCGACGCCGGCAAGACGACGACGACCGAGCGCATCCTCTATTACACCGGCAAGTCCTACAAGATCGGCGAAGTGCATGAAGGCACCGCGACGATGGACTGGATGGAGCAGGAGCAGGAGCGCGGGATCACGATCACGTCCGCCGCGACGACGTGCAAGTGGCGTGCCGCCGAAGGCAAGGGCGAAGAGCATCTGATCAACATCATCGACACGCCGGGCCACGTCGACTTCACGATCGAAGTCGAGCGTTCGCTGCGCGTGCTCGACGGCGCGGTCGCCTGCTTCGACGGCGTTGCCGGCGTCGAGCCGCAGTCCGAGACCGTGTGGCGTCAGGCCGACAAGTACGGCGTGCCGCGGATGTGCTTCATCAACAAGCTCGACCGCACCGGCGCCGACTTCTATTTCTGCGTCAACTCGATCATCGAGCGCCTCGGCGCGCGTCCGGCGGTGCTGTATCTCCCGATCGGCATGGAAGGCGGCTTCAAGGGTCTCGTCGACCTGGTCGAGAACCGCGCGATCATCTGGCTCGAGGAGAGCCTGGGCGCGAAGTTCGAATATGCGGACATCCCTGAGGATCTCGCCGACAAGGCCGCCAAGTATCGTAGCGAGCTGATCGAGATGGCTGTCGAGCAGGACGACGCCCTCATGGAAGCCTATCTCGAAGGCAATGAGCCGTCGGTCGCCGACCTCAAGGCGCTGATCCGCAAGGGCACGCTCAGCATGGCGTTCGTGCCGGTGGTGTGCGGCTCGGCGTTCAAGAACAAGGGCGTGCAGCCCTTGCTCGACGCCGTGGTCGACTATCTGCCTTCGCCGCTCGACGTTCCCGCGATCCAGGGCCTCAAGCTCGACGGCGTGACGCCGGACGAGCGTCCTTCGTCGGACGACGTGCCTTTCTCGGCACTGGCGTTCAAGATCATGAACGATCCGTTCGTCGGCACGCTGACCTTCGCGCGCATCTATTCGGGCAAGCTCGAGACCGCGTCGCAGGTCACGAACTCGGTCAAGGACAAGAAGGAAAAGGTCGGCCGCATGCTGCTGATGCATGCCAACGACCGCGAGGACATCCAGGTGGCCTATGCCGGCGACATCGTCGCATTGGCGGGTCTCAAGGACACCACGACCGGTGACACGCTGTGCGCCATCAACGCGCCGATCATTCTCGAGCGGATGGAATTCCCCGAGCCGGTGATCGAGCTGTCGGTGGAGCCCAAGACCAAGGCCGACCAGGAGAAGATGGGCGTCGCGCTCAATCGCCTGGCGCGCGAGGATCCGTCGTTCCGCGTGTCTTCGGATGCGGAGAGCGGCCAGACCATCATCAAGGGCATGGGCGAGCTCCATCTCGAGATCCTGGTCGATCGCATGAAGCGCGAGTTCAAGGTCGAGGCCAATGTCGGCGCGCCGCAGGTGGCGTATCGCGAATATCTCGGCAAGCCCGTAGATATCGACTATACCCACAAGAAGCAGTCGGGCGGCACCGGCCAGTTCGGTCGCGTGAAGGTCAAGCTGACCCCGGGCGAGCGCGGTTCGGGCATCATCTTCAAGGACGAGATCAAGGGCGGTAATATTCCCAAGGAATATATCCCCGCGATCGAGAAGGGCTTCCGCGAGACGGCAGCCACGGGCTCGCTGGTCGGCTTCCCGATCATCGACTTCGAGATCCTGCTGTATGACGGTGCCTATCATGACGTCGATTCGTCGGCGCTGGCGTTCGAAATCTGTGCCCGCGGCGCAATGCGCGAAGCGGCCCAGAAGTCGGGCATCAAGCTGCTCGAGCCGATCATGAAGGTCGAGGTCGTGACGCCTGAGGATTATCTGGGCGACGTCATCGGCGACATGAACAGCCGTCGAGGCCAGATCCAGGGCACCGACAGCCGCGGCAATGCGCAGACGGTCGACGCGATGGTCCCGCTGGCCAACATGTTCGGCTATGTGAACTCGCTCCGCTCGTTCACCCAGGGCCGCGCGCAGTACAGCATGCAGTTCTCGCATTACGACGAAGTGCCCGCAAATGTGGCCGACGAAGTGAAGGCCAAGCTGGCGTAACCCCAAATGACTCGCTAAGGGGCCCCGTTCGCGTGGCGCCCTGAAGGCCGCGAATCAGATTCCAGAAGGTAGGAAATAATGGCGAAGGCAAAATTTGAGCGGAACAAGCCGCATCTCAACATCGGCACCATCGGTCACGTCGACCATGGCAAGACGTCGCTGACGGCCGCCATCACGAAGGTTCTGGCAGAGACCACCGGCGGCACCGCCGTCGACTTCGCCAACATCGACAAGGCACCGGAAGAGCGCGAGCGCGGCATCACCATCTCGACCGCGCACGTCGAGTATGAGACCGACGCACGGCACTATGCGCACGTCGATTGCCCGGGCCACGCCGATTATGTGAAGAACATGATCACCGGCGCGGCGCAGATGGACGGCGCGATCCTGGTCGTGTCGGCCACCGACGGCCCGATGCCGCAGACCAAGGAGCACATCCTGCTCGCAAAGCAGGTCGGCGTTCCCACCATGGTCGTCTTCCTGAACAAGGTCGATCTGGTCGACGACGAGGAAATCCTCGAGCTGGTCGAAATGGAAATCCGCGAGGAGCTCTCCAAGCGCGAATTCGACGGCGACAACATTCCGATCATCCGCGGTTCGGCAACCTGCGCGCTTTCGGGCTCGAACGACACGTTCGGCAAGGACGCGATCCTGGCGCTGATGAAGGCGGTCGACGAATCGATCCCGCAGCCCGAGCGTCCGCTCGACAAGCCGTTCATGATGCCGATCGAGGACGTGTTCTCGATCTCGGGCCGCGGTACGGTCGTCACCGGTCGCGTCGAGACCGGCATCATCAAGGTTGGTGAAGAAGTCGAGATCGTCGGCATCCATCCGGAAGTCCGCAAGACCGTCGTCACCGGCGTCGAGATGTTCCGCAAGCTGCTCGATCAGGGCCAGGCTGGCGACAACGTCGGTGCGCTGATCCGTGGCGTTGGTCGCGACGAAGTCGAGCGTGGCCAGGTTCTCTGCAAGCCGGGCTCGATCAAGCCGCACACCGACTTCCAGTCGTCGGTCTATGTCCTCTCGAAGGACGAGGGTGGCCGTCACACGCCGTTCTTCGCCAACTATCGTCCGCAGTTCTACTTCCGCACCACGGACGTGACCGGCACGATCGATCTGCCTGAGGGCACCGAGATGGTCATGCCGGGCGACGAAGTTGCCCTCGGCATCAAGCTCATCGCACCGATCGCGATGGACGTTGGCCAGCGCTTCACGATCCGCGAGGGCGGTCGTACCGTCGGCGCCGGCGTCGTCAGCGCAATCGACAAGTAAGCTTCGCCCGCAAGGGCTGAGTTCGATAAGCCCGGTCTCCGCAAGGAGGCCGGGCTTTTTCGTGTCTATCCGGCGCGAGGTTGAGGCTGGGTGGCTGATATCGTACTGTGGATATCTCGATGCGACGCTATGCCACCTTATTGCCGCTGGTCCTGCTTGCGAGTTGCGAAGAGCGGCGAAAGCCGCCCGCGGCGCTCTGGTTCGAGGGGCTGCCCGTACGCGGAAGCGCGGCCGAAGCGCAGGCTGCGGGGTTCACCCGCTGCGGCACGGTCGGACGGTCCTTGCGGTGCCGCCGGGAGGGCGTGATGGTGGCGGGGAAGGGGCCTTACGCCGCGGCGGTCGACCTGCTCTACAGCGACGGCAGCGGCGGCTTCGATCAACTGACCGTCTGGGACGACCGCGACCAGAGCGCGGTGAATGCCGTCGGCACGCTGCTCGAATCGCAGGGCTGGCAGCTCTGCCGCACCGGCCTGGACGATAATCGCGGCGACCAGGCGATCTACACAAAGGCGGGGGTGCCGGTCCGCTTCTCGATCGACTTGAGCTATTGGGGCAAGCGCCGGCTGCGGATCCTGCCCGAGACGAACCAGCCGAAGGGCAAATGCTGGTGACCACATATGCTAGGGAAAAATCCCGGGCGCATACTTGATTCGATCGGCGCACGCGTGTAGTGGCCCGCCTCCAGTTTTAGTATCAACACAGCAAGAGCGCCGGCAACGGCGCCCGCTCTTTCGCATCGGTAGGGTCCATGGAAACGCAGAATATCCGCATTCGCCTGAAGGCGTTCGATCATCGGGTGCTCGATCAGGCTGCCGGCGACATCGCCGACACCGCGCGCCGCACCGGTGCGCTCATCCGTGGTCCGATCCCGCTGCCCACGCATATCGACAAGTTCACCGTCAACCGCGGCCCGCACATCGACAAGAAGTCGCGCGAGCAGTTCGAGACGCGCACCTACAAGCGCATGCTCGACATCGTGCAGCCGACCCCGCAGACGGTGGACGCGCTGATGAAGCTCGACCTCGCCGCTGGCGTTGACGTGGAGATCAAGCTGGCTTAAAGGCCCGCTTCCACACGAGATTCGCGTCTCTCTTTTTGAGATTCGCGCAGGCCGCTCGACCGGATCGATCCCGATCCAACGCAAGTGGCCAGAGGGCGCAGATCGCGCACTCAGGCATGAGATAGGGATACCGCCGAGCTTGCTCGGGTCTGCGTCCCCCGTCACCCCGGCTTCGGCCAGGGTTCAGCCCAGACGGGGGCTCGCATCATATTTTGGGCTGAGGCACGCACCCGAGGGAATGGTCCCGAGGGTGCCTCTGTATAGGAGCAACAGATCATGCGCACTGGCGTGATCGCGAAGAAGTTGGGGATGACCCGCCTGTTCCAGGACGACGGCCGCCACGTGCCGGTCACGGTCCTGGCGCTCGAAGGGCTGCAGGTTATCTCCATCCGCGAACAAGATCGTGACGGCTATACCGCCGTCCAGCTCGGCGCCGGTACGGCGAAGAGCAAGAACGTGTCCAAGCCGCAGCGCGGCCACTTCGGCAAGGCCGAAGTCGAGCCCAAGGCGGTGGTCCACGAATTCCGCGTCGACGCCGATGGCCTTCTCGAAGTGGGCGCCGAAATCTCGGCTGCGCACTACGTGGCCGGCCAATATGTCGATATCCAGGGCAAGACCCAGGGTAAGGGCTTCCAGGGCGGCATGAAGCGCTGGGGCTTCGGCGGTCTGCGCGCAACCCACGGCGTCTCGGTCTCGCACCGTTCGCTCGGTTCGACCGGTCAGCGCCAGGATCCGGGCAAGGTCTTCAAGAACAAGAAGATGGCCGGGCACATGGGCGACAAGTATCGCACCCAGCAGAATCTCGAGATCGTCGGCACCGACGTCGAGCGCGGCCTTCTCTTCGTCAAGGGTTCGGTCCCGGGCTCGAAGGGCGGCTGGCTGTTCGTCAAGGACAGCGTGAAGATCGCGCGCCCCGAAGGCGCGCCGTTCCCCGCAGGCATCCGCGATCCGGAGCATAAGGGCGAAGAGCATCACGTGGCCGAGGTCGAGCCCGGCGCGGTCCACGAGCTCGAGCCGTTGCCCGGTGCAGAAGAAGTTGCTGCCGGCGTTGCCGAAGCCGACGCGCACGGCGCCGGTCAGAGCGATGCCGAGATCGACGTGCCCCAGGGCGACACCACCGGCCAGGAGGGCTGACCATGAAGATCAAGGTTCAAACCCTCGACGCGGCCGAGAAGGGCGACATCGAGCTCAACGACGAGATCTTCGCCGTCGAGCCGCGTGCCGACATCCTGCACCGCGTCGTCACCTGGCAGCTCGAAAAGCGTCGCGGCACTGCCCGCGGCACCCGCGAGCGTTCGGATGTCGCGCGCACCGGCAAGAAGTTCGGTCGCCAGAAGGGCGGCGGTACGGCACGTCACGGCGATCGCCGCGCTCCGATCTTCATCGGCGGCGGTAAGGCGCACGGCGCCCGCGTCCGCGACTTCAATCCGTCGCTGAACAAGAAGATCCGCGCGCTCGGCCTCAAGATGGCGCTTTCGAGCCATGCCAAGGCGGGCTCGCTGGTCATCATGGACAGCCTGGCGGTCGCCGAGAACAAGACCAAGACGCTGGTCGGCAATCTCGAGAAGCTGAACTTCGGCAAGACGCTCGTCATCGACGGCGACATGGTCGACAACAGCTTCGCGCTGGCAGCGGGCAACCTGCACAAGGTCAACGTGATGCCGGCCGTAGGCGCCAACGTCTATGACATCCTGAAGCACGACACGCTGGTCCTGACCCGCGCTGCCGTCGAAAAGCTGGAGGCGCGCTTCAATGGCTAAGAAGCAACAGGCCGCGATCGATAACCGTCATTATGACGTGATCCTCGCGCCGCACATCACCGAGAAAGCCACGATGATGTCCGAGCACAACGCCGTTGTGTTCAAGGTCGCTGGCGACGCCACCAAGCCCGAGATCAAGGCCGCCGTCGAGGCGCTGTTCTCGGTCAAGGTCACCGGCGTCAACACGATCGTCCAGAAGGGCAAGACCAAGAAGTGGAAGGGCGCTCCCTACAAGCGCTCGGACATGAAGAAAGCGATCGTGACGCTCGCCGACGGCGACCAGATCGACGTGACGACGGGAATCTGAGGCGATGGCACTCAAAAATTATAATCCGACGACCCCGTCGCAGCGCGGCCTGGTCCTCATCGATCGTTCGAACCTGTTCAAGGGTCGTCCGATCAAGGCGCTTACCGAAGGCAAGAGCAAGTCGGGCGGCCGCAACAACAAGGGCCATGTCACCTCGCGCGGCATCGCCGGCGGTCACAAGCAGCGCTATCGCATCGTCGATTTCAAGCGCCGCCTGTGGGACGTGGAAGGCACCGTGGAGCGGATCGAATATGATCCCAACCGCACCGCCTTCATCGCGCTGATCAACTATGGCGATTCGCCCGAGGGCAAGTCGAACGTCGCCTACATCATCGCGCCGCAGCGCCTCGCCGTCGGCGACAAGGTGATCGCCGCGAAGAAGACCGACGTGAAGCCGGGCAACGCCATGGAGCTCGCATCGATGCCTGTCGGCACCATCGTCCACAATGTGGAGATGAAGCCGGGCAAGGGCGGTCAGATCGCCCGTTCGGCAGGCACTTATGTGCAGGTCGTCGGTCGTGATCGCGGGATGGTGATCGTTCGCCTGAACTCGGGCGAGCAGCGCTACATCCACGGCAATTGCATGGCGACGGTCGGTGCGGTGTCCAATCCGGACAACCAGAACACCAACCTCGGCAAGGCAGGCCGCAACCGTTGGCTGGGCAAGCGCCCGCTGACGCGCGGTGTCGCCAAGAACCCGGTCGACCATCCGCACGGCGGCGGCGAAGGCCGTACCTCGGGCGGCCGTCATCCGGTCACGCCGTGGGGCAAGCCGACGAAGGGTGCTCGCACTCGTCACAACAAGTCGACCGACAAGATGATCATCCGGTCGCGTCATTCGACGAAGAGGAAGGGCTAACATGGCTCGCTCAGTCTGGAAGGGTCCGTTCGTGGACCTCCATCTGCTGAAGAAGGCGCAGACCGCGCAGGAAACCAACGCGCGTGCGCCGATCAAGACCTGGTCGCGCCGCTCGACGATCCTGCCCGATTTCGTCGGCCTGACCTTCAGCGTCTATAACGGCCGCAAGTTCGTGCCGGTCTCGGTCAACGAGGACATGGTGGGCATGAAGCTCGGCGAGTTCGCGCCGACCCGTTTCTTCCCCGGCCACGCCGCGGACAAGAAGGGCAAGCGCTGATGTCTAAGCCTAAGGCACCCCGTCGCGTCGCCGACAACGAGGCTCTCTCGGTCGGCACGCAGATCCGCGGTTCGGCGCAGAAGCTCAACCTGGTTGCGGGCCTGATCCGCGGCCGCAAGGCTGGCGACGCGCTCAACATCCTGGCCTTCTCCAAGAAGGGCATGGCCGAGGAAGCCCGCAAGGTTCTCGCGTCGGCGATTGCGAACGCGGAAAACAACCACAACCTCGATGTCGACGCGCTCGTCGTCGCCGAGGCGTCGGTCGGCAAGTCGATCACGATGAAGCGCTTCGCGACCCGCGGCCGTGGCAAGTCCACCCGCATCCTGAAGCCGTTCAGCCGTCTTCGCATCGTCGTCCGCGAGCAGGAAGAAGCATAATGGGTCAGAAGAGCAATCCGATCGGCCTGCGCCTCCAGATCAACCGGACCTGGGACAGCCGCTGGTTCGCCGAGGGCGCCGACTATGGCCGGCTCCTCCTGGAAGATCTGCGCATCCGCAAGTTCATCGTCGATACGCTGCCGCAGGCGGCGATCTCGAAGGTCGTGATCGAGCGTCCTGCCAAGCTGTGCCGCATCTCGATCTACGCAGCCCGCCCCGGTGTCATCATCGGCAAGAAGGGTGCGGACATCGAGAAGCTGCGCAAGCAGATCGGCAAGATGACCTCGTCGGACGTCAGCCTGAACATCGTCGAGATCCGCAAGCCGGAAGTCGATGCCAAGCTCGTCGCGCAGGGCATTGCCGACCAGCTCGAGCGCCGTATCGCCTTCCGCCGCGCCATGAAGCGTGCGGTGCAGTCCGCCATGCGCCTCGGCGCTGACGGCGTTCGCGTCGCGTGCGGCGGCCGCCTCGGCGGCGCCGAGATCGCGCGTTCGGAAAGCTACCGCGAGGGCCGGGTGCCGCTGCACACGCTGCGCGCCAACATCGACTATGCGGAGGCGACCGCGCACACCTCCTACGGGGTTTGCGGCGTCAAGGTCTGGGTCTTCAAGGGCGAGATTCTCGGCCATGACCCGATGTCGCAGGACCGCCTCAACATGGAAGCTCAGACTTCCGGCGTGCGCCCCGCGCGCGACGATCGCCGCTAAGGCTAGGACAGAGACATGCTGCAACCGAAAAAGTTCGCGCACCGCAAGCAGTTCAAGGGCCGCATCCATGGCGATGCCAAGGGCGGCACTTCGCTGAACTTCGGATCCTATGGCCTGAAGGCCATGGAGCCCGACCGGATCACCGCGCGTCAGATCGAGGCGGCCCGCCGCGCGATCACGCGTCACATCAAGCGCGCTGGTCGCTTGTGGATCCGCATCTTCCCGGACGTGCCGGTGTCGTCGAAGCCGGCGGAAGTCCGCATGGGCTCGGGCAAGGGCTCGCCGGAATTCTGGGTGGCGCGCGTCAAGCCCGGCCGTATCCTGTTCGAGCTCGACGGCGTTCCCGGCCCGCTCGCGGCAGAAGCGTTCGAGCGTGCGGCGATGAAGCTGCCGATCAAGGTCAAGGTCGTCGCCCGTCTTGGCGACACCTCGCACCTGGAGGGTTGATAGACATGACCAAGGCAACCGATCTTCGTGCGAAGACCGAGGACCAGCTGGGCGAAGAGCTCGGCAACCTGAAGCGCGAGGCATTCAACCTGCGCTTCCAGGCCGCGACCAGCCAGCTCGAAAAGCCGAGCCGGGTTCGCGAAGTCCGTCGCGACATCGCCCGCATCAAGACGCTGCAGAACGAGCGTTCGCGCTCGTCTGCGAAGTAAGGAAGAGACCATGCCGAAGCGCGTGCTGACCGGGAACGTGGTTTCCGACAAGGGCGACAAGACGATCGTCGTGCTGGTGGAGCGTAAGGTGAAGCACCCGCTCTACGGCAAGATCATCCGTCGCTCGAAAAAGTATCATGCCCATGACGAGGGCAACGAGTATAAGGCGGGCGAGACCGTGCGGATCGAAGAGACCGCGCCGATTTCCAAGCTGAAGACCTGGAAGGTGATCGATCGGGTGAACACCCGCGCGACTCCCGAGCAGACTGCGGCGGAAGCTTAAGTCACAAATTAACGGGAACCCCCGGGCCAGTGTTGGTCCCGGTAGGCCAAGAGAGAAGGAACGGATCCTATGATCCAGATGCAGTCCAATCTCGACGTCGCTGACAATAGCGGCGCGAAGCGGGTGCAGTGCATCAAGGTGCTGGGCGGCTCGAAGCGTCGCGTGGCCGGTGTCGGTGACGTGATCGTCGTCAGCATCAAGGAAGCAGCACCCCGCGGCAAGGTGAAGAAGGGTGACGTGCATCGCGCGGTCATCGTTCGCACCGCCAAGGACATCCGCCGCGCCGATGGCACGGTCATTCGCTTCGACGGCAATGCCGCGGTGCTGGTCAACAAGAACGAGGAGCCGATCGGCACCCGTATCTTCGGGCCGGTCGTCCGCGAGCTGCGTGCGAAGGGCTATATGAAGATCATCAGCCTTGCGCCGGAGGTGCTCTGAACATGGCTTCCGCTAAGATCAAGAAGGGTGACCAGGTCATCGTCCTGTCCGGCAAGGACAAGGGACGCACCGGTGAAGTCACCCAGTCGCTTCCGAAGGACGGCAAGGTCGTCGTCTCGGGCGTCAACGTCGCCGTGCGCCACACCAAGCCGAGCCAGGGCGATCCCCAGGGCGGCCTGAAGCGTTCGGAAGCGCCGATGCATGTCTCGAAGGTCGCGCATGTGACCGCCGACGGCAAGCCGACGCGCGTCCGCTTCGAAGAGCGCGACGGCAAGAAGGTCCGCGTCGCCGTAAAGACCGGGGAGGTCATCAATGGCTGATTCCTATACGCCGCGCATGCGGACGAAGTACGACTCCGAAATCGTCAAGGCGATGACCGAGAAGTTCGGCTACAAGAACGTCATGGAAATTCCGCGGATCGAAAAGATCGTGCTGAACATGGGCGTCGGCGAAGCCACGCAGGACAAGAAGAAGGTCGAGCAGGCTTCCCAGGAAATGGAGCTGATCGCCGGTCAGAAGCCTGTCGTCACCAAGGCGAAGAAGTCGATCGCGCAGTTCAAGCTGCGTGAAGGCATGCCGATCGGCTGCAAGGTCACCCTTCGCCGCGAGCGCATGTACGAGTTTCTCGATCGCTTCATCACGATCGCGCTTCCCCGCGTTCGCGATTTCCGTGGGCTGAACCCGAAGTCCTTCGACGGTCGCGGTAATTATGCCTGCGGCATCAAGGAGCAGATCGTGTTCCCCGAGATCAACTATGACCGCATCGACAAGGTGCGCGGCATGGATATCATCGTCACCACCACCGCAAAGACCGACGACGAGGCTCGCGAGCTTCTCCGTCTCTTCGGCTTCCCGTTTCCTCTCGAGGATGACGGCGAGCAGAAGCAAGCCGCGTAAGAGAAGAGAGCTTAAGTCCCATGGCGAAACTGAGTTCGATCAACAAGAATGAGCGTCGCAAGCTTCTGGTGAAGAAGTATGCGCCGAAATATGCGAAGCTGAAGGCGATCGCGAACGATGAGAGCCAGGATGAGACCGAGCGTCTCATTGCGCGCCTCAAGATGGCGGAGATTCCCCGCAACGGTAACCCCACCCGGGTTCGCAACCGTTGCGAGATCACCGGCCGCCCGCGCGCTTACTATCGCAAGTTCCGTCTCGCACGCGTCATGCTGCGCGATCTGGCCAACAAGGGCCTGATCCCCGGTGTCACGAAGTCGAGCTGGTAAGGACCATATAGATGGCTTTGACCGATCCCCTGGGTGATATGCTCACCCGCATCCGCAACGGGCAGCGCGCGAAGAAGGACTCCGTCCTGACTCCCGCCTCCAAGCTGCGGGCCCGCGTGCTCGACGTGCTCCAGCGCGAAGGCTATATCCGTGGCTATAGCGAAGAGCAGATGGGCCCTGCCAACGGCATCCGCATCGAGCTGAAATATTTCGAGGGTCAGCCCGCGATCAAGCATGTCGCGCGCGTCTCGAAGCCCGGCCGCCGCGTCTATAGCGGTTCGCAGGAACTGCCGATCGTCCGCAACGGCCTCGGCATCACCATCGTCTCGACGCCACGCGGTGTTCTGTCCGACGCGGAAGCGCGCGAGCAGAATGTCGGCGGCGAAGTGCTCGCGGAGGTCTTCTGATATGAGCCGCATCGGCAAGAAGCCGGTCCCCGTACCGGCAGGCGTCACCGCCTCCATCGACGGTGGCACGCTCAGCGTGAAGGGCCCCAAGGGCACCCTCAGCCTCGTGCTGCGCGAAGAGATCAGCTATGAAGTCGAGAATGACGGCATCACCGTGAAGCCGGCGAACGACTCCAAGTCGGCGCGTGCCTTCTGGGGCATGCAGCGGACGATGGTGCAGAATCTGATCACCGGCGTGACCGAGGGCTTCACCAAGAAGCTGCTCATCACCGGCGTCGGCTATCGCGCGAATTCGCAGGGCAAGGTGCTCAAGCTCCAGCTCGGCTACTCGCACGACGTCAATTTCGACATCCCGGAAGGGATCGACATCAAGACCCCGGATACGACCACGGTCGAGATCTCCGGGATCGACAAGCAGAAGGTGGGCCAGGTGGCCGCCGAAATCCGTCGTTGGCGCAAGCCCGAGCCCTATAAGGGCAAGGGCATCAAGTATGACGGCGAGTTCATCTTCCGCAAGGAAGGGAAGAAGAAGTGATCAACACCAAGGGTCTTTCGCTTTTCGCCAAGCGCCGTCTCCGCAACCGCACTGCGCTCCGCAGCCGCGGTGCTGGCCGTCCGCGCTTGTCGATCCACCGGTCCGGCCGGCACATCTATGCCCAGGTGATCGACGACGCGGCGGGCAAGACGCTCGCTTCGGCATCGACGCTGGAGAAGGACGTGCGCGGCACCGCCGGCGCGACTGTCGCTGCGGCGCAGGAAGTCGGCAAGCGCGTCGCCGAGGCCGCCAAGGCCGCCGGCGTGACGCAGGTCGTCTTCGACCGCGGTGGCTTCCTCTATCATGGCCGCGTCAAGGCGCTGGCCGATGCCGCTCGTGAGAGCGGATTGGAGTTCTAAGACATGGCTGACGAGAACAACACGCCTGAAGGCGCTCCCGTCGAGGCCAGCGCTCCGGCGCCGGAGAGCACGGGTTATCAGGGCGGCGGCGGTGGTCGCGGTCGTGGCGGTCCCGGCGGCGGCGGTGGCCGTGGTCGCGGCGGTCCCGGCGGCGGCGGTGGCCCCGGCGGCAATCGTGGCGGTCGTGACAGCCGTGGCGGTCGCGACAATCGCGGCGGTCCGCGCGGCGCCGACGACGGCGGCGAAGAGCTGATCGAGAAGCTGGTCCACATCAATCGCGTCTCGAAGACGGTCAAGGGCGGCAAGCGCTTCGGCTTCGCGGCGCTGGTCGTGGTCGGCGACGGCAAGGGCCGTGCAGGCTTCGGACATGGCAAGGCGCGCGAAGTGCCGGAAGCCATTTCGAAGGCGACTGCGGCTGCCAAGAAGGCGATGGTCCGCGTTCCCCTGAAGGAAGGCCGCACGCTGCATCATGACGGCAACGGCCACTTCGGTGCCGGCCGCGTGACGCTGCGCTCGGCGCCGCAGGGAACGGGCATCATCGCAGGTGGCCCGATGCGCGCCATCTTCGAGAGCCTGGGCGTTGCCGACGTCGTGACCAAGTCGGTCGGCACGTCGAACCCCTACAACATGATCCGCGCAACCTTCGAGGCGCTGACCGAGCAGACTTCGCCGAAGTCGGTCGCTCAGCGGCGTGGCAAGAAGATCGCCGACCTGCTCGGCCGTGGCGGTTCGTCGACCGCCGAGGCCGATGCCCTCGCGATCGCGGAGTAAGCGACAATGGCTACCATCAAGATCCAGCAGATCGGTTCGCCGATCCGCCGTACCAAGGACCAGCGCGCGACTCTGATCGGCCTGGGCCTCAACAAGATGAACAAGGTTCGCGAGCTCGAGGACAGCCCCGAAGTTCGCGGCATGATCCGCAAGCTGCCCCACATGGTGAAGGTGCTCGAAGGCTGAGCCTTCGCCTTTTCCAGGTGACAGATACGGGGAGGGGGGCTAATGGCCCCCCTTCCATTTTCCAGCGCGACAAAAGCGAAAGCGAGTGCACGACATGAAACTCAACGACATCCGCGACAACCAGGGTGCCCGCAAGAGCCGCGTTCGCGTCGGCCGGGGCATCGGCTCGGGCCTGGGCAAGACCGCCGGCCGCGGCCAGAAGGGCCAGACGAGCCGCTCGGGCGTCTCGATCAACGGGTTCGAAGGCGGCCAGATGCCGCTCCACATGCGGATCCCGAAGCGCGGCTTCAACAACATCTTCGCCAAGGATTATTCCGAGGTGAATATCGGCGCGATCCAGAAGGCGGTCGACGAGGGCAAGCTCGATGCATCTGCGGTGATCGACCAGGCGGCGCTCGACGCAGCCGGCCTCACCCGCGGCGGCAAGAACGGCGTCCGCCTGCTCGGCAAGGGCGAGCTGACCTCGAAGCTGAGCTTCCACGTCGCCGGCGCGTCGAAGGGCGCGAAGAAAGCCGTCGAGAAGACCGGCGGTTCGCTCGACATCCCCGAGCTGGTGCCCGCCGCCGAAAAGCACAAGGCGAAGCATCGCGTCGCGCAGAATGCCCGCAATGCGGACAAGGCCGACAAGATCGCCAAGGCCAAGGGCTGAAACCCGCTGGCCCCCGGCTCCGGCCGGGGCCAGTTTCGGGCCGCTCGCATCTGGATCCCGGCCTCGCCGGGAAACTTGGCGCATGAGAGGTTAGACAAGCTCTCAAGCGTGCCTATATGAGCGGCGGGGGGCGGCAAACGCTCTTCCGCCGTTTTTGTTTCCGGGACGAACACACACATGGCATCCGCAGCCGACCAACTCGCCTCCAGCATCAGCTTTTCGAAGTTCAGCAAGGCGACCGACCTCAAGAAGCGCCTGTGGTTCACGCTGGGCGCGCTGATCATTTTCCGGATGCTGAGCTATGTGCCGCTCCCGGGCATCGATCCCACCCAGCTCAACCTGCTCGCGACCCAGACGTCGGGCGGCGTCCTCGATTTCTTCAACAGCTTCACCGGCGGTGCGCTCAACCGCATGTCGGTCGTGGCGTTGGGCGTGATGCCCTACATCACGGCGTCGATCGTCGTGCAGCTCGCGACGTCGCTCAGCCCCCAGCTCAACGCCATCAAGAAGGAAGGCGAGAGCGGCCGCAAGCGGCTCAACCAATATACCCGCTACGGCACCGTCGGCCTCACTGCGATCCAGGGCTGGTTCATCGCGGTCGGGCTCGAGAGCTTCGGCGCGAGCCAGGGGCTCCAGGCGGTCATCGAGCCGGGCCTGCTGTTCCGCGTCGGCGCGGTCATCAGCCTGGTCGGCGGCACCCTGTTCCTGATGTGGCTGGGCGAGCAGATCACCAGCCGCGGCATCGGCAACGGCATTTCGCTGATCATCATGGCGGGTATCGTCGCCGGGCTTCCCGGCACGATCGTGCAGCTGTTCGAGAGCGGCCGTACCGGCTCGGTCGATCCGATGCGGCTCGTGCTGATCATCGCGGTGGTCGTCGCGCTGGTGCTGTTCATCTGCTTCATGGAGCGCGCCCAGCGGCGCATCCTGATCCAATATCCCAAGCGCCAGACCGCAAGGGGCGTCCAGGCCGAGCGCAGCCATCTGCCGCTCAAGCTCAACACCGCCGGCGTGATCCCGCCGATCTTCGCCTCGTCGCTGCTGTTGCTGCCGCTGACGATCACCCAGTTCGCCGGCCAGGCGCCTGCGGGCGAGAGCTGGTGGGGCGATCTCGTGATCAGCCTCAACACCTATCTGCGCCACGGTTCGCCGCTCTACATGGCGCTCTATGGCGCCGGGATCATCTTCTTCTCCTTCTTCTACACGGCGGTCGTGTTCAATCCGGAGGAGACCGCGGACAATCTGAAGCGCTATGGCGGCTTCATCCCCGGCATCCGTCCCGGCAAGAATACCGAGACCTATTTCGATTATGTGCTGACCCGCATCACCGTGGTCGGGGCGGCCTATCTGACGGTCATCTGCCTGCTGCCCGAATATCTGGTGCTCTCGATGGGCATCCCGTTCCTGATGGGGGGCACTAGCCTTCTCATCGTGGTCAACGTAACGATGGACACGGTGACGCAGATCCAGTCGCATTTGCTGGCGCACCAGTATGGCGATCTGATCAAGAAGGCGAAGCTGAAGGGCCGCA
This sequence comes from Sphingomonas sp. M1-B02, assembly GCF_026167525.1. Taxonomy (NCBI): domain Bacteria; kingdom Pseudomonadati; phylum Pseudomonadota; class Alphaproteobacteria; order Sphingomonadales; family Sphingomonadaceae; genus Sphingomonas; species Sphingomonas sp. M1-B02. The sequence continues at coordinate 1,401,397 of NZ_CP110679.1, read as the reverse complement.
CGCGCTAAAGCGCGGCATGTTGTTAGGGGAGCCTGCGTTGAATATCATCCTGTTGGGCCCGCCGGGAGCCGGCAAGGGCACCCAGGCCAGCCGGCTCGAATCGGCACGCGGCATGGTCCAGCTCTCCACGGGCGACATGCTGCGCGCGGCGGTGAAGGCCGGCACGCCCACCGGCGTCAAGGCCAAGGCAGTGATGGAATCGGGCGGCCTCGTGTCCGACGATATCGTCTCGGGCATCATCGGTGAGCGGCTCGACATGGCCGATACCGAAAAGGGCGCGATCTTCGACGGTTACCCGCGCACCGCGGCGCAGGCCGAATCGCTCGATTCGTTGCTCGACGAACGCGGCCGTCAGCTCGATTTCGTGATCGAGCTGCAGGTGAACGAGGATGCGCTGGTGGATCGCGTCACCGGCCGCTTCACCTGCGCCCAATGCGGTGCGGGCTATCACGACAAATTCAACCTGCCCAAGGTCGCCGAGACCTGCGACGTCTGCGGCAGTCACGAGTTCAAGCGCCGCCCCGACGACAATGCCGAGACGGTGCGCACCCGCATGGCCGAATATCGCGCCAAGACTGCGCCGATCCTGCCGATCTACGAAGCCCGCGGGCTGGTCCGCCGAGTCGACGGCATGGCGGACATCGACGATGTCACCGCGCAGATCGCGGCGATCCTGGACGGCCGGGACTAGACTCACTTTATTTCTCGCGGCCAATGGTTGGGGGCACCGCCCCCGGCTCGTCGAACAGCGCGCAGCTCGTCTACAAGCTCCCACCCCGGCGGAGGCCGGGGCCCAGTTACGATCCACCCTCGAGGACCGGCTGCTGCCGCGGACTTCGTCGATGCCGGGCCCCGGCCTTCGCCGGGGTGGGATTAGAACTGGCCCCACCAGCAGCTGCGAAACAGTGGTTCCTGACAGGTGCTGGGCGAAAGAGAGGAGTGGGTTTCAGGAACGCCGGCCGTTATGATCCGCCGCCGCGATGAAGCCATGCCGCCACCGCTTGGCGGCGCCCGAATGATCGTGTATGGATTTGGTTCCGCCGATTGCGGCCACAGCGCTTGACAGCGCCCGTGCGGCTGCATATGTCGCGGCTCTTCCGAAACACCGGTTGCTCCGGCGACGCTAGAACGCGTCGTCGTGCTACTGCATTTTCGGCGCAACGCTATGAGATGGGGTGCAGGCAGCCATGCGGCGCCCCGTGGAGCTGGGAGAAAATATTCATGGCTCGTATTGCGGGTGTCAACATCCCGACCAACAAGCGCGTCGTTATCGCGCTTCAGTATATCCACGGCATCGGTCCGACCAAGGCCAAGGAAATCACGACCAAGCTGGGCATCGTCCCCGAGCGTCGCGTCCAGGACCTGACCGATCAGGAAGTCCTTCAGATCCGCGAAGCGATCGACGCCGATTATACGGTCGAGGGCGATCTGCGCCGCACCGTGGCGATGAACATCAAGCGTCTGATGGATCTGGCTTGCTATCGCGGCCTCCGTCATCGCAAGGGCCTTCCGGTCCGTGGCCAGCGCACGCACACCAATGCGCGCACCCGCAAGGGCAAGGCCAAGCCCATCGCCGGCAAGAAGAAGTAAGGGGGCGCTGAGAAATGGCACGTGAACCGCAGCGCATTCGCCGTCGCGAGCGCAAGAACATCACCTCTGGCGTCGCGCATGTGAACGCCAGCTTCAACAACACGATGATCACCATCACCGATGCGCAGGGCAACGCCATCTCCTGGTCGTCCGCCGGCATGATGGGCTTCAAGGGGTCGCGCAAGTCGACGCCTTATGCGGCCCAGGTTGCCGCCGAGGACGCCGGCAAGAAGGCCGCCGAGCACGGCGTGCGCACGCTGGAAGTGGAAGTGAAGGGTCCGGGTTCGGGCCGCGAGTCGGCGCTTCGCGCGCTGCAGGCGGTCGGTTTCCAGATCACGTCGATCCGCGACGTGACTTCGATCCCGCACAACGGCGTTCGCCCGTCCAAGCGCCGCCGCGTCTGATTTTCAATTTCGGCCCGATCGCGGGCTCGCGGGAGCGGGTTCGGATCGGGTCGGCTATATCGGCAGGATAGCCCCCTCCTGCCCAACTCAGGGGAAGCCCGTGTCTGTCAACTCAAAGAACTGGCAGGAACTCAAGAAGCCCAACGGCCTCGAGAAGAAGCCTGGTGGCGATCCCAAGCGCAAGCTGACCTTCGTGGCCGAGCCGCTCGAACGCGGTTTCGGCCTTACGCTTGGTAATGCGCTTCGTCGTGTTTTGCTGTCGTCGCTTCAGGGCGCCGCGGTCACGTCGATCAAGATCGAAAACGTGCTTCACGAATTCTCGTCGCTCGCCGGCGTGCGTGAGGACGTGACCGATATCGTCCTCAACGTGAAGCAGATCGCGATCCGCATGCAGGGCGAAGGCCCGAAGCGGCTCCAGCTTTCGGTGACCGGTCCCGCCGACGTCAAGGCCGGCGACATCGCCGTCTCGGGCGACATCGAGATCATGAACCCCGATCTGCTGATCTGCCATCTCGACGACGGCGCGACGCTCAACATGGAGCTGACCGCCGACACCGGTAAGGGCTATGTCCCCGCCGCGTCGAACCGTCCGGTCGATGCGCCGATCGGCCTGATCCCGGTCGATGCCCTGTACAGCCCGGTCCGCCAGGTTTCGTACAAGGTCGAGAATACCCGCGTCGGCCAGGAGCTCGATTACGACAAGCTCACGCTTTCGATCGAAACCGACGGCACGATCACGCCCGAGGATGCCGTAGCCTATGCCGCGCGCATCCTGCAGGACCAGCTGGCCCTGTTCGTTCACTTCGACGATAGCGCGATGACCCGTCAGGCGCCGGTCCAGCAGGGCGGAATGCCCGCCGCTGCGCCGACCGACATCGGCGACACCGCGCAGATCAACCGTTACCTTCTCAAGAAGGTCGACGAGTTGGAGCTGTCGGTCCGTTCGGCCAACTGCCTCAAGAACGACAACATCATCTATATCGGCGACCTGGTCCAGAAGACCGAAGCCGAGATGCTGCGCACGCCGAACTTCGGCCGCAAGTCGCTCAACGAGATCAAGGAAGTCCTCTCGTCGATGGGTCTCCGCCTGGGTATGGAAATTCCCGGCTGGCCGCCTGAAAACATTGAGGAAATGGCCAAGAAGCTCGAGCAGGAGATCATGGGGTAACACCGCTTTTGGTGCGACTTTCTGTGACTTTCGGGTTTTGGGCGGTGGCCCGTTTCGCACCGCCTGCTACGGGGTACCTCATACGGCCCCCTAACGAACGAAGGATCTAATCATGCGCCATCGCGTAGGCGGCCGTAAGCTTCAGCGGACCTCGGCCCACCGCATCGCTCTGTTCCGCAACATGAGCGCCGCGCTCATCAAGCATGAGCAGATCACCACGACCGTCGCCAAGGCGAAGGAACTGCGTCCCTATATCGAGAAGCTGATCACGCTGGCGAAGAAGGGTGGCCTGTCCAACCGTCGCCTCGCGCACGGCCGGCTGCTCGACGATGCGCAGCTGATCAAGCTGTTCGACGTGCTGGCGACCCGCTACGCCGATCGCAACGGCGGCTATACCCGCGTGATCAAGGCCGGCATCCGCAAGTCGGACGCCTCGCCGATGGCGATCATCGAGTTCGTCGACCGCGACGTCAGCGCCAAGGGCCAGGATTCGGGTCCGGTCTATAGCGACGACGATTTCGCCGACGCGGCCTGATTCTAAATCCTCCCGGCACGGGGAGGGGACCAGCGAAGCTGGTGGAGGGGGCTCGCCACAGGCGGGCCCTTTTCGTTTGAGAGGAGCACCTATGACGATCCGCTATCCCGACACCCGCCGCGAGGATCTGGTCGAGGAGCAATTCGGGCTGTCGGTCGCGGATCCCTATCGCTGGCTCGAAAACGACGTTCGCCAAGACGCCGAAGTCGCCGCCTGGGTCGCATCCCAGAACCAGGTCACCAACGCCTATCTCGCCACGCTGCCCGCGCGCGACTGGTTCCGCACCCGCATCCAGCAGCTCTTCGACTATGAGCGCTTCGGCCTGCCCCAGAAGAAGGGCAGCCGCTATTTCTACATGCACAATAGCGGCCTGCAGAACCAGGCCGTGCTCTTCGTCCGCGACCGGCTCGAAGGCGAAGGCCGTGTGTTGATCGATCCCAATGGCTGGTCGCAGGACGGCGCCACCGCGCTCGCCGAATGGAGCCCGTCGGAGAATGGCGCGCAGCTGCTCTACGCGATCCAGGACGGCGGCAGCGACTGGCGCGTCGCCAAACTGCTCGACGTCGCCACCGGCGAAGACACAGGCGACGAAGTCCATGGCATGAAGTTCGCGCTCACCGCGGCCTGGGCGAAGGACGGCAGCGGCTTCTTCTACGCGCGCTATCCCGAGGTCGCCGAGGACGAGAAGTTCCAGGCGCTCAACCAGAACCACCGCATCTTCTTCCACCGCATCGGCACGCCACAGAGCGCCGACCGGCTGGTCTACGAGACCCCCGCGGAGCCCAATCGCAGCCACTATCCGCAGATCAGCGACGACGGCCATTGGCTGGTCATCACCACCAGCGAAGGCACCGACGACCGTTACCAGATCACATTGGTCGACCTGAACGACCCGGCCTGGCCGACGCGGACGATAATCCATGGGCTCAACCACCACTGGTCGCTCGCCGGCAATGTCGGCACCCGCTTCTTCTGGACCACCAATCAACACGCCCCGCGCATGCGCATCGTCACGATGGACGTGGCGGAGAGCGACCATCCCGAGACGCACGAACTCGTCTCCGAGGATGAGGCCACGCTGGAAGGCGCCGCAATTGTCGGCGGCGTGCTGGTGGCGAGCTATCTGGTCGACGCCCGCACCGAGATCCGCCGCTATGGCCTCGACGGCAGTCCGATGGGCCTGGTCGAACTCCCCGGCATCGGCACCGCATCGGGCTTCGGGGGGGAGCCCGACGATCCCGAGACCTTCTTCGCCTTCACCAGCTTCAACGAGCCGACGACGATCTACCGGCACAATATCGCTACCGGCGAAAGCATCCCCTGGGCCGCGCCGCGCCTGCTGTTCGATCCCGTCGACTATCATGTCGAGCAGCGCTTCTATGCGTCGAAGGACGGCACGCGGGTCCCCATGTTCCTCGTCCACCGCAAGGACGTGACCGGCCCCGCGCCGACGCTGCTCTACGCTTATGGCGGCTTCGGCATCTCGATCACGCCGGCATTCTCCTCGTCGCGGATCGCCTGGATGGAGCAGGGCGGGGTGATCGCAGTCGCCAACATTCGCGGCGGCGGCGAATATGGCAAGGCGTGGCACGACGGCGGCCGCCTGGGGAACAAGCAGAACAGCTTCGACGATTTCATCGCCGCGGGCGAATATCTGATCCAGCAGGGCATCACCGGCCCGGGCCAGCTTGCGATCCAGGGCGGATCCAACGGTGGGCTGTTGGTCGGCGCGGTCGTCAACCAGCGCCCGGACCTGTTCGCCGCCGCCACCCCCGCGGTGGGTGTGATGGACATGCTCCGCTTCGATCGCTGGACCGCCGGCCGCTACTGGGTCGACGATTACGGCCGCCCCTCCGAGGAAAAGGACTATAAGCGTCTTCACGGCTATTCGCCGTATCACAATGTCCGCGAGGGGCAGGACTATCCGGCGATCCTGGTCACCACCGCCGACACCGACGATCGCGTCGTCCCAGGCCACAGCTTCAAATATACCGCGGCCATCCAGGCGGTCGACCTCGGGGCCAAGCCCCGCCTCGCCCGCATCGATACCCGCGCCGGGCACGGATCGGGCAAGCCGACCGACAAGGTGATCGAGGAGGCGGCGGATATGTGGGCGTTTCTGGCGGAATGGACGGGGCTGAAGGTCGGCTGACCCAATCCTTCTCCCGTGGGGAGAGGGAGGGAGCAGCGAAGCTGCGGAAGGGTGAGGGTGGCCGCTCACCCTCACCCTTCCCACGCCTGCGGCGCGGGCCCCTTCCCTCTCCCAAGGGGAGAGGGACACTCTACTTTACACCGCCAACCTCGGTATCTATCGCCCACCCATGTCGATCGAGCACAGCGAATCCATCCTCATCGTCGATTTCGGCAGCCAAGTGACTCAGCTCATCGCGCGCCGCGTGCGCGAGGCGGGGGTCTATTCCGAGATCGCACCTTTCACCACCGCCGCCGAGGCTTTCGAGCGGATGAAGCCCAGCGGCATCATCCTCTCGGGCTCGCCCGCGTCGGTGCTCGAAGAGGGCAGCCCGCGGGTGCCGCAGGTCATCTTCGATTCGGGGCTGCCGATCCTCGGCATCTGCTACGGCCAGCAGGTGATGATGGAGCAATTGGGCGGCACCGTGCAGCTCGGCGACTCGGGCGAGTTCGGCCTCGCCTTCATCGAGATCCAGGATAGCTGCGTGCTGTTCGACGGCCTGTGGGCCGAGGGCGAGAAGCATCAGGTGTGGATGAGCCACGGCGACAAGGTGACCGAGCTCGCCCCCGGCTTCCGCCCGGTCGCGGTCAGCCCCGGGTCGCCCTTCGCGGTCGTCGCCGACGATGCGCGACGTTATTATGCCACCCAGTTCCACATGGAGGTGGTCCACACCCCCGACGGCGCGAAGCTGCTGGCCAATTTCGTCCGCCACGTCTGCGGGCTGGAGGGCCAGTGGACGATGGCCGAGTTTCGCGCCGCCAAGGTGGCCGAGATTCGCGAACAGGTCGGCGACTGCAAGGTGATCTGCGGCCTCTCCGGCGGCGTCGATTCCGCGGTTGCCGCGGTGCTGATCCACGAAGCGATCGGCAGTCAGTTGACCTGCGTATTCGTCGATCATGGGCTGATGCGCTCGGGCGAGGCCGATCAGGTCGTCAGCCTGTTCCGCAACCATTATAATATCCCGCTCGTCCACGTGAATGCCGAGACCTTGTTCCTGAACGGGCTGGCCGGGCTCACCGACCCCGAGCTCAAGCGCAAATTCATCGGCAAGACCTTCATCGACGTGTTCGACGACGAAGCCCGGAAGATCGGCGGCGCCGAGTTCCTGGCGCAGGGCACGCTCTATCCCGACGTGATCGAGAGCGTCAGCTTCACCGGCGGGCCTTCGGTGACGATCAAGAGCCACCACAATGTCGGCGGGCTGCCCGAGCGGATGAACATGAAGCTCGTCGAGCCCTTGCGCGAACTGTTCAAGGACGAGGTCCGCGCGCTTGGCCGCGAACTGGGGTTGCCCGAGATTTTCGTTGGCCGGCACCCGTTCCCGGGGCCGGGCCTGGCGATCCGGATCCCCGGCGAAGTCACCAAGGAACGCTGCGATATCCTGCGGAAAGCCGACGCCATCTATCTCGAGGAGATCCGCAACGCCGGGCTCTACGATGCGATCTGGCAGGCGTTCGCGGTGTTGCTGCCCGTGCGCACCGTCGGCGTGATGGGCGACGGGCGGACCTATGATTACGTCCTGGCGCTGCGCGCGGTGACTTCGACCGACGGGATGACCGCGGTCGCCTTCCAATTCCCCGGCGATTTCCTGCCGCGCGTGGCAACCCGAATCGTCAATGAGGTGCGCGGGATCAATCGCGTGACCTACGACTATACCTCCAAGCCCCCGGGCACGATCGAGTGGGAGTGACGATGACCAGGCTGCCGCTGCTCACCGGACTTTGCGCGCTGGCCCTACTGGCCGGCTGCGACGCGACTGAACCTTCGCCCAATCCGGTCGACGACGTGACCAGCAACGAAGCGCCGGAAATCATCGCGCCCGTGCCTGCTGCGACTGCGGTCAACCTCTCGAGCGGCACCGGCGATGCGATGCCCGCGCTCAACCTTGCGCCCGACGGCGTCTCGGTGGTGCTGGACAGCGGTTCGGCCCGACACGCCACGTTCGGGATGGAGCAGGCGCTGGCGACGCAGATCGTCGAAGCCTCGCTTGGTAATCCGATGGAAGAAGGGGACAGCCAGGACTGCGGCGCGGGTCCGCTGAGCTTCGCCAGCTTCCGTGGCGGACTGACGCTCTATTTCCAGGAAGCCAAATTCGCCGGATGGGATGTCGACGGCCGCGACGGCGGCAAGTTCGCGACCGCCAACGGCATCGGCATCGGATCGACTCGTACGGCGCTCGAGGCAGCGGGTCCGCTGACGGTCGAGGATTCGTCGATCGGGATCGAGTTCGTGTCGGGCGAGATGTCCGGTTTGCTGAGCTCGCGCGCGCCCGAGGGAACGGTCACCAATATCTGGGCCGGGGTGAACTGCATCGCGCGTTAGCTGATTCCGCCGGCAATCCCTTCGACGACGTAAAGGGGGCTCAGGCCCGAAACCCGTCCGCCACCGCCGACTCGTTATACCGCAGCGCCTTCAGCACCGTCGCGACGATCGCATCGGCATCCAGCCCGGCATCGGCATATTGCTTGTCGGGCTTGTCCTGATCCTGGAAGATGTCGGGCAGCCGCAGCGTGCGCAGCTTAAGCCCGGCGTCGATCAGCCCCTGGTCGCTCGCCATCGTCAGCACATGCGCGCCCATCCCGCCGATCGCGCCTTCCTCGATCGTGACCGCCACTTCGTGGCTGGTCAGCAGCCTGCGGATCAAATCTTCGTCGAGCGGCTTGGCAAAGCGCAGATCGGCCACCGTCGTCGAAAGCCCGCGCGCTTCCAAAGCATCGGCCGCTTTGAGCGCCTCGGCGAGCCGGGTGCCCAGCGATAGGATCGCCACGGTCTTGCCCTCGCGCACGATCCGCCCCTTGCCGATCTCGAGCCGTTCGGCGACCTGCGGCAGCGCCACGCCGGTGCCGTTGCCGCGTGGATAGCGCAATGCGATCGGCCCGTCGTCATAGAGCGCGGCGGTGTGGGTCATATGAACCAGCTCAGCCTCGTCGGCCGCGGCCATCACGACGAAGTTCGGTAGCGTCGCTAAATAGGTGACGTCGAAGCTGCCGGCATGTGTCGCGCCATCGGCGCCAACGAGTCCCGCACGGTCGATCGCGAAGCGCACCGGCAGGTTCTGGATCGCCACATCGTGGACGACCTGGTCATAAGCGCGCTGGAGGAAGGTCGAGTAAATCGCGCAGAAGGGCCGCATGCCCTGCGCGGCGAGGCCCGCGGCGAAGGTGACGGCGTGCTGCTCGGCGATACCCACGTCGAAGGTGCGATCGGGGAAGGCCTTGCCGAAGCGGTCGAGCCCGGTGCCCGAGGGCATCGCCGCGGTGATCGCGACGATCGTGGAATCGCGCTCGGCATCCTTGATCAGCTGGTCAGCGAACACATTCTGGTAGGCGGGCGGCCCCGGCGGCGCCTTGTCCTGGGTGCCGGTGATGACGTCGAACTTCTGGACGCCGTGATATTTGTCGGCCGACGCCTCGGCCGGGCCGTAGCCCTTGCCCTTCTTGGTGACGACATGGACCAGGATCGGGCCATGCTCGCTGTCGCGGACATTTTCGAGCACCGGGATCAGATGGTCGAGATTATGCCCGTCGATCGGCCCGACATAATAAAAGCCGAGCTCCTCGAACAGGGTCCCGCCGGTCGCGAGGCCGCGCGCGAATTCCTCGGCCTTCTCGGCGGCATTATGCACCCGCTTCGAGATCTTGCGCATCGCCCGTTTGGCGAAGCTGCGCAGCCCGAGATATTCGGAAGACGACACCGTCCGCGCCAGATAGGCCGAGAGCCCGCCCACCGGCGGCGCAATCGACATGTCATTGTCGTTGAGGATCACGACCAGCCGGTTGCCCGCGGCCTCGGCATTGTTCATCGCCTCATAGGCCATGCCTGCGCTCATCGCGCCGTCGCCGATGACGGCGATCGCCTTGCCGGGCTTGTCGTTGAGCTTGTTGGCGATCGCGAAGCCCAAAGCGGCCGAGATCGAGGTCGACGAATGCGCTGCGCCGAACGGGTCATATTCGCTCTCGCTCCGCTTGGTGAAGCCCGAGAGCCCGCCGCCCATCCGCAGCGTGCGGATGCGGTCGCGCCGCCCGGTCAGGATCTTGTGCGGATAGCATTGGTGCCCGACATCCCAGATTAGCCGATCGCGCGGCGTATCGAAGACATAATGGATCGCCGTGGTAAGCTCGACGACGCCGAGGCCCGAGCCCAGATGCCCGCCGGTGACTCCCACCGCCGCAATCGTCTCCGCGCGCAGCTCGTCGGCAAGCTGTCTGAGGTCTGCGGGCTTGAGCTTGCGGAGGTCTTCGGGGGTGCCGGCCTGATCGAGCAGCGGCGTTTTCGGAACATCAGCCATTTAACCGTATTACTCCAGCACCTTCACGGTGTCGATTGCTAGCATGCCGATTGGCAAGATGCTGGAAGTTAGCTGCGGCCCGCGCCTCTCGTCATGAGCAAAGGATGAGCCTTTGCGGTGCCGCGCTCAGCTGTCGCAGTCGGCGCACCTGCCCCGGACTTCGATCACCGGGCGCACGGGCGCGAAGCCGGCGCTGCGGGCTGCCGAGCGCACGCCCTTGGTGATGACGTCGTCGTCGAGATGGGTGGTCTGGCCGCAGCTGTCGCAGACCAGGAAGATGCAGTCGTGCAGGCAATCGGGATGCGCGTTGGCGACATAGGCGTTGGCGCTCTCGACTCGCCGCGCGAGGTTCGCACCGACGAACAGATCGAGGATGCGATAGACGCTGTTGGCCGCGACACGCCGGCCTTCGGCCTTCGAGACCGCCTCCGCGATGTCGTACGCCGAAGCTGGCTTCGTGAACCCGGCCAGCGCCTCGAACACGCGTTCGCGCATCGCGGTCCATTGCTCGCCCGATCTCTCGAGCGTGGATTGCGCAGCGCGGGTAAGGTGTATGCCCTCATGCTCGTGATGGTCGTGCGCGTGCATCATTGCGATTTAGGGGCCCGCGACCGCCGCGGCAAGCTCAGCGGGTCGCGCGGCGGTTGAGGTCGTGGCCCAGTGCCACGAGGCTGACGCCGACCAGCGTCCAGAAAATCTCGAAATCGCCATGCGGCAGGGTCAGCGCTCCGCCCATAATGCCGATGCCGAACGCACCGACCAGCACGGGGGCCATATAGCCGTGCGACAAGAGTCCCTTGCCCAATGCGATGATGCCGAAGACGATCGCCAGGCTCAGCCCCACTTCATGGATCGCAGGATCGAGCAGCGCGCCGGCCGACGAAATCACCGTCAGCAAGATCGTCGTCGTCAGGCAGTGGACCAGGCACAGTCCGCTGAGTCCGATCGCGATGCGATCGAAACGTGCGTCGACGCCGCCCCAGAAGCGGGTGAGTGAAAGACTCGCTGGCATGGCCGCTATATAGGCTGGCGGAGGTGAAGGTACAACATATCATCGGCTCTTTTCGTCGCGTGGTCGTTCCGTACCATTGCGGCTAGGCCCGGGTCAGTAGGAGCCACCGATGCAATTGCTCACCCTCGCGCCGCTGGCACTCGCCATGCTCGCCTTCGCCGGCCCCGCCTGCGCCGACGAGGCCTATACCGGCTGCATGTCCACCGCGCGCACCAACATGGATTTTGCGACCTGCGGCCAGGCGATGCTCGGGCGTCGCCGTCGTGCTCAATCGGCTATGGAAAATCGCCTATGCGAGCTTGATGCGCCCACCCGCGCGGCGTTGCTGGCCGAGCAACGGCTATGGATCGCCTTCAAGGACAAGAGCTGTGTGTATTGGAGCGGCGGCGCCTATGGCCGCAAGGCCAGACCGGCCATTGCTTCACTTGCGGTGAACGCGTGATCGACGAACGGGTCGGCAATCTCGAAAAGGTCGGGGGTAAGCGATAGGCCGAGTGGCGCTCTAGGGGACGCCACTCGGCCACGCCCGCTGTTAATCTATGTAAGCAACTTTGCGCAGGGTTCCAACCCCATCTGCGTCGCCTTTGCCATCATCGTGCGGCACTCTTCGCCGCTCATGCGCCGGCCCCTAGATAATGCGCCTGCGCCGCATTGGTCGCGCTGATCGCGAGCAGCGATCGTGCATCGGCGGCGGAACGGAACTTGCCGGTCCGGTCCGATGCCGCGTCGAGCACCCGATCGAGCAGCGCTTGGCCTTCCTCCCACCAGCCGATCCCGCTGGCAGCGTTGAGGTGTCCCTGCGGTCCGGCATCGACGAAGAAGCTTCCCCACGCCCCGGCCAGTTCGCGCGCTTTCTCGGGGGCCACCCAGGGATCGTCGCTGCTGGCGACGACGATCGACGGGAAGGGCAGGGGCTTGGTCGGCGTGGGGTGGAACGCCGCCAGTTCCGGAGGCGCATTGCTACGGTCTACGTCGGCGGGAGCCACCAGCAGCGCGCCTGCTACCGGCCAGCCGAACGGTTGCGGCGAGAGTTCGGCCCACCAGGCGACCGCAAGGCAGCCCAGGCTGTGCGCGACCAGCACCACCGGTGCCTGCGCCTGGCGAATCGCCTGGTCGAGCTTGGTGACCCAGCTGTTGCGATGCGGGGTGTTCCACATGCCCAATTCGACTCGCAGCGTGTCGGGGCGCGATTGCTCCCACAGCGTCTGCCAGTGCGAGGGACCAGAGCCGCCCAGGCCTGGCACGGTGAGGACGATCGGCGAATGTTCGTCATGCGGCGAGAAGATCGACATGGAATCAGCTCCTGCTGAAAGGCCGGGCCATCAATTTATTCCCACTAAATTAGTATGCAATAGATTCGCGGCGGATCGACGTCCCGCTGCGACAGTGCGAGCGGACCGTTGCCGCGGCCCGGCGCACCTCCTATGCGGCGGCATGGCCAAGCAGCGCGCCGATCAGATGCTCGTCGACCGGGGGCTGGCCGAAAGCCGCACCCGTGCGCAGGCGCTCATCATGGCAGGACTGGTCTTCGCAGGCGACCGCAAGATCGAGAAGCCCGGCCAGTCGCTGACTGAGGAGACGATCCTCGATGTGCGCGGCCGCGATCATCCCTGGGTGTCGCGCGGCGGGATCAAGCTTGCGCACGCGCTAGACCATTTCGGCTGGGACGTGACCGACATGGTGGCGATCGACGTAGGCTCGTCGACCGGTGGTTTCACCGACGTCTTGCTCAGCAGGGGTACGGCGCGCGTTTATGCGGTGGATAGCGGCACCAACCAGCTCGCCTGGAAGCTGCGCCAAGACCCGCGCGTGATCGTCCACGAACAGACCAGCGCGCGCGTGCTGACCGACGCACATATTCCCGAGCCGGTCGATCTGATCGTCTGCGATGCAAGCTTCATCGGCCTTGCAAAGGTTCTGGAGGTGCCGCTCGGCTTTGCCCGTCCCGGCGCGCGACTGGCGGCGTTGATCAAGCCGCAGTTCGAGGCTGGGCGCGAGGAAGTGGGGAAGGGCGGGGTGGTGCGCGATCCGGAAATCCACAGCCGCGTATGCCGTGAAGTCTCAGAATGGATCGCTGCGAGGGGTTGGCGCGTCATCGGCGTGACTCAAAGTCCGATCACCGGCCCTGAAGGCAATGTCGAGTTCCTGATTGGGGCAATCGCCCCCTGACTGTCGCTTTGCTGCAACGCAAACTTTAGACTAGGGACCGTGCAAGTCGCCAACACGGATTTGGTGTTGATCGAGGAGATACGGGTTTTGAGGGAAATCGCGTCTAAGGGCCAGTTGCGGCTCGCTTTTCTTCGCTGGGCGGTGGTCACGGTACCTTTCATCCTGCTGCTCGGCTTCACTGCGGGCCGGCTAGCGCCGAGCGGCGACGACAATCCCTGGTTCGTCGCATTGACCAAACCCGACATCATGCCGCCCGGGATTGCCTTCCCGATTGCCTGGGCGATCATCTATGTCCTGCTGGGACTCGCGCTGGCGATGGTGATCAATGCCCGCGGATCGCGCTTCCGTGGTCCGGCGCTGCTGGCCTTCGCCCTCCAGCTCGTCATCAACCTCGCCTGGGCTCCGGTCTTCTTTGGCCTGCATCAGGTAGTGACCGCATTGTTCATGATCGCGGCGCTGATCGTGCTGGTGCTGCTGACGTTCCTTTTGTTCTGGCGCGTGCGCAAGGGCGCGGCGCTCCTTTTGCTGCCTTATTTCGCCTGGCTGTGCTTCGCCTTCGCGCTGCTATATCAGCTGCATATGCTCAATCCGAACGCCAGCTCCCTTGTACCGTCGCGTTCGGCGGACCAAATCCGTATCATCTGAAGTCGCTTAGGAATTCGAAATGCAGACCGACAACCGCCTGTTCGACGATTTCGTGAAGTTCGTGAACGGCGCGGCGGGTACCGCAGCCGGCATGGCGCGCGAGGCCGAGTCCGCAACGCGCGAGCGCGCCCGCGAGTGGCTGGGCGGGTTGGATTTCGTCGCCCGCGACGAGTTCGAAGCCGTGAAGGCGATGGCCGCCGCCGCGCGCGACGAGGCCGATGCGCTCAAGCTGCGTATCAATGCGCTCGAGGCCCAGCTCGCTGCAAAAGCAGCCAAGCCCCCCAAGCCGCAGGCCCCTGCTTGAGCCGCAGAATGAACCGATTGTCCACAGCTTTTAGACAGGGTTGCCCACCCCGCGCTTGTGTGGCTGCTGCGCGCTTGGCAGGAATCGGCACCGCCAATTCCGGCGCGTGGAGGTCGTGATGCTCGACGAGGCGGAGTATGACCGCGACGACGCCGCGCCCATCGACATGCTCGAGAATTATTTCTCGGCGCATGGCTGGACCCACACGCGCGAAGACGAAGAGATCGTCGCCAAGGTAAAGGGCAGCTGGACCGAATATGAGCTGCGCGCGATCTGGCGCGAGGATGACGGCGTCCTCCAGTTCCTGGCCTTCCCCGACATCCGCGTTCCGGACGAGCGCCGCGCTGCGCTTTACGAGACCATCGGGCTGGTCAACGAGCAGCTCTGGATCGGCCATTTCGAGCTCTGGTCAGCCAGCGGCATCCTGTTGTTCCGCCACGCCGCGATGGTGGACGGTAGCGGCGAACCGACGCTGACGCTCGCCCAGGCCGAGCTGCTGGTCGAGAGCGCGATCGACGAGTGCGAGCGCTTCTACCCTGTCTTCCAGTTCGTCCTGTGGGGCGGAAAGAGCCCGGCCGACGCGATTGCCGCCGCGCTGATCGAGACGCAGGGCGAGGCCTGATCGTGGCCGCGCCGCTGCGGCTCTGGCTCGTCGGGTGCGGCAACATGGCCGGGGCGATGCTTCGACGCTGGATCGAAAGCGGCACGGTCGCTCCCGCGAACGTTTTCGTCGTCAACCGCCACGATCGCGAACTTCCCGTCGGCGTCCGCCAGGGCAGGACCTTTCCGCGCGAACCCGCCCCGGACCTGCTCCTGCTCGGGGTTAAGCCGCAGCAGCTCGGCGAGATCGATCCGCTCCCGGCGGGTGAGTATCCGCTGATCTCGATCCTTGCCGGCGTCGATCTCGGGACGCTGCACGCGCGTTTCCCCGGTCACCCCGTCGTGCGCGCGATGCCGAACCTGCCGGTCGCGCTCGGCAAGGGCGTGGTTCCGTTGTACGGCGCACGCGTGCCGGGTGTCGATGCGCTGATGGCGCCGCTCGGCCTGGTCGAATGGGTGGCGAGCGAATCGCTGTTCGATCGGGCGGGTACGTTGTCGGGCTGCGGTCCTGCCTTCGTCTACCGCTTCATCGATGCGCTGGCCGAGGGCGGAATTGCCATGGGCCTGTCGGCCGATCAGGCGCGTCGCCTTGCCTTGGCGACGGTCGAAGGCGCGGGGCTGCTCGCGGCGCAGGCCGACGTTTCGCCCGCGATGCTTGCCGATCGCGTCGCCAGCCCCGGCGGATCGACGCGCCAGGGACTCGATGTCCTCGACAAGGAGGAGGCGCTGCGGCGGCTGCTGCGCGAAACGCTTGCCGCATCGGAGCGCCGCACCGCCGAAATGGCCGCCGAAGCCCGCAAATAGCTGCGACTCGGAACGCCTGCGTCTCCAGTTGGTTATCCAGCCGACTCGAAATTCAATGGAGGCGGAAATGGCGACCAGCACGGCGACGCGCGACAGCAAGGGACGGTTCAAGGGCTCGGAGTCCGAAAAGGGCGGCAGCAACTTCGGCATGGTCGCAGGCGCCGTCGCCGGCGGCGCGGCGCTCGGCATCCTCGCGATGTTCGGGCGCAAGGCCGCGGTGCAGGCGCCGACCATGCTCGCGGGGAATTGGGACGAGGCGCTCGCGGCCGAGCATGCCGCCACGCTCAAGGTGTTCGACGCGATCGAGGCGACCGATGAGAAGGCTAGTGTCCGCCGCAACATGCTGCTCGCGCATCTCAAGCATGCGTTGATGAAGCATGCGATCGAGGAAGAGAATGTGATCTACCCCGCGCTGCGCGAAATCGGGCAGATCGAGGCCGCGGACGAGCTCAACAAGGAGCATGGCTATGTGAAGCAGTATCTCTACGAGCTGGAGAATACGCCCACCGCCTCGCCCGAATGGATCGCCATCGTTCGGAAGTTCCGCGCGGATATCGAGGAGCATATGCAGGAGGAGGAGATGAAGCTCTTCCCGATGCTCCGCGCGCAGCTGAGCGAAGAGAAGAACAAGCATCTCACCGCGACGATGAACAAGGAAGGCTTCAAGGTCGCCTGACCCGATTGCGTCGTCCCGGCGAACGCCGAATCTCGTGCCGCAAGCGTTTCGGTTTGTGGGATGAGGTTTCGGCTTCGCCGGAATGACGTTTTGGCCTAGCGCCCAGCTCCCGAAACCCGCCCGCGCTCGCTTTCGGGCACGAGTCCCTCCAGCACCGCCCAGAAGCCGCCGACCGCGCCTTGGCCCGCGCTGCTATAGGCGGCCGACATATTCTCGCGCAGCGCGTCGAACAATTCGCCCTCCAGCGCCGTACCCGCCGCGGTCAGCCGCAGCAGCCGCTGGCGCCGGTCCCGGTCGCCGGTGCGCGTCTCGACCAGCCCGCGCTCGGACAATTCGCCCAGCACCCGCCCCAACGACTGTTTGGTGATCGCCAGGATCGCCAGCAATTCGCTTACCGTCAGATCGGGCTTGCGCGCGATAAAATAGAGTGCGCGGTGGTGCGCGCGGCCCAGCCCCTGCGCCGCCAGCCCGGCGTCGATCGAGCGCGTCAGATTGGCGTAACCGAAATAGAGCAATTCGATCCCGCGGCGGATTTCGGGCTCGCGCAGGAAGAGGGGCGAGGCGGGAATTGGGGCAGCCATGTTGACCATTCTAGCCCTGCGCCCTAGTCCACGGCAACCCGCTCCGACACAGCCTTCAGGGACGCCATGATGCACGACGCCACGATCCTGGATTTCGAGTTTGAGGCGCATGCCAGCCCGGTCGCCGATGCCGACCGCGCCGCGCTCCTCGCCAATCCCGGCTTCGGTAAGGTGTTCACCGATCATATGGTCGTGATCCGTTACACGGCCGATCGCGGCTGGCACGATGCGCGCATCCAGCCGCGGGGCCCGATCCTGATCGATCCCGCCTGCGCGGTGCTCCATTATGCCCAGGAAATCTTCGAGGGGATGAAGGCCTATCGCACCCCGGATGGCGGCGCCTCTTTGTTCCGTGCCGACGCCAATGCCCGCCGCTTCGCCGAATCGGCCGAGCGGATGGCGATGCCGCCGGTGCCCGACGATCTGTTTCTCGCCTCGATCCGCGAGCTCGTCAGCGTCGATCGCGCCTGGATCCCGGAAAGCGAAGGCGGCTCCCTCTATCTTCGCCCCTTCATGTTCGCGAGCGAGACCTTCCTCGGCGTGCGGCCCGCGCAGGAATATCTCTATATGGTCATCGCCTCGCCCGCCGGCGCCTATTTCAAGGGCGGCGCGCCTTCGGTGACCTTGTGGGTCTCCGAACATTATACCCGCGCCGCGCCCGGGGGCACCGGCGCAGCCAAATGTGGCGGCAATTATGCCGGCAGCCTCGTCGCCCAGGCCGAGGCGATCCGCGAGGAATGCGATCAGGTCGTCTTCCTCGACGCGGTCGAGAATCGCTATGTCGAGGAACTTGGGGGCATGAATGTCTTCTTCGTCTTCGAGGACGGCTCGATCCAGACCCCGCCGCTGGGCGGCACGATCCTCCCGGGTATCACCCGCGAATCGCTCCTCACGCTGGCGCGCGACAGCGGCGTGACGGTGCGCGAGGAGCGCTACAGCATGGCCGACTGGCAGGCCGACGCCGAGAGCGGCCGCCTGCGCGAGGCCTTCGCCTGCGGCACCGCGGCGGTGGTCACGCCGATCGGCCGGGTGCGTGGCCGCGGCATGGATTTCGCGATCGGCAATGGTGGTCCGGGCATCCTTACCGAGCAGTTGCGCGAGCAACTCGTCGCAATCCAGCGCGGGACCGCGCCGGACCCACATGGCTGGGTTGAACGCCTCTTCTAAGTCCCTATAAGCGCGCTTCGCGCTGGGGCGTCGCCAAGTGGTAAGGCAGCGGCTTTTGATGCCGCCATTCGCAGGTTCGAACCCTGCCGCCCCAGCCAGTTCCGCCGATCGGCGGCCGACCTCCCGGGCGCTTGCTGCGCGAAGGGAGATTCGGTACCCGCGGGCGATGGATCGCCGCACCTTGCTAGCTTCGGGACTGGCCCTCGGGCTTCCCTGCTCCGCCCGCGCGCTGGAGTCGCCCGCGATCGAACGCGTACCGCTATGGCCCGGCATCCCGCCCGGCGGCGACGACAGTGTGCGCGACGAGACCGTGCTGCGTAGCCCCAACGGCGACCCCGACGACATTGCCTGGCCGCATGTCGGAACCCCGGCGATGACGGTCGCGCGGGCGCCCAAGCCCAATGGCGGGGCGATGCTGATCATTCCGGGCGGCGGGTTTGCGCGGGTTGCGATCGGCCGCAAGCCTGGGCGGATCGCGCAATTCTTCGCCGCGCGCGGCGTTACCGCGTTCGAACTCCTCTATCGCCTGCCGCACGACAAATGGCGCGACGGCCCGGCGACGCCGCTGCAGGACGCGCAGCGCGCGATGCGGCTGATCGGGGCAGGGGCCGCCAAATGGCGGATCGATCCGGCGCGGATCGCTGCCGCGGGCTTTTCGGCGGGCGGGCATGTCGTCGGGCAACTTGGCCGCGCCGCCGCATCGGCATATGCGCCGGTGGATGTTGCAGACGCATTGCCGACGCGCCCGAAGGCGATCGGCATGTTCTTCCCGGTGGTGACGATGCTCCCCCCGCTCGCGCATGGCCAGTCGCGCCGCGAACTGCTCGGGCCCGCGCCGTCCGACTCGCTGGCCCGGGCTTATTCTCTCGAACTCGACGTGCCGGCCGACATGCCGTCGACGCTCGTCTGTCATTCGGCCGACGACAAGACGGTGCCAATGGGGAACAGCCTCGCCATGTTCGCCGGGCTGCAGGCGGCGAAGATCCCCTCCGAGCTGATGATCGGCGAGAAAGGTGGCCACGGCGTCCCCTTGTTCGGCCCCGATGGCAAGCCGCATGTCTGGATGGAGCAATATTTCGCGTTCGCCGCGCGCCATGGCATGCTCGTTGCCTGAGAGGAGGGGGTGATGAAGGTCAGCAGGCGCGGCGCCTTTGGCGCGGCACTGGCAGGCGGCACCGCCGCGATGCTGCGCCCCGCCGCGGCCCTTTCGACGTCTGCCACGCTGGATTGGAAGCGCGGCTTCGACAACCAGCGCGTCCCCGATCTCGGCAACGGGAGCTTTCTCAACCCGCTCGTATCGGGCGACCGCGCCGACCCCGCCATCCTGAAGGACGGCGCCGATTATTACATGACCTTCTCGAGCTTCGATTCCTATCCGGGGCTCACCATCTGGCACAGCCGCGACCTTATCCACTGGCAGCCGCGCAAGGCTGCGCTCAGCCGGAACATCGGCTCGGTCTGGGCAGTCAGCCTGGAAAAGCATGGCAGCCGATACTTCCTCTACATTCCGGTCAAATCGAAGCCGAACTCGATCTTCGTGATCTGGGCCGATCATATCGACGGGCCGTGGAGCGATCCGATCGACTTGAGGCTGCCCAACCATATCGATCCCTGCCACGTCGTCGGCGAGGACGGCTCGCGCTGGCTGTTCCTCTCCGGGGGTGACCGCATCCGCCTTGCGGACGATGGCCTCTCGACGGTCGGCGCGGTCGAGCATGTCTACGATCCCTGGCGCTATCCCGACGAATGGGACGTGGAAAGCTTCTCGCCCGAGGGCCCCAAGATCCACCGCCACGGCGGCTGGTTCTACATGATCACCGCGGTCGGCGGCACCGCCGGCCCGCCCACCGGGCATATGGTGATCGCCGCCCGCGCGCGCTCCATCCACGGCCCCTGGGAACAGCATCCCGGCAATCCGATCGTGCGCACCGCCAGCGTCGGCGAGAAATGGTGGTCGCGCGGCCATGCCTCGCTGGTCGAGGCGCCTGACGGCAGCTGGTGGTCGATCTATCACGGCTTCGAAAACGGCTATTGGACGCTCGGCCGCCAGACGTTGCTCGATCCGATCGAGTGGACCAAAGACGGCTGGTTCAGGATGACGGGCGGCGATCTCTCGCAGCCGATCCGCAAGCCGAAGGGCGGCACCGCGCTCCCCCACGGCCAGCCGCTGTCGGACGATTTCAGCAAGCCGCTCGAGCTCGGCCAGAAATGGAATTTCTTCAAGCCGGGCCCCGACGAGGCGGGCCGCGCCCGCGTCGAGGGCGGTGCGCTTATCCTCAAGGCCAGCGGCGTCGCGCCCAGCACCTCCTCGCCGCTGCTGCTCATCGTCGGCGACCAGGCCTACCAATTCGAGTGCGACGTCGAGATCGCCCCCGGCGGCACCGCGGGGCTGCTGCTTTTCTACGACGAGAAGCTCTATTGCGGGCTCGGCTTCGACGAAAAGCGCTTCGTCACCCACCAATATGGCATCGAGCGCGGCCGCCCCGCCAATCCCAACGGCCGCCGCATGCGGATGCGCGTCACCAACAACCGCCACATCGTCGCCTTCCACACCAGCGCCGACGACGGGCGGACCTGGAAGCGGTTCGATCGCGGCATGGAAGTCTCCGGCTATCACCATAATGTCCGCGGCGGATTCCTGATGCTGCGGCCCGGGCTTTATTCGGCGGGGGAGGGCGAGGCGCGCTTCCGCGACTTCCGCTTCCGGGCGCTCTGAGCCGTGGAGCGCTACGAGGTCCTGATCGTCGGCGGCGGCCATGCCGGGGCGCAATGTGCGATCGCGCTGCGCCAGAACGGCTTTGCCGGCACGCTCGCGATCGTCGGCGAGGAGCCCGAATTTCCCTATGAGCGCCCGCCGCTCTCGAAAGACTATCTCGCCGGCGAAAAGCCGTTCGAACGGATGCTTCTGCGCCAGCCCGCTTTCTGGAGCGAGCGGAACGTGGAGATGCTGCGCGGGCGCCCCATCGTCTCGGTCGATCCGGCTGCGAAGGTCGTCACGGACGCTGACGGCAACCCGCTGACCTACGGCTCCCTCGTCTGGGCCACCGGCGGCAGCCCGCGCCGGCTGACCTGCGGCGGCGCCGATCTGCGCGGCGTTCACGCGATCCGCACCCGCGCCGATGTCGACCAGCTCCGCACCGAGCTTGCCGCCGCCGCGCGGATCGTAGTGATCGGCGGCGGCTATATCGGGCTCGAAGCCGCGGCGGTGCTGTCCAAGCTCGGCAAGCAGGTCGTCATCCTCGAAGCGCAAAATCGCGTTCTTGCCCGCGTCGCCGGCGAGGCGCTTTCCTATTTCTACGAATCCGAACATCGCGCCCACGGCGTCGAGATCCGCACAAGGTGCGCTGTCGAATGCCTCGAAGGCGAGGGCAGGGTGCAGGCTGTCCGCCTCGCCGGCGGAGAGCGCATCGCCGCCGATCTGGTAATCGTCGGCATCGGCATCGAACCCGCGGTCACACCTCTGATCGCCGCCGGCGCAACCGGCGGCAACGGCGTCCGCGTTGACGCCGAGTGCCGCACCTCGCTCGCCCACATCTTCGCGATCGGCGACTGCGCGCTGCACGAAAACCGCTACGCCGGCGGCGCCGCGATCCGCTTGGAGTCGGTCCAGAACGCCAACGACCAGGCCAATGTCGTCGCCAAATTGCTCACCGGCCAGGACGCGCATTACGACGCCGTCCCCTGGTTCTGGTCGAACCAATATGACCTCAAGCTCCAGACCGTCGGCATTTCCGCCGGGCATGACGCAGCAATCCTCCGCGGCGATCCCGACGGCCGCGCTTTTTCGACTGTCTACCTCAAGCAGGGCAAGGTAATCGCGCTCGACTGCGTCAATATGGTGCGCGACTATGTTCAGGGCCGCCGGCTGGTGGTGGAGGGATTGTCGCCTGATCCCGCAGCGCTCGCCGATCCGGCGGTGCCGCTAAAGGAGCTGACATGAACCTTGACGATCAGCTCAGCCGCTATTTCGGCACCACCGATTTCGCCGCGATCCCCCCGGATGCACTGGCGGCGGGGATCGAACGGATGCAGGTCGATTTCGGGCTGGAGTCCGATCGCGGTCGCCGTTTTGCGCTGTGGGCGCTGATGCAGATTTTCGGCGCCGCCCCCGCGCTCGACGTGGCCTTCAAGAACGAAGCCGATCGCGAGGCGGCGCGCAATTTCATGGACCTTTCGAGCGCCGCCTCCGAGGACTGAGCCTCACGCCTCGGCGGGCAGCGCCTCGCGCGTCTTGCAGCCCCATAGCGCGTAGAAGAGGACGTAAAGCTCGCACACCGCCGGGATCAGGAACGAGGTCTGCAACCCATAGGCGTCGGCGAACTGGCCCTGGAAATAAACGAGCGCGCCGCCCGCGATCGCCATGATCAGCAGTCCCGACCCTTCCTCGGTAAGCGGGCCAAGCCCCTTGATCCCCAGCGTGAAGATCGTCGGGAACATGATCGAGTGGAACAGCCCGACCGAGATCAGCGACCACAAGGCGATCGAGCCATGCGCAAAGCTGGTGATCATCATCACCACGAACGCCAGCGCCGCCGCCCAGGCCAGCACCGTCTCGGGCGCGACCGAGCGCATCAGATAGGCGCCGATGAAGCGACCCACCATCATCCCGCCCCACAGCAGAAACAGATAATGGCCGGCCTGCTCATGGGTTAGATTGCCGATGTCGGGCTGGGAAACGAAATTGACGAACAGATTGCCGACGCCGATCTCGGCGATCAGGTAGATCGCGATGGCCGGTACGCCGAACACCAGGTTGCGGTGCTGCCAAAGCGAATGGCCCTTGCGCTCCTCGCGCGAGTGACGCGAGGTAGCATTGCCCATCGCAGGCAGGTTGAAGCGGGCAATGACGATCGCGAGCACCACCAGCACCCCGGCGACGATCAGATAGGGCAGCTGGACGGTCTGTGCGTCGATCAGCCGCTGCTCCATGCTCAGCGTCGCGGCGCCGCCCTCGGTGGTGCCCGAAACGCTGCGCCCCAGGATCAGATAGGCGCCGAACAGGGGCGCGAAGGTTGTCCCCATCGAGTTGAACGCCTGGACCAGGTTCAGTCGCGACGAGGCGGAGTCCGCAGGCCCGATCACCGCGACATAGGGGTTGGCGGCGACCTGGAGCAGCGTGATGCCAGATGCGATCACGAACATCGCCGCGAGCACGATTGCATAGCTCAGATACATCGAAGCCGGGATCATCATCAGCGCGCCGACCGCCATCACGATTAGCCCGGTGACGAGAGACTTCTTGTAGCCGATCCGCTCGATGATCTTGGCCGAGGGAATCGAGGCGACGAAATAGGCGATAAACCACACGCTCTCGATCAGCGTGGTCTGGCTATAGCTGAGCACCATCACGCTGCGCAGATGCGGCAGCAGCGTGCCGTTGATGACGGTGATGAAGCCCCACATGAAGAAGAGCGTGGCTAGCATTGCGAGCGCGCCGCCATAGGCGCTGGGGGCCCCCGGTGCGCGGTGCGTGGCGGACGGTTCGACAGGAATACCGGCTGGCATCAGGGCTCCTCACCTCATTTTTTTACGGACGCTCAGGGTACCACCGGCGACGGTTTGATTATAAGTCTGACTAATCTGAAACATCAAGCCGGGAGAGGAACCGCGATGCGGCTCGTACAATTTCGTGATTCGGACGGGACCCGTGGCGTCGCTGCGCTGGAGGAGAGCGGCGCCCGTCGCCTGGACTCGGTACACAGCACCTACGACCTGGCGCTTGCTGCGATCGAGGAAGGCATTTCGCTCGATGCCGCCGCACAGGCACGGCTGGGCCGGCCCGTGGATCTCACCGCCGCGGAGGCAGAGGGCCGACTATTGTCGCCGATCGATCATCCCGATCCCGCGCACCTCTACATGACCGGCACCGGCCTCACCCATCTCGGCTCGGCGCAGGGTCGCGATCAGATGCACAAGGCCGCGGCCGGCGGCACGCTCACCGATTCGATGCGCATGTTCAACATGGGGCTCGAAGGCGGCAAGCCGACCGACGGCCAGCCCGGCGTGCAGCCCGAATGGTTCTACAAGGGCGACGGCTCCTCGCTGATCGGCCCGGGCGAACCCCTGCCTTCGCCCGATTTCGCGCTCGACGGCAGCGAAGAGCCCGAGATCGCCGGCATCTACATCATCGACGGCCAGGGCCGCCCGCGCCGGCTGGGATTCGCGCTCGGCAACGAATTCTCCGACCACATCACCGAACGTGGCAACTATCTCTGGCTCGCCCACTCCAAGCTGCGCGTCGCGTCGCTCGGCGCCGAGCTGCTCACCGGGACGCTGCCCGACGATGTCCGCGGCACCAGCAGAATCTATCGCGGCGGCCAGCTGCTCTGGGAAAAGCCGTTTTTGTCGGGCGAGGCGAACATGTCGCACGCGATCGCCAATCTCGAGCATCACCATTTCAAATATGGCCTGTTCCGCCGTCCCGGCGACGTCCATGTCCACTTTTTCGGCACCGCGACGCTGTCGTTCGCCGATGGGGTGAAGACCGAGCAGGGCGACGTCTTCGAGATCGCCGCCGCGCCCTTCACCATCCCGCTGCGCAACCCGCTGGGCGCGGAGACGCCTGGCGACTCGACGGTCATCCCGCTCTAACCGGTCGAAGCCGTTAGGGCGCGGAAGGGCGTCCTAACGGGCTTTGTCACCCTTCTCTCCTTGCTTGTCATTGGGCTTTGCCCGCCGTCCCCCGCATCTTCGCGTGCGAAACGAACTTGGGGACGGCGATGCTTGGAACGCGGACATTGGCACTGGCGCTGCTGGCCGGCACGGCGAGTTTGCCGGCCGTCGCACAGACCGATCCGGTAGGGGAGGCGCGCGCACTTCAGGGCCAGGGCAAGGCCGAAGAAGCATACCAGCTGCTCAAGCCGCTCGAAGGCGCCCGCGCCGGCGATCCGGCCTTCGACTATGCGCTCGGCGTCGCTGCGGCGGACAGCAATCGGCCTGGCGAGGCGCTGATCGCGCTCCAGCGCGTCCTCGCGGTCGAGCCGGGCAACGCACCCGCTCGCGCCGAACTCGCCCGCGTCTATGCGCTGATGGGCGATATCGATACGGCCCGCGCCGAGTTCGACACCGTCGTCGGCGATCCCACGGTCCCCGATCCGGTCCGCGAGCGCTTCACCCGGCTGATCCGCGGCTTCGATCGCCAGATCGCGGGCGGTGCAAACGAGGTTACCGGCTTCCTCGATCTCGAAGGCGGCTGGGACAGCAATATCAACGCCGCGACCGACGAGACCTCGATCCTCCTGCCCGCCTTCGCCTTCCTCGGGCCCGCGACGCTCAACGGCGCGGCGACCGAGCGCGGCGAGCCCTTTGTCCAGCTCCAGGGCGGCGTCTCCGCCTCCACGCCGCTCGGCCGCCAGACCCGCTTGTTCGGCTCGCTCCTCGGCAGCTGGCGCGACAATCTGGAATCGAGCTTCGTCGATCAGGGTTCGATCGTTGGCTCGGCGGGGGTCGCGCATACGCTCGGCAATCGCGACGTCATCTCGCTGGCTGGCCAGGCGCAGGAATTCCTGCTGGATGGTAAAAGCTATCGCACCAGCTTCGGCGCGATCGCGCGCTACACGATGCGCCTTCCCGGCAATGCCGCGCTGTCGTTCAGTGGCGACTATTTCCGGCTGAACTATGACAACAACCCGCTGGCCGACGCCAATCGCTTCGGCGCCAGCGTCACTTATTCGGGCCGCGAGATCTTTGCCGGCATCGGCGCGGGGCGCGAGCAGACGGTGCGCGCGCCGTTCGATCATCTCAGCAACAGCTTCATCAGCGCCCAGGCGGGCGGCGAATTCCTCGTTATGGAGCAGCTGTCCGTGATCGGGGGCATCGGCATCGAGCATCGCAACCATGACGGGGTCGATCCGCTGTTCCTCGCCGAGCGCAAGGACACCCGCTTCGACGCCAGCCTCGGCTTCCGAGTGCTGCTGACCGAGCGCGTCAGCCTCCGCCCGCGCCTCACCTACAGCCGCAACGAGAGCAATCTCGCGCTTTACGATTATGACCGCTGGACCGCTTCGGCGGGCCTCCGGTTCGAATTCTGACGGGAGCCCTAGCCCATGAAGACGCTTTCCAAAATTGCGATGCTCGCCGCCACCAGCGCGATCGCGCTGCAGCCGGTGCCCGTGCTCGCGGACGACGCCATCCTTTTCTCTACCGCCAGCGGCCCGAAGAGCGGCCCGATTCCCGCGGGCGAGCAGAGCCTGCCCGCCGGTCTTGTCCAGCTCCGCCTCAACGACGGTTCGATCGTCAGCATCATGGGGCCCGCCACGTTCGAGATGGTCGCTGGCCAGCTCGCGGTCCGCAGCGGCTCCTTCACGGTCATCTCGGCCCCGCGCAGCCAGACCTCGATCGTCGCCGGCAACGGCGTGCTGCTGCAATTCCACCAGAACAGCACCGGCAATTTCCAGGTCGACGCAGGCGGGGGCGTGAAGGGTTTCACCGGCGCGGGCCAGGTCAATGTCTCCAGCGGCGGCAGCGCCCCGCGCGCCTTTAGCTCGGGCATGTTCCTCAACGCCAACGCCGGCGGCACCAGTCAGATCGTCAGCGCCGGCGCGCAGCCGAGCCCCAGTCTGACCCAACAGGTCAACCAGCAGACCCAGGCCGCCAGCCAGTATCTGAGCAACCCCGGCCTGACCAACCCGGCGCTCCAGGGTTTCGCGGGCCTGTCGCTCGGCCAGAACCCGTCCCCGGCCGCGCTCCAGAATGCGGGCAATCCGGCGCAACTGCTCAACCTCCTCGGCAGCGTTCCGGGCTTCGGCTCGGTTGCCGGCCTGTTGTCGCGGCTCGCCAGCTATACCGGCAGCGGGCCCGTTCCGCTCAGCGATGCTGAAATCCAGACGCTGATCCGCACGCTCGAAACCTATGGGTTTCCGCCCGGCGTCGACGCCGCCCTTGGCGCGCAGATCACCCAGTGGCTTCGCACCGCAGGCTATTCGGTCGGCACGATCCCGGTAAACCAGGCCCTGACGCCAACGCCCACGCCAACGCCCGCGCCGACGCCAACGCCCACCCCGACGCCAACGCCCACGCCCACGCCCACGCCAACGCCAACGCCAACGCCAACGCCCACGCCCACGCCGACGCCCACGCCGACGCCAACGCCGACGCCGACGCCCACGCCGACGCCCACGCCGACGCCCACGCCGACGCCCACGCCGACGCCGACGCCAACGCCCACGCCGACGCCAACGCCCACGCCGACGCCCACGCCGACGCCGACGCCGACGCCAACGCCGACGCCGACGCCCACGCCGGCGCCGACGCCCACGCCAACTCCGACGCCGACACCAACACCAACGCCGACGCCTACACCTACGCCGAGCACCTATGTGCCCAACGGCGCCCGGCCCCCGGAGAGCAACAAGACCCAGACGATCGCCTACGCCATCCTCACCGAAACCGGTGACGAGACACGCATCTCTCCGGTCTATGATGCCAACGGGAAGTTCGTCGGCTGGGACAAGAATTACGACGCGACGAACACCTTTCGCCACGGCTTTGCCGGACGCACCGAAGTCGACGGCGGCGGCGACAAGAATCTGATCGGCTGGGCGCGCCTGGTCGGCGGTACCAGGGCGCTCGGCTTTGCCCGCGGCCCTGAGAGCGGCGATCATTTCGTCTGGGGCGTTCCGGCCACCAGCATCCCCACGGGGGGCACGGCATTGTTTGAGCTGATCGGTTCGACGCGTCCGACGATTCGCGACGAAAGCGTCGCCGCAGGCAGCTTCACCGGCCGGTTGGCGATCGCCTTTGCCAGCTCACGCATGGGAATCGACGCGACCGTGACGATGGGCGGCACAGCAATCCCGATCCTGTCGGCGGGCGGGCTGGCGGCGCCTTCGATGGGGATGACCAGCGGCACGATCAACCTGACGAACGGGGGACCCGCCTGCACCACCGGCGGCTGCCGCTTCATCTACAACGGCTTCCTGGCCGGCCCCGGCGCGGCTTATTACGGCATGGCCTATACGATCCGCGACAATGCCGCGAACACCTTCAAGTTCGTCGATGGCGTTGCGGTGTTCGGCAATCCCGGCCCGCTTCCCGGCACCGGCGGCAACTTCGCCACCGCCTATCGCGGCGTTAGCGTCGGCAGCGGCTTTGCGCAGCCCACGACCAGCTATCCCGGCCTGTCGACCATCGGCCTGATACGCGAAGTGGGTCAGAATGTGAGCAGCGACGGGACCGCGCTCCGGCCAAATGACGCAACGCGAGGCGGAAATGGCTTCACCCCCACCCTGACCGAGGTCCGCGTCAATGCGGGTGCGGGCCAGTCCAACCGCGGCATCGGCACCGCCAAGAATGCCGATACCGGCGGCCTGGGCAACGCGATCGGCTGGACGCGCTGGACCGAAGGCACGATCACCATGCTCAACACGCCGGGTCGAACGCTGACCGGCTCGACGTCGATCCATATGGTCTATGGCGGCAATCCTAGCGGCACCTTGCCCACCGGCAAGGCCAGCTACGCGCTTGCCGGCGGCACCCAGCCCACCCGCGCCGATGGCGTGGGGATGCCCGGATCGATCAAGGGCGAGCTCGCGATCGATTTCTCGACCAGCAAGGTCGGCTGGGACGTGCTGATCGCGATCGCCGACGATCGCTTCAACTTCGTCTCGTCGGGCGGTCTCACCACGCCGTCGGTCGCGCTCGGCGTGGTTTCAGGCAGCACAGTCTTCAACGGCGAAGGCGCGGTGCATTCCGAAAAGGGCCGATGCGGCGGCTGCACGGGTACCGCCAGCGGCTTCGTCTCTGGTGAAGGCGCGCGCTACGCGGGCCTCGCCTACAATATCGGCACCTTTGATTTTGGCGCGGTCCACGGCGTCGCAGTTTTCGACAAGATAAATCCATAAGCAGCTGAAACCAGGGGAAAATGCGATGAACAGGCAGGATCTATTGAAGATGAGCTGTGCGTTCGTTGTCACGATGTTCGTGGCATCGCCAGCCGCCGCCGACGACAAGGACGTGCAGCTCTCGAAATGCGAGAGCTCCATGGGCACCGTCGCCATCACCGAGGGCGATCAACAGGGCTGGAACCAGTTCAAGCTCGCCAGTCCGCGCGGCATGCTCGGCACGCTCATTGAGCAATCCGGCTGCTTCACGCTCCACAATCCTGCCAGCGGCGCGCCGGCCGACTATCTGATGAGCGCGATCGCCGGCTCGAAGGAGGATATCGATCAATCGATGAATATCGCCAAGGGCGCGCTGACCGAAGGGTTGGTGCGCTCGGGCGCTGCGGGCCAGTTGCTGACCAAGGTGCCGATGGGCGGCGCACTGTTTCGCGCCTTCGGCGGGCTCGGCGGCAAGAAGAAGACGATCCTCGCCGGGCTGCGCATCATGAGCCCCGGCACTGGCCAGACGCTGATCAGCGGCACCGGCGAGACCAAGAAGTCGTTCATCAAGATCATCGACACCGGCGGCTGGGGCGGGGCTGCAACCGGCGAAGATATGGGCGGCTACGCTTCTTCGTCCGACGGCAAAATGCTCACCGGCGCCTTCATCCAGGCCTATAACGGGCTGGTCGCCCAGCGCAGCATGCTCGCCACCGTCCGGCCGGCCCGCGCAGCGGCTGCTGCGGCGCCTGCCGGCTACACCGTCGCGGTCGACACCAAACTATGGGCCGCCCCCGCCGCTACCGGTGCCCCGCTGCGCGCGTTGCGTACCGCGACAACGCTGACCCCCACCGGCGCGCCGCGCCAGGGCATCTTCGTCCAAGTGACCGACGGTTACGGGACCAAGGGGTGGGTATCGGTAGAGGACCTGCGCTGACGCGACCCCTGCGCAGGTCCTTGAGGGGGCGTCGTCCGTGAAGGCGGGCGGCGCCCTTTTTTTTATTGGCCGACGATTACGAAGGGTGCCCACACCGCGGGATGCGATCCGCCCGGAACCTGCTTGTCGTCGATCAGCGACACCATCGCCGCTTGCAGAGCCCGTGCGCGGCTGAGCTGCCCGTTCTCAGAGTTGCGCACCGTATCGACCGTCAATCGCGCCGCAGCATCGTCGCGCACCGCCCAGTGGGAGAGGAGCAGCGATCGTCCTCCGGCGTGCAGAAACGCGCGCGCCAGTCCAGAGTAGCTTGGGCTGCCGCCGTTCGCTCCTGCGGCGGTGTTGCAGGCGGAAAGGATGATCCAGTCGGCGCTTAGGCGCAGCAGCGAGATCTCCGAGGCGGTCAGCAGGCCATCGTCTGCGCTGGAGGACGAGGCGGGAGGGGTGAACACGAGCGCGGGCTCGCCCAATCCATTCATCTCACCATTCACCAGACCGTGCGTCGCGAATGCGATCACCGATACATTTTCCAGATCGAGCCCCTTGACGGCCGCTTCGGTGGCCTGGTCGCCCACGATCACCCGGCTGTCCCCGCCGAATGCGATCGCCATGCTGCGCAACTCGCGTTGCGCATTGGGCAAGGAGGGCAGGTTGCGCACGGCCTCGAGGTTCACCGCCCCACCCCGAAAGAGGCTTGCAACTTCGAGCGGCGCCGAGGCCGGGGCGAGGGTCGGGCCGCCAATGCCTAGGAACTTGGTGTCTGCGATCGCGACGTGCTCTGGAGAGCGGGCGAGCGTCATCGGAATCGCCACCGCTTTGTCGCGAATCAACCACGCCGTCCGCCGCAATGCGGCCGGATCATCGTCGCGGCCCGAAGGTGTCCGAGTCACTAGTAGCCCCAGGGGCACCGAAGCCAATGCCTCGCCGCCATATAGCAGCAGCGTATCGCTCAGGGCGACATCGCGTTCCAGCGTCCGGGGCAACAGGTAGGTGTAAAGCCGGTGCGCCGCCCGGCGATCAAACGTCGCGAGGGCCCCCGCCTGGTCCACCGACGCGCGGATTGCACGGATCGCGTCCGCGACATCGCGTTCGGTACCTTCGCTTCGCGCCCAAGTCAGCCCATTGCGAGTAACGGCAACGGTTACGAGCCGTCCGTCGACAGTGAATGGCGCGATCAACGCGCTGCCCGGATCGAGCGTCGCCTGATACGCGGTGAGCTCGATCGGAGCAGGCCGGCTGAGCGCGCGATATTCCGGGAAACGAGTATCAAGCGCAGCTTCGGCACCGAGCAGCAGGGTGTCGTTGGCAGCAATCTCTCCCGACAGCCGCTCGATCGAGGCCTGACCCTTCGCGACCAGCGCTTTGCTGTGTTCCGATCGGAGTTGCTGACCCCGCCGCGCGCGGTCCTGCAGCGCTCGCGCCAGGTCTGCAACCTGCGGATCGCGCGTCGCCGCTCGCGCCGCCACGGCAGAGAGCGTGGCCGCTGTCTCGGTGAGATTTGCGAGTTGTAGCGCTTTGAAAGCGGCCTGTGCATGCCCTGTCTCGAGCGCGAAGGCTGCGAACCGACCCAAGTGGCGACGGTTGACCGGCCCCAGCGTGACCGCATCCTTGCTGGACGCTGCCGCATCAAGCATTCGCCGTTCAATTGATCGAGCCGCCGTCTCGGCCTGAGCAAAGCCGGCTGCAGTGTCACCCTTCGCCGCGACCAGCCGCGCATGGACGATTATTGCCCCGGTTCGATCCACATGGTCCTCTGGATACCCGGCTCGGGCTATATCGTTTGCCCGCGCGGCGAACGGCAGCGCCTCATCGACCTTGCCCTGAAGAAAGAGCAGGTTCGCGATTTCGGTGATCGGATCGACAAGCGCGACATGGCCCGCACCGGCGTTTTTCTCGAGCGTCGCAATCGCGGCGCGCAGTCGCGTCTCCGCTAGCGTCACGTCGCCCCGCGCGCTCGCCATCGTCGCGGCGCTGGAATAGATGACGCCCAGCGCGGTCGGGTCCGCCGTCTCCTTCGAGGCAACGTAGATCTCCGCCGCTCGCATCAGCAGCGCCTCTGCCTCTTCTCCTCGCCCGATTGCGAACAAGGGCGACGAGAGATTCTTCAGCGCGATTGCCGTGCTCGGATGCTGCTCACCATGGGCAGCCACCCGCACCTCCAGCGCGCGGCGAAACACGCCAACGGATTCGGCGAACTGGCCGCTCTCATTCAGTGCCTTCCCCAGATTGTTTAACGCGATTCCCAGCGTCGGATGATTCTTCGGCAGGTGGATCTCGGCATGATCCGCAGCCTTCCGAGCAGCCGCGATGGACTCCTCATATCTTCCCGCGGTCCCGAGCACCGATGCATAGGACGTCTGGCGCACCACCCCGAGCGGGTTCTCCGGTGCTCCAAACTCAAGCTGCATTTCCGCTCCGCGGCGCAGCCAATCGAGCGATTCCTCGACCTTGCCTTGTCGAAACAAAACGTAGCCGATGCCAAAGGTCGAGCTGCCGACCTCGAGGCTACGCTCACCCTGAGCCCTTTTACGGATCGCTAGCGCCATGTAATGCCGCTCGAGCGCTCCCAGATAATCGCCGCGGTCGGCCAATATCGTGGCGGTATTGGAAAGAAGAGAGGCGGCTTCTTCGCCATTGCCGAGCCCGGCACGGTTGAGGATCGCGCCGGCCGCGTCGAGCGCCTCCACCGCCTCGCCATATCGTCGTAGATAGAAGAGTGCTCCGCCGATATTGGCTTGAACCGTGGCAAGGGTCGCCGGAGCTACCTTCGGCGCGGCCTGCGCTTCCGCGAGCAGCGCCTTCATCTCGGCAAGCTTCGCTTCAGGATTTTCGGAAAGGTCGATCGCGTCGAGCGCTTTCAACCGAGTGTCGAGGCTCTCCCGCGGTGCCGGAACCTCCTGTGCAACTGCAGCGCCTTCAGCGTGCCCGGTTGCCAACAATGCGACCGCCAACAGTATATGCATGGTGCCCCCTGTGCCCGCCCTCATGCTAACCAAAGGCGAAGCAGACGCAAGTTTGCGCAGGCACAGATTTGCGTCGCCTAACAGCCTTTTTCACTGCAAAGCGTGCCGGACCTGATGTAGCTTCGCCAGAATGTCCGGGCTCAACCTCCTTTATGTCGAAGACGATGCCCGGCTTGCGCAGGATGTCGCCCAGCTGATGGCGGCGGAGGGCAACCGCCTGTCGTGGACCGCGAGTGGAGAGGAGGGGCTCAAACGCGCCGGCACCGAGGCATTCGATGTCGTGATCCTCGATCGCATGCTCCCCGATCTGTCGGGCATCGAGATAGTCCGCCGCCTGCGCGATGCCGGCATCGCCGCGCCGGTGCTGATGCTCTCCGCACTGGGCCGCGCCGAGAACCGGATCGAGGGACTCGACGCAGGGGTCGACGACTATATGGCCAAGCCGTTCGATCCACCCGAGCTCGTCGCCCGCGTCCGCGCGCTTCAGCGCCGCGCGGCGGGGCAGGCGCATAGCGCCGTCATTCTGTTCGGCGACCTCGAATGCCATATAAAGGCACGCACCGCGCATCGCCGTGGCCGCCACCTTGCGCTCAGCCCGAAGGAATTTGCGCTCTTCCGTTACTTCATGGAAAATGCCGGCGAAGTCGTCACGCGTGAGATGTTGCTGCGCAACGTCTGGAACCTCTCCTTCGACCCCCAGACCAACGTGATCGACGTCAATGTCGGTCGCCTGCGCCGCAAGCTCGAGGAAGGCTTCGACGCGCCGGTGCTGGAGACGATCTGGGGTACCGGCTATCGATTGGTGGCGGCTTGAACGAAAAGGATCGGATGCGGCGCCGAACTTCCTTGGTGGCCCGCGCGGCGCTGGCGGTGGCGGGTCTCGCGCTCGTCGCCATCGCCTTGCTGTACGCCGTCACCGTCTGGGTGGTGCGCCATGAAAGCGATGCGGCGCTCCAGCGCGCGGTCGATGTCGAGATCGCGGCGCTGGCCGATATCCATGCGTCGGGAGGGCGCCGCGAGCTGGTTGCGCGCATCCGCGATCGCCTCGCGATGCGCAACCAGGATCCCGATCAGACCCATTATCTCCTCGCCGATACCAGCGGCACCCGCATCGCCGGCGATATCGCGCGCTGGCCCTTGCTCTCGGCCGAGAACAGCCAAGCCGGCTTCGTCACGCTCGACGGGGGCACCCCCGTCTTCGCCCGCGCAACCCAGCTCGATCCGCAGCTCCGGCTGGTCGCCGCGCGCGAATATGGCGGGCGCAGCGACCTGCTCCGGCATATCGGCCTGGCATTCCTGCTCGCCGGCCTCGCCGTCGTCGCCGCAGCGCTTGGGCTGACGGTCCTCGCCGCCGCCCGGTTGCGCGCCCGGGTCGAGGGAATGAACGCCGCGTTCGACGCGGTCGAGCAGGGGGACTTGCAGGAGCGTATCCCGGGCGCTGATCACAGCGACGAGCTCGGCCAGCTCGCTTTGCACGCGAACTTGCTGCTCGATCGCCTCGGCGCGGTGATCCACGCCCAGCGCGACGTCACCGATCAGGTCGCGCACGAAATCCGCACCCCGCTGGTGCATCTCGACACGCGTCTGCTCCGGCTGATCGATCGTGCCGTCGATCCCGCGCTCGTCGCCGCGCTGGGCGCGATCCGGCAGGAGGGGCGGCGGATCGGCGAGCTGCTCGATTCGCTGCTCGACATCGCCGCCAGCGAAGCGCGCCGCGGCGATCGGACCGGGTTCGTCCCGGTCGATCTGTCCGAAATCGCGCGCTGCCTTGCCGATCTCTATGCCGATAGCGCGGTCGATCTCGGTCTCGATTTCCATACTGAGATCGCAGCCGACGTCACCTTGGCCGGCGACGCGATGCAACTCACCCGCGCCATCTCGAACCTGCTCGACAACGCATTCAAATATTCGGGGGCCGGCGCGCGCATCTTGCTCGCCGTCCAGCCCGGCCCGCGTATCATCGTCCGCGACAACGGACCCGGCGTTCCCGAAGCCCTCCGCGCGCGCATCTTCGAACGCTTCCAGCGCGGCGAAGCGGACCAGGACGGCCACGGCCTCGGCCTCGCATTGGTTCGCGCCATCGCCCGCCGCCACGGCCTCGAAGTCACCTGCCGCGATGCGCATCCCGGCGCCGAATTCACCATCGCGCAGGAGAAAGTGCAGTGAACCCGTTGCTTGCGCTCGCAGCCCCGATGCTGCTCGCCGCCGCGCATCCGCAGGAGCCGGTCGACGCGGTCTCGCTCGCGGTCGCCCGCGGCGCCGCAGCCGAAGCGGCCGGCGACGGCAGGGCGATGCTGGATGCCGCCCGAACGCTCGAAGCTCTCGGCGCCCGGCCCGACTCCGAGGGGGCGGACCTGGCCAAGCATTGGCGCGCCCTCGCCCAGGCGCAGGGCGTGCGCGACAAGGCGCCGCCCTTCCGCGGCCGTGCGCTCGGCCCGGCCTACCGCCAGGGGGTCCTCGCCCCCGGGGCCTCGCTCGCCACCGAACAGGTGTTCCTCGCCGGGCAGAAAGCCGTCGTCGCGCTCGTCCCGGAGCCCGCGCGTGCGCTGAACATACGCATCCAGTCGCGCGACCGCAAGAATATCTGCGAACGCGCCGCAGCGGCACCCCGCGTCAGCTGCGCCTGGCTGCCGCTATTCACCAGCCGAGTCGAAATCCGAGTCGTCAATCAGGGGCCGAGTTCCGCGCGCTACTATCTGGTCAGCAACTAGCCACCATGCACCGAGCGCCGCCACGGATTGAGCCTGCGGGCAAGGGCATCCACGTTCGACCTGCTCAGACGCCTTCGCGGATCAAGGTGCCGGGCTGCCCCGCGACACTGACCTCAAATTCGAACAGATCGCCGGCATGCGGCTCCTTGCTGAGGTCTGCCGAGGCGACATGCTTGTTCGCGGTGGTGGCGAAGACGGTCTTGAGGTCGGGTCCCCCGAAGGCTATCTTGGTGATCGCGCTGACCGGGAACTTGACAGTCTCGAGCAATTCCCCGGCGGCCGAATAACGGCGGACAGCCCACCCCATATAGAGCCCGATCCAGACGCAGCCTTCGCTGTCGACCACCGGGCCGTCGGGAAAGCCTTCGCTATTGGGGATGCGGACGAATTCGCGGCGATTGGCAAGCATGCCGTCTTCGTCGATGTCGGCGGCATAGACGACGCCGCCCAGCGTATCGACATGATAGAGGGTGCGGCCGTCGGGGCTGACCGCGGGCCCGTTGGTGATCGGCACCATCGGGGTGAGGGGGACGCAGCGGCCGTCGGCGGCGAGGCGATAGATGGTGCCGGTGGTGGCGGCCTCGCCATCGTCCATGCTGCCAAACCACAAGCGGCCCTTGGCGTCGACGGTGGCGTCGTTGAGGCGATTGCCGGGCTTGTCGGCCTCGGGCGTGACGATGGGCGTGAAGCTGCCGTCGCGCTCGTCGAAGCGGGCGAGGCCGCTCTGGAGGCCGGCGACGAAGCCGCCGCTTTCCACCGGCAGGATGAAGCTGACCTGGCCGGGTGTGTCCCAGCTGCGCGTGCCGCCGGTGGCGGGATCGTAGCGGTGGATCTTGTGGCTCTTGATGTCGACGAACCAGAGCGCGAAATCGCGCTCGACCCAGACCGGTCCTTCGCCGAGCGGCGCCCCGAGCTGCCAAATGCTGACCGGCTCGGAAGTCACCACGTCGCTCATTTCATCGCCATCCTGCATCCACGAAATATTCGTGGCCCGTTATCAGCCGGGCGTCGTCCGATGCAAGGAACAACGCCATCGCGGCGATATCGTCGGGCACCAACCGGCCCTTGAGGCATTGCGCGGCGACGATCTCGGCCTCGCCCTCGGGCGTGTACCATTTCTCCTGGCGCGGCGTCTTGACGTTGCCGGGGACGATGCAGACCGATCGGATGTTGTGGGGGCCCAGCTCGCGCGCGAAGCTGCGGGTGAGGCCCTCGATGCCGGCCTTGCAGGTCTGGTAGAGGACCAGTCCCTCGAGCGCCAAATGCCAGGAGATCGAGCCGAGATTGACGATCACGCCGCCGCCCTGCGCCTTCATCCCCGGGATCACCGATTGGGCGGAGAAGAACAGGTGCCTGAGGTTCACCGCGATGCGATCATCCCAATAAGCGGGAGTGACCTCCTCGATCGTGTGGCGATCGTCGCTGGCGGCGTTGTTGATGAGGATATCGAACGGGCCATTCTCGTCGATCAGCGCGGCGATCGCGGCCTGGACTGCCGCGACGTTGGTCAGGTCGCACTGCTGGAAGCTCGGAGGGCTCTCGGCGCTGGCCAGGCTTTCGACCAGCGCGCGGGATTCGGCTTCGGCGATGTCGAAAAATGCGACTTTTGCGCCCTGGCGCACGAACCCTTCGACGATGCCCGCGCCGATCCCCGAGCCCCCGCCGGTGACGAGAACGCGCTTGTCGCGCAAACTCGGATAGCTGGCCCGCTGGTCGCGCGCGAGAGGCTTTGAGGTGGGATCAGCTTCCGACATGGGACGTGTAAATTCCTGAGTGCCCGTGGGCGCGTGTGAAAAGTATGCGGAAAACGGGCAGGGGGCCTCAGGCGAAGGCCGGCTGCGCGAGCAGACCGCGCTCCGCCAGGTTTCGCATGAGATCGCGGATGCCATACTCCCAAGGCGCCGCCGCCTTGGAGGTTGTCACGCGGTTGACAAGGCTGCCCAGCTTGGGAGTCGAGATGCGGACCACGTCACCTTCCTTGTGGGTAAAGCCGCGGCCCGGATGGTCGCGGTCCTGCACGGGCGCAAACAAGGTGCCGAGGAAGAGCGCGAACCCGTCGGGATACTGGTGCTCGCTGAGCGTCTGGCGGATCAATTCCTCAGGATCGCGGCTGATCTCGCTCATCCGGTTGGTGCCCGTCAGGCGATAGCCCTCGGGACCCTCGATCTCGAGGTTCACCACTGCCGAACGAACGTCGTCCATAGAGAAATTCTGGTCGAAGATCCGGATGAAGGGTCCGAGCGCGGTCGAGGCGTTGTTGTCCTTTGCCTTGCCAAGCAGGAGGGCGCTGCGGCCCTCGAAGTCGCGCAGATTGACGTCGTTGCCGAGCATCGCACCGCGCGGCTTGCCCGCGCTGTCCGCCACCAGCACCACTTCCGGCTCGGGATTGTTCCAGTCGCTGTCCGAGCGGATGCCGATATCGGCGCCCCAGCCGACCGTCGAAAGCACCGGGGCCTTGGTGAAGACCTCCGCATCGGGGCCGATCGCGACTTCGAGATATTGCGACCACATGCCGGCATCGATCAAGGCGGCCTTGAGGCGCATCGCTTCGTCGCTGCCCGGCACGACCGAGCGTATGCCGGAGCCGACCTTGGCCTCGAGATCGCCACGGACCTCGGCGGCGCGGGCGGAATCGCCCCGCGCGCGCTCCTCGATCACGCGTTCGATCGCCGAGAGCGCGAATGTGACGCCGCACGCCTTGATGACCTGGAGATCGACCGGGGCAAGCAGGCGCGGGCCGTCTCGGGTGCCGAGCGCCTCGGTCGCGCAGATCGCTTCGCCGCGGAGGGAGGCGGGATCGACCTCTAGCAGATCCGACACAGTGGCAGCAGCGCGCGAGACGTCGAACACGCTTCCGTCGCGAACGACGACCGGAGTCGGGCCCGCATCCAACAGGAGACGGCCGACCAGGATCGCTTGTGCATGGTCAGATGGCAGCAATTCAGCCGCGGTTGCTTCCAAGATCCCCTCGCACCATTACGCTATTGATAGCGCTACCATGACGCTCGGCGGCGGAAAATGTCAAGGCGATGCACCCGCATTGCCGGTCAGATTTGTCCGAGCATCTCGGTGACGATGGCTTCGCGACGGCGCATCTGTCCGTCTTCGCTAGCCCGGACGACTTGCCAGGGCCCGAGCAGACTGGCCGCGACGATCGTTTCGTAATTTCCGCGGACGCGCTGCTGGAGGGCGATGTCGGCCTCATATTCGTCATAGGCGCGGTCGGTGTAGCTGCGCTGTGCCTTCTCCAGGATCAGCGCGCGGGCCAGGTCCCAAGGCGTGTCGAGATAGAAAGACAGATCGGGCGCGGGCAAGGCGAACTGGCCGGTTTCCAGCGACAGGATCCAGTCCATCATCGCGCGGACGTCGGTTTCCTCAAGGCGCGCGGCCTGATAGGCCATGTTCGAGGCGATGTAGCGATCGAAGATCAGCACGTCGTGGTGCTCGATCGCCTCCAGGATGCGGGGACGCCATTCGTAGCGATCGAGCGCATAGAGGATCGCGGCGGCGCCGGGCTTAACCGGCACGGGCATGTCGCCGGCGAGGAAGCGGCCGATCGTGACTCCGCCCACCGTCTCGCCATAACGCGGAAAGCCGATCACCACGGCCGTGCGGCCGGCGGCGTTCAGCGCGTCGCACAGCCCCTTGGCCGCAGTATTCTTGCCGACGCCGTCCGCGCCCTCGATCGCTACGATCTTGCCCATGGCTCCGCGTTTAGCAGGACCGTGGCTCGAGTCACGGCCGATCCGGCCCCCCCCGGCGAAGACCGGAACCGCGCACGAAGCGCCCGCTAACCTATGCAGCGCTAGACAGGGGCGTCGATTTTTGGAGTAACCCCTCGTGGCGCAGCTTCCGATGCTGGTCGTGTTGATCGTTCGAGACGAGACGCTGCGCAGCGTTTTGGCCGGGAGGCTTGCGCGCGCGGGAATCAACCTGCTCACGGCCGACAGCGGCGACGAGCGGCTGTTCCGGCGACGGATGGTGCGCGGCCCGACGATGCTGGTGATCGACGAGGCGGGGATCGCCGGGAACCCGGGGCAGTGGATCGAGGCGCAGTGGCGCAAGGGTTCGTGGCGGCGGATCGCCGTGCTCACCACGGTCGCGCCGATCCCCGCCAATGACGAGGACTGGCTCGTCTATGTCGACCGCGACTCGGCGACGAGCGAGCTCAATGCGCTGATCGATCGCTGGGCGAAGGTCGACGAGGGCGGCGCTATCCTGCCCATGCCGCCCTTTCCCTACGCGCCGCAGCCGATCAGTCCGGAATGATTCCCGCCGCGAACGCGATCCGTAGCGCTTCCGAAAGCGTCCGGACCTCAAGCTTGTCCATCAGGTTCGCGCGATAGATTTCGACCGTGCGCGGGCTGATGTCGAGCTCATAGGCGATAATCTTGTTGGAGCGGCCCTCGATCAGGCCGCGCAACGTATCGGTCTCGCGCGGGGAGAGCTTGGCGATCTTGGCCTTGGCGGCGGCGGTGCGGCGCTCGACCTCGCTCGCCTGATCGAGCCTGGTGAAGGCCGCGTCGATCAGCGTGAGCAAGGCATCGGGCACATAGGGTTTCTCGATGAAATCAAATGCGCCTGCCTTCATGCAATCGACCGCAACGGCAACATTGCCCTCGCCAGTGAGCACGATCGGCACGAGCCGGACATGGGAGGGAATTGCCTTCAGCACATCAAAACCGCCCGCACCGGGCATCTGGATGTCGAGCAGCAGCACGCCGGGATCCACTTCCCCGACTTCCTGGAGAAACGCATCTCCAGAGCGATAGCTTCGTACGATCAGGTTGGGGCGCAACGACAGCAGGCTGTGCAGCGATGCGCGGACCGCGTCGTCATCATCGACTATATAGATGGTCCTGCCCATCGATTTCTCCCCGTTTACGCCACAAGCGCGAGGACTTGCCGGCTCTCCCCCGGGAGGTTAGCCCCAAACTCCTGCGTCATTTCGGGGACGCTACGACGACTTGATGGAGGGTTCCATATCTTTATTGCACCAACATAGGTGAATGTCGGAGTCCAACATCTGTTTGGGCGTCCTGACGGGATGGTTACCAAACCACAGCCGCCGTCGCGGATTACGGAAATCGCCTCGAAACGACCACCGCTTCTCTTTCGCATAGTTTTGCAATCGTGCAGAATACTTGCTTTAGGCCTTTCATCGATCCGCCGGCGGCGCGTGTGCACCTGTCCCTATTCGCCGGCTTGCCAAACTATGCAGTTGCCGCGATCACCGGAGTGCGCCGGGCGACCCCGACGCCAGGGGAGGGAACCACCTTTGTTACGAACTACTGCAATCCTGGGGGCGGCCGCGATGCTGGCCGCCTGCACTTCGAACGGCGACAAGCCGCAAAGCGCCCTGGGCCAGCCCGGCGCGCCAGCGCAGGCGCCGGCCAAGGGGCAGGGCTATGCGCACGATCCCTATCCTTCGACCTATCGCGCCTATCCCGGCGCGCCGACGCTGGTCACGAACGTGACGATCCTCGACGGCGAGGGCGGGCGGATCGACAAAGGCTCGGTGCTGTTTCGCGACGGCAAGATCGTCGAGGTCGGCCAGATGATTGCCGCGGGCTCAGGCGTGACGGTGATCGATGGCGGCGGCAACTATCTCACCCCCGGCGTGGTCGATATCCACAGCCATCTGGGCGACTATCCCTCGCCGGGGGTTGAGGCGAATTCGGACGGCAACGAGATGACCGCGCCGGTCACCGCCGAGGTGTGGGCGGAGCACAGCGTCTGGCCGCAGGATCCGGGTTTCGCCCGCGCGCTGACCAATGGCGGGGTGACCACGCTGCAAATCCTGCCCGGCTCGGCCAACCTGTTCGGCGGCCGTTCGGTGACGGTGAAGAACGTCTATGCCCGCACGATGCAGGCGATGAAATTCCCCGGCGCGCCCTATGGCTTGAAGATGGCGTGCGGCGAGAATCCCAAGCGGGTGTACGGCAGCAAAGGGCGGGCGCCCTCGACCCGGATGGGCAATGTCGCGGTCGACCGCCAGACTTGGGCGCGCGCGCAGGAATATCAAAAGCGCTGGGCCAAATATGAGGAGAAAGGCGGCGATGCGCCGGCGCGGGATCTGGCGATGGACACGCTGCGCGGGGTGCTCGACGGCGAGATCCTGATCCAGAACCATTGCTACCGCGCCGACGAGATGGCCATCGTCATGGATATGGCCAAGGAGTTCGGCTACAAGGTCACGTCGTTCCACCATGCGGTGGAGGCCTACAAGATCGCTGATCTGCTCAAGGCGAACCAGGTTTGCGCGGCGGTGTGGGCCGATTGGTATGGCTTCAAGATGGAAGCCTATGACGCGATCAACGAAAATCTCGCCATCCTCGAGAAGGAAGGCGCCTGCGCGATGATCCATTCGGACGACGCCAACGGCATCCAGCGGCTCAACCAGGAAGTCGCCAAGGCGCGCTCGGCGGGGATCAAGGCGGGCTTCGACATTTCCGAGGCGACCGCGTGGAAATGGCTCTCGCTCAACCCCGCCAAGGCGATGGGCATCGGCGACAAGACCGGCAGCCTGGAGGCCGGCAAGATGGCCGATGTCGTGCTTTGGAACGGCAATCCGTTCAGCGTCTACACCCGCCCGCAGATGGTGTGGATCGATGGGGCATTGCTCTACGACGCCAACAATCCGAAGCTGCGCCCGGTATCCGATTTCGAGCTCGGCCAGCCGGGCGAGGGGGACGTGAAGTGATGAAGCATCTCCTCCTTTGCGCCTGCGCGATGCTGGCAGTCGCAGCGCCGGCTGCGGCGCAGGACGTGGCAATCATTAACGCCAAGCTAGTGATCGGCGACGGCCAGGGGCCTGCGGATGGCGGGACCGTTGTGATCCGCGCGGGGCGCGTCGTTGCGGCGGGCGCCGGGGTGGCGGTGCCGGCGGGCATGCGGGTGGTCGATGCCGGCGGGCGCTATGTCACGCCGGGCATCTTCGCTGGCTTTACCCGGATGGGCATCGTCGAAGTCGATGCGGTGGGTGACACCAATGACAGCGCGGCGCAGACCTCGACGTTCAACGCCGCGCTCGACGTCGCGCCGGCGGTCAATGCGCGCAGCACGCCGCTGGCGATCAACCGGCTCGAAGGGGTCACGCGCGCCGTGGTCGCGCCCGACAATA
This sequence comes from Sphingomonas sp. M1-B02, assembly GCF_026167525.1. Taxonomy (NCBI): domain Bacteria; kingdom Pseudomonadati; phylum Pseudomonadota; class Alphaproteobacteria; order Sphingomonadales; family Sphingomonadaceae; genus Sphingomonas; species Sphingomonas sp. M1-B02. The sequence goes on along the minus strand of NZ_CP110679.1, from coordinate 1,358,712 downwards.
GCGGTTCGATCTTCGCCGGGCAGGGCGCGATCATCGACCTGGGCGTCGACATGGATCCGGTCAGCAAGCCGCGCGCCTTCCAGTTCATGGAGTTCGGTGAGGCGGGCGCGCGCGCTGCGGGGGGCAGCCGGCCGGCCGCGCATGCGATGCTGCGCAATGCCCTGTTCGAAGTGCGCGACTATATCCGCAGCCCGGCGAGCTTCGCCGATCGCGGCAAGGACGCGCTGCTGACCCGCGCCGATGCCGAGGCGCTGGTGCCGGTGGTGCAGGGGCGGGTGCCCTTGCTGGTCCATGTCGAGCGCGGCTCAGACATATTGGCGGCGCTCGAGCTCAAGCGGCTGATTCCGGGGGTCCGGCTGGTGCTGGTCGGCGCGTCCGAGGGCTGGACCGTCGCGCGTGAGATCGCCGCGGCGGGGGTGCCGGTGATTGCCTCCGCGCTGGCGGATCTGCCCTCGAGCTTCGAGCAATTGGCGGCGACGCAGTCCAATATCGGTCGGCTCAAGGCGGCGGGGGTGCTGGTCGGCATCGGAACGCTCAACGAGGATGAAGCGCGGCAGGCGCGGTGGGAAAAGCAATATGCCGGCAATCTGGTCGCGCTGGGGCGTATTCCGGGGGCGAGTGGGCTGAGCTGGGGCGAGGCGTTCGCGACGATCACGTCGCGTCCTGCCGAGGCACTGGGCATGGGCGGCGAGTTCGGATCGCTCCGCGCCGGGCGTCGCGGCGACGTGGTGATCTGGGACGGCGATCCGCTCGAAATCGGGACGTCGGCCGTGTCGGTCTATATCGACGGCGCCGAACAGCCGATGGCGAGCCGCCAGACGCGGCTGCGCGACCGCTATTGGGAGCCGAAGGAGGGCGCGCTGCCGAAGGCGTACGAGCGTTGATCGGCGGCAGCGCGGAACAGGATCCGGCCTCTGGTATTGGTAGATCGAGCCCCAAAAAGGAGAGAGATATGCGCATGCGAACCCTGGTCCCGGCGTTTGGCGCAATTGCGCTGATCGGTTGTCAGGCGGCGGACGAGCCGAACGCGGCGACCAACGCCGCGGTTTCGGACGATGCCGAGGGCAAGGTCGTCGGCAATGCGAGCGCGGACAATGCGCTGGCCGCGGTGCTGGGCATGACCGATCGGCAGCGCAACGTGGTGTTCATCCGGGCGCTGCTCGATGCCGATATTCCGTGCCAGGGCGTCGACTCCTCGACGCGGCTGCCCGACCAGGACGGCAAGCCGCTATGGCGGGTCAATTGCCAGGGCGGGACTGCGCATATGATCGGAGTCACGCCCGACGGGACCGCGAACATCGTCAGCCGTACGGATCGCTGAGCCGGAAGCGCTTGCGTTTCGACTGAGGCGGTACGCACAAAAATGGGGAGGCCCCGCTAAGGGCCTCCCCTTCCTTCGCTCGAACCTAGATCAGAGCCCGACGACGCCGCCATCGGTCTTGGTGACCACGACCACTGCCGAGCGCGGACGCACGGTGGCGCCGGCGGTGCCCGTGGCCTGGCTGTCGGGCCAGTGGCTACTGGGCGCCGCGGGGGTGCCGCCCTCGCCCGGATGCTGGATGCCGACGAAAATCGTGCGGCCATCCGGGGTGGTATCGACGCCGGTGATCTCGCACTCGATCGGGCCCACCAGGAAGCGCTTGAGGTTCGCGCCCGGTGCGGCGCCGATGCGGGTAGCTTGGGTGGTGGTGAGCGCGCCGGAGGTGTTGGTGATCGTGCGGGCGCCACCGTCGCCGACGGTGCCGGGCATGGCGGCAAGCATCTGGTTGTTGGTGACGTCGGTGAAGGCGCCGTCGTCGGTCTGGAGCCACAGCAGCGGCTTCACTTGGCCCGAGGCGTTGCTGGTGCGGGCGAAATAGAGGCCGTCCGGGCTGGAGAAATCATTGTCGGCGGTCAGGCCCGAGACGTTGACGTTCGCGGCGGGCAGATCGGAGCCGGCGCCAAACACATAGATGTCCCAGGTGAAGGCGGTCGCCTCGGTCGTGTTGCCGGTTTCGCGCAGGCGGATGACATGGCCGTTGCGGTTGCTCACCGAGGTGCTGGGCGGATCGAGATAGGCGCGCGGGTTGGCCGCATCGGTGTTCGACACGGTGCGCGTCGAATTGTTGGTGAGGGTAAGGTAGACCTCGCCGGTCACCGGGTTGACTGCGGTCCATTCGGGACGATCCATCGGCGTGGCGCCGACTGCGTCGGCGGCGAGGCGGGTGTTGACCAGGATATCGGTCTGGCTGGCGAAGACATATTCCGGATCCGTGCTGCGCGCGGTGCGGTTCGGCACGCTGCCGAAGGTCAGCGGAGCCCAGCTGCCGGTGCCGTCGGCGTTGAACTTGGCGACATAGAGCGTGCCGGCGTCGAGATATTTGTCGCCCATCGCCAGGCGATTGGTCGACGTGGCGTCGGCGGCGACCCAAGGCGTGGCCGAGACGAACTTGTAGAGATACTCGTTCACGGCATCGTCGCCCATGTACCAAGCGGGCTTGCGACCGGCGACGAATGCGCCGGGCCAGCAGCCCTCATGACCCATGCGGCCGAGCGCGGTGCGCTTGCGCGGAGCTGCTGCGCGATCATAGGGGTCGATCTCGACCACCCAGCCGAACTGGTTGGGCTCGTTGCGATAGTCGGCGGTGGCCGAGGCGCCGGTCGCGCGCGCGTCCCAGCGACGGAAGATCGTGCTGGTGGCGGTGGCGGGAACGACGCTCGACCAGCCGTAATTGCCGGTGGCGCTGGTGACGCCGTAGCGCGCCAGAGCAGTCAGCTCGCGGGCGCTGCGGGCGGCATTGTCGCCGCTGCGGCGGAAATAGCCGGCCCAATTCTCTTCGCAGGTCAGGTTGGTCGCCCAGGGGGTGACGCCGTTCGCGCAATTGTTGATCGTGCCACGGCCGGTCGTGCCCTCGGGCGCGAACGCCGTCTTCAGGAAATCGCTGCCGCGCACCGGGCCGTTGAACACGACCGGCGTCATCGGCGTGATACGACGATTGAAGCTGCTGCCCTGGACGACGGACCAGGCGCGCGACGCGCTCTCGATCACTTCGGTGACGCTGACCCCGTGGCACTCGATTTCCTTGAGCGCTTCGGCTTCGGGGCGCACGCCGCCGACGTTGGTGGCGCCTGCGGGGTGAAGATATTGCTGATTGATATTCTCATGGTTCTGCACGAGCAGGCCGCGGGTCGAGCTGGCGTCGTCGCGGGCACCGGTGGCGCTGAGGCCATACCAATAGAGCGCGTCGCCATGATCGCCGATACGCTGGGCGAAATCGGTGTCGGTGCCGTCATTCTTGTAGGCGGAGACGTTGGCGGCGATCGGATCACCAAGGCGGTTGACGACCTGCACCGTGTAGCCGGTCGGGACGGTGACGACGTCATTGCGGTTCTTCGCGACGGCGGTGAAGCCGAGCGTGGCGGGGCTGACGGTGACCGTGGTCGAGGCAGTCGCGGCGGTGCCCCCGCTGGATGCCGAGAATTGGAAGGTTAGCGGGGTCGCGGCGGCAACGCTGGGCGCCAGGAAGGTGACCGTGTTGCCGGTCGTGCCGTTGAGCGTGACCGCAGTGCCGCCGGTCTGCGTCCAGGCGCTCGCGGTGCCGCTGCTGGTGCCGGTGAGGGTCACGACCTGCCCGGAAGTGGCCGTCGCATTGGCGCCGGCGCTTACGGTTGGAGCCGGAATTGCTTCCAGCTCTTCTGCCGAGTCGCAGGCGGCGAGCGCGGAGGCGCCGAGCGTGGCGGCGATGATCGCCGATCCGCCGCGCAGTGCGCTGCGGCGCGAGATGCGCTGCTCGGCCAGCTCGTTGAGCGTCAGGGCCGTGCTCTGGTTCGTATCGATATCGCCGTCGCTATAGGCGAAGGTGTGGGTCAGCTCGTTCATGGAATCCCCCAAGGCTCGCGAGTCACGTTCGACCCGCCGTCCGCCTGCCTTTGCGAGGGGCGCTTTACCGGGTGATGCAATTTGCGCGTCGGGACGAAGACTCTTGGGGGTGGCTTTGTGACACTTTGCTCTCATGCCAGGCAGCCGCTAAGCGAGCGGGCATGAAGGTCGGCAAGCCGGATCCCCAGACCGCTATGGCGCCCGAGCCGACGCTTGCGCAGCGGATCGGCGAGCGTGCGCGGGGCTGGCGAGCGTATGAACCGGCGCGGGGGGGCGATCGAAGGCTGGCGGTTGCGGTTGCGTTGCTGATCGCGGCGGCGCCGGTGCTGACGATCTCGGGCGGCACCTTGCTTGCAGGGCGCGAGCGGGCGGCGACGACGAGGATCGAGGCGGCGTTGGCGCCGCGCATCGCGGCCGAGCGCACGACGGCGCAGGCCAGGATCGAACTTGAAGGCGCGCTGCGCCGGCCCTCGCTCGCCGCGACGGTCGAGATGCTTGCGCGCGCGCTGCCTACGGATGCAACGCTGGTGCGGGCCGAGCGGACGCGCGAGGGCGTGCTGGAGTTCGACGTGGCGTCGCCTGATCCGGACTTGCTCCGCGCGGCATTGCGGCGAACCGCGGGGCTGGCGCGGGCGCGCAGCATCAGCGAGCGACCGGGGGAAAGCGGGATGATCGTCTCGTTCCGCGGGGGCGCGGAATGAGGGTGCCCGAACTGGCCATAGGCGTTGGCGCGGGGCTGCTCGTGCTGCTCGCGCTCGCGCCGGCGACGGGCAATGTGCTGGGGACGCTGGCGAAGGTGCGCGCGGCGCGGGCGGCTGTGGCGCAGGCGGGGGCGGGGCCGGCAGCGACGGGCGCGATCGTGGCGCCCGGGTTCGCGCTTCGGGCACGCGATCCGGCGGCTGCGCGGGCGCTGATCGTGGCGCGGATCGAGCGGCTGGCGCGGGCCGGGGGCGTGCTGGTCGAAGAGAAAAGCGCGGTGGGATCGGCCGAAGGCCTGGTGGCGCTGCGGTTGCGGGTGTCGGGCGCGGAGAAAGCGGTGCTCGCCTTTGCCGACGCGTTCGAGCGCGAACGGCCGTTGGTGCGGCTGCGCAACTGGCGACTGGAGCCGGTGGCGGGCGGGGTGCGGCTGACCGGCGATGCCTTGGCGGCGAGGCAATGACGCGGCGCGATCTGTGGGTGCTCGGCGCGGCGGGGGGCTTTGCGGTGCTGATGCCCGCGTTGCTGCTGATGCCGCGCGAGGCGACGGTGGCGGCGGTTCAATCTGCGGCATCGGTTCCACTCACGGCCAAGCCGGCGGCGCCCTTGGCGGTAGCCTATGAGCGGGCTCTGTTCGGGGCAGCGACAGAAGCGGAGGCGGTGCCGCCGCAGGATGCGCCCGAGCTGGTGGGGATCGTCGGGCGGCTCGGGGCGGACGCGGTGGCGCTGGTGCGGACTTCCGAAGGCTCGACGCGGACGCTTGCGGTAGGGGAGAGCGTCGACGGCTGGCTGCTCGCGTCGCTGGCGATCGATGCGGCGTTTTTTACGCGGGGGTCGGAGCGGATTCGAGTGGCGTTGCCGGCAGGGTAAGGGCTTGATTCAGCTTTATGGAACCAGCCACCCCGGCGAAGGCCGGGGATGGTATCGGCGCGCTCGCGACACCCCGCCGTCTCGATATGCTCGCAACTGGGCCCCGGCCTTCGCCGGGGTGGGAGATCCAAGTGAGCCGAATCCGACGCTAGTAAATCCCGTCAATCTCCACCGTCAGTCGCGGCGTTGGCGGCGCGAGCAGCAGGCTCGACCGCCGGTTGTTGTCGCGCTCGTCGGCGCGCAGGCGGGCGTAGCGGGCCTTGGCGGCGGCGGAGGCGTCGGCGCCGTCGCGCAGGATCGTCGGCTTGAGGAAGATGAACAGCGTGCGCTTCTGGCGGCTCTCGCGGCGGCTCTTGAAGAGTTCGCCGACGATGGGCAGGTCGCCCAGGATCGGGACCTGGCTGCGCGTGTCCATATAATCGTCGCTGATCAGACCACCCAGGACGATCGTCTCGCCATTGTCGGCCAGTACGGTGGTGTTGATCGCGCGGCGATTGGTGATGAGATCGGACGCGCCGGCCACCGCGGTGGTCGCGATCGACGAGGCTTCCTGGTTGACCTGGAGGCGGATCGTGTCGCCGGCATTGACCCGCGGCAGGATGCGCAGGGTGATGCCGACATCCTTGCGCTCGATCGTGGTGTAGGGGTTCACATTGGTCGAATCGGTGAGGATCGAGCCGGTCACGAACGGCACGTTCTGGCCGACAACGATCTCGCCGACGACATTGTCGAGCGTGGTGATCTGCGGCGTGGAGAGCAGGTTAGCCTTTGTGGAGGTGCCGAGCGCCTGGACGAGGATCGAGAAATTGTCGCCGATCGCGAGATTGCCGCTGAAGCCCTCGCCGATCAACGAGGCAGCGGGGACGCCGAGCAGCCCGAGGATGCGGCCGAGCGAGGGTCCGATCTGGCCGAACGAGGTGCCGGCACCTTCGACCTGGGTCAGCGCCGCGGCGCTGGTGCCGAGCTGGATCGCGAGCGCTTCGGCATCGTCGCCGGTGATCTCGGCGATTGCCGCCTCGATGATGACCTGCGGGCGACGGACGTCGAGATCGGCGATCAAGCTCTCGATCGAGGCGATCGCCGTGGGGGTTCCGCGCACGACGACGGCGTTGAGCTCGGGCGCCGGCTGGACGGTGAGATCGGGGGTGGAGAAGCCGCGCGGGGTTGCCTGCACCGGATTCTGCATCGCCGGCTGGCTGGTGGCGGCGCCCTGCATCGCGTCGAGCCCGCCCGCTGCGCCGGCACCCGCTGCCGCGGCGCTGTTGGGCAAGGCGGAGAGGATCTGCGAGCTATTCTGGCGCGCGAAGGGGTTGGCCGAGCCCTGCGACAGGCTGCGCGCGACCGGATTGTCGGCCTCCTCGCCCTGGTTGAGAATGCCGCGCAGCACGTCGGTGACCGATTCGGCGTCGGCATAGCTCAGCCGGAACATCCGGGTGATCGGAGTCGCGCCGCCGGGCGAATCGAGCGAGACCGCAATCTTGCGGGCTTCGGCAACTGCTGCGGGGGTGCCCCGGACGATGACGGTGTTGCTGCGTGGATCGGCGGCGACGCGCGCGCCGCCATCGCCGAGCACGGTGGTCAGCGACTGGGCGACGTCGGCGGCGTTGCCGTTGCGCAGCGTGATCGTGGCGAAGGTCTGGCCGCTGCCGCCGTCCAACTGGCGGGCGATGGCTTCGATGCGGCGGACATTGTCGGCATAATCGGTGACGACGATCGCGTTGGGGCTGGTCATCGGCTCGACGCTGCCGAAGGTCGCCACCAGCGGGCGGACGACGCGGGCGACGTCGGCCGAGGGGACGTTCGAGAGGCGGACCATCCGCGTGACCAGTTCCTGCCCCGAAGCGCCGCGGCTGGGGACGCCGCCGTCGCGCACGGCATTGGCGGCGGGGACGACTCGCCAGGCGCGGCCCGAGCGGACGGCCGCGAAGCCGTTGGCGCGCAGCACCGACTGGAAGAGCTCCCAGACGCCGCCGGGGGTGAGCGGGGTGGCCGAAGTGACGGTGACGACGCCCTTGACCGCGGGATCGAGGATCAGGGTGCGCCCGGTGATGCGCGAAATCTGATCGGCGACGTCGGCGATCTCGACTCCGCGCATGTTGATGACGACGTCGGCCGCCGCCTCCTGCGGTGCGGTCTGGGCGGCTGTGACCGCGTCGAACGCGATGCCGGCGAGTGCCAAAGCGGCGAAGGTGGAGCGAATCTTGGTCACAGGGTGTCTCTTTAGCGCAGCGGTACGGTAAGCGTGAGACGCTTCCCGTCGCGGAGGATCTGGATCTGGGCGGAGCCGCTCGACTGGGCGGCGGCGAAGGCGGCATTGGCGGCGGCGGGATCGGTAAGCGGGGTGCCGTTGACCGATTGGATGACATCGCCCGCGACCATGCCCGGCGGGCCGTTCTCGCCGATCCGATAGCCCGTGCCAACAGGGACGGCATCGAGCCGCTGGAGGACCGCGGCGGTGCTGGCTGCCGGCGGCATTGTTGCAGCAGGGGCAGCGGACGGTGCACCGGGGGCGGCCTCGGCCGGCTGCGCGTTGGCTGCCGCCGTGCGCTGCTCGGGCGAGAGCGAGGGATCGGGGAAAGCGAGATATTCGCTGCGGCCGTTGACCGAGAGGATGACTCGGTCGCGCAGGATCGCCTGGATCGTCGCGCCGCCGACGCTCTCGCCGATATGATAGGGCTTGGCGGGCTGGCCGTCGGCGGCAATGAATGCCGTCGAGAGCGCGGCGGGGACCGCGGCGAACACGCCCTTGAGCTCGAGCGCGAGGCTGGTCGCCTGCGAGGCGTCGCCCGCCACCGGCTTGCCGAAGGGGGCGAGCGCGAGGAGCGGGGCGATATCGGGCGCCACCGCGGGGCCGCCGCGCCCGGCGGGGATCGTGATCGCGCCGCTGCTCGCGTGCCCCGCCATCCGCCAGGTCAGCCCGGCGAGCGCGACGGCGACCGAGACGACGACGAGGCCGGTGAGCAGATCAAGCGCGGTGCGCGTCTGGCGCGGGGTGAGGCTGCGTTCGGCGATCATGTCTTGCGACCGTCCACGAAGCCGTCGAGCGATGCAAGAGGCGCGCTCTCGTCGCCGGGGAACACATTGATGCGGACGCGGACGATCTCGGGATCGTCGGTGCGCCGCCGCTCGACTGCGATCCGCCATTGCTGGCCCAGCATTTCGGTCTGCTCGGCCTGGGCGGTCGGACCGCTCACCTCGAGTTCGGCGAGGCGATTTTCGGCGATCCACATCGCCGTGGTGCGCCGCTCGACCGCGCGCGTCGAATCGATATGCGATTCGACCGTGCGCATCAGCCCGACCGTGGCGATGGCGAGCACCGCGAGCGCGACGAGCGCCTCGATCAGCGAGAAACCGCTGTCGTCGGCATCTGTGTGTTCCACCCCGGCGAAGGCCGGGGCCCAGTTGCGAGCCGTGATCGAGGTAAGGACGCCGCTTCGAGTTCGCCGAAGCTGGGCCCCGGCCTTCGCCGGGGCGGGAGATGGGAAAGGGTTCACGCCGCGGGCGCCGGGGCGGCGCGGGCGGTGAGGCCATCATAGGTGACGCCCCAGCGCTGGGCGCCGCTTTCGATGATCGCAGACAAGGGCTTGCCCGAGCCATCGACGCCGAGGACGACCGGCGGCTTGACGCTGAGCGTGACGACCATCCCGCCGGGCAGGCGGTGGAAGCCCAGCGCATCGTCGGTGCGGACGACCATCGCGCCATTCGGACCGATCGTCGCGAATCCGTAGCCGTTGCGCTCGACCGTGAAGGCGATGATGCGATCGCCGAGCATGGCGTCGTCGGCGGCCGACTGGAGGCGCGTGGCGAGGCGCCGGGCCTCGGTCTCGACGCTGGGCGCGCGGGTGACGCTGCCGATGCCAACCGACACCGCGCCCGCCATCACCCCGATGATCGCGAGGACGACCAGCATTTCCATCAGGGTCATGCCGGCTTCGCCCCTTCGGGCCGCGCGTCTCGGAATGCCGGCCCCCCGCATCCGTCTAGCGCTTGCGGGCGATATCGGCGTCTACGCCTTCGCCACCGGGCTTGCCGTCGCGGCCGAGCGACTTGATCTCATAGGTCGTGCCGTTCGATTCGTAGACATAGGGCTTGCCCCACGGATCCTGCGGCATCGTCGAAATATAGCCGCCGTCGGGGAAGGTGGCGGGCAGCGGCGGCACCGCGGTCTTCTCGACAAGAGCCTTGAGCCCCTGTTCGGTAGTAGGGAAGGCGCCGTTGTCGAGCCGGTAGGTGGTCAGCTGGCTGGCGATCGTCGCGATATCGGTGCCCGCGGTGGTGACTCGCGCTTGGTCGGGGCGACCGATGACGTTCGGGACGATGAGCGCCGCGACCAAAGCGATGATCGCGAGCACTACGATCATCTCGACCAAAGTCAGGCCGGCTTCGTTTTCGGGAACCGGGCGGCGCTTGCTTGTGCTGCCTTGTGGTGCAATGTCACTAAACTGTTTCACAACTATGCGCATCCCCGGCCCATGCGTCCTACCCATGAAGCTAATGTGACAAACTTTTCCAGCGCCATCGGCGCGCCAGATGTAGATCGACCGCCCGCCGGGGGAGTGTGGACGCTGGCGAGCGGACGGCTGACCATAGCCGAGCGCGACGGGCCTGTAACCATGCTTGTCCCCACCGAGCAGGTGCGGCTGCTTGCAGTCGACCTGCCGCTGGCGAACCGCGCCAAGCGGTTGGAGGCATTGCCCTTCGCGGTCGAGGATCTGATAGCCGAACCGGTCGAATCGGTGCATCTCGCGCTCGGCGCGGAAATCGGACCGCGGCGCTATCTCGTCGGCGTGGTGGGGCACGAGCTGATGGCGGGCTGGGTCGAGCGGGCGGAGGAAGCGGGGCTGGGGCAGGCGGCGATCGTGCCCGACGCGCTAGCGCTGCCGCGGCCGGCCACTGGGCAGTGGGCGGTGGATGTCGCCGCGGATCGTGCCGTGGTGCGCTCGGAGGCCGGGTTCGCGCTTCCCGCCGCGATGTTGCGGCCCGCGTGGGAGGCGGCGGGCAAGCCCTTCATCACCAGCTTCGGCGAGGCGCTGCCCGAGGGTGTAGAGCCGGGCGAGATGGGGCGCACGGGGGCGTTTTCGGGACTGGCGGTCCCCGCGCTCGATTTGCGGCAGGGGCTCTATTCCCGGCAGGCCGGCGGCGCGAACCTTTGGCGGAAGCTTGCCTGGATCCTGGTGCTGGGCGCGGCGGCGCATGTCGTGATCGCGACTGCCGACACGCTGATGCTCCAGTCGATCGCCGACCGGCGCGAGGCGGATACGCGCGCTCTGGTGGCGCTGGCGGCGCCCGGGACCAATTTGAGCGGCGATCTGGCCGATAGCGTCATTACCTTGCTGCCCACGGGAAGCGGCGCGGTGCCCGATGCCTTCCTGCCGCTGCTGGGCCGGGTGTCGAGCGCCTTGACTCCGCTCGGCGGGGCGATCGTGGTGCGCAGCGTGGGGTTCGAGGCGAACATGTTGACGATGGAAATGGACGGGACCGATCCGGCGCTGGCGGGGCGGATCGACGCGGCGCTGCGCGCCGGCGGGGTGGCGGGGAGCGCAACGCGCGCAGCCGACGGCAGCATCCGGCTGACGGCGCGCGGGGCATGAGAGTGATCCTGACCCGCATGCCCGCGCTGGAAGCGGCGTTGCTGCGCTTCGATCTGTGGTGGGGCGGATTGTCGCATCGCGAGCGGGTGCTGCTGAGCGTGCTCGGCAGCCTGCTGGCGCTCACCGTGCTGATTTTCGGGGTGGTGAAGCCGCTGCAGGCGGCGCGTGCGCAGGCGATGGCGGATATCCGCACCTATGAGACGCTGAGCGCGCGGGTCCGCGCGGCGGGGACGCTCGCGCCCCCCGCGCCGCGGCGGCAAGGGCCGGCGGTGGAGGTCGTCAACCAGTCGGCGACGGCGTTCGGGCTGGTCGTGACGCCGGAGGCAATGACGGGCGGGGTACGCGTGGCGATTGCCGATGTGACCTATGATTCGCTGATGGCCTGGCTCGCCGATCTGAGCGCGACCAGCGATCTGCGCGTGCGGCGGCTGTCGATCCAGCGGCGGCCCGAGGTGGGGCGAGTCTCGGCCAATGTGGAGTTCGGCGGATGAGCGAGACGCTGATCCTGGTCGACGATACGGCCCCGACGGCGCTGCCCTACAGCTTCGCGCGGCGCAACGGCGTGCTGCTGCGGCCCGGCGCGGCGGGGCTGGAATGCGTGCATCGGCAGGGGGCGGGGCTCGACGCGTTGCTCGAAGTGCAGCGGATCGCGCCGGGAGCGGGCTATCTTGCGGTGCCCGACGAGGCGTTCGATGCGGCGCTTAGCGCGGCTTATGGCGGCGCGGGCGCGGCGGCGGACATCGATTTGGGCGACATGGACCTCGCGGCGCTGGCCGACAGCGCGGCCTCGGTCGACGATCTGCTCGACACGCGCGACGATGCGCCGGTGATCCGGCTGATCAACGCGCTGCTGCTCGAGGCAGTGAAGGAAGGCGCGTCGGACGTGCATATCGAGACGCAGGAAAAGCGGCTGGTGGTGCGCTTCCGCGTCGATGGCGTGCTGCGCGACATGATCGAGCCGCCGCGCGCGCTGGCGCCCTTGCTGGTCAGCCGGATCAAGGTGATGGCCAAGCTCGACATCGCCGAGCGGCGGATTCCGCAGGACGGCCGCGTGACGCTGCGGATCGGCGGGCATGATGTCGATGCGCGCGTCTCGACCATCCCGACCCAGCATGGCGAGCGGGTTGTGATGCGCTTGCTGGAGAAAGGCTCGCTGCGGCTCGACCTCGAAGCGCTGGGCATGAGCAACCGCGACCGCGACGTGTTCAACCGGTTGCTCGAGCGGCCGCACGGGATGCTGCTGGTCACCGGGCCGACGGGTTCGGGCAAGACGACGACGCTCTATGCGGGGCTCAACACGCTCAACGACCGCAAGCGCAACATCATGACGGTGGAAGATCCCATCGAATATGAGCTTGCCGGTATCGGCCAGACCCAGGTCAATCCGCGCACCGACCTGACCTTCGCGCGCGGGCTGCGGGCGATCCTGCGGCAGGATCCGGACGTGATCATGGTCGGCGAGATTCGCGACCAGGAGACCGCGCAGGTAGCGGTGCGATCGTCGATGACCGGGCATTTTGTGCTGTCGACGCTGCATACCAACAGCGCGGTGGGATCGGTGACGCGGCTGATCGACATGGGGGTGGAGCGCTATCTGCTCGCGCCGATGGTCGTGGGGCTGGCGGCGCAGCGGTTGGTGCGGAAGCTTTGCCCGAGCTGCCGGCGCGCGGATGTGGCGAGCGATGCCGATGCGCTGTTGATGGGCGGGACGATCGCGGTCGGCGAGCCGGTGTGGCGGGCGGTGGGCTGTGACGAATGTCATGGCGACGGCTATCGCGGGCGGGCGGGGCTGTATGAGGTCGTGGCGGTGGACGATCGGTTCCAGAAATTGATCCATGACGGGGCTTCGGAGGCCGAGCTCGAGGCGGCGGCGCGGCGGGATAATCCGAGCTTGCTGGACGATGGCGTGGCGAAGATCCGCTCGGGGCTTACGACGGTGGACGAAGTGGCGCGCGTCGTGCGGGACGAGGCGTGAAACCCCGCGAACCAATATACGCATGTTCCCCGGCGAAGGCCGGGGCCCAGCCCTCTGACACAATTGCACGCCGTAGCGTGCACTTCGGCGCGGTGCGCCGAGTCTGGGCCCCGGCCTTTGCCGGGGAACAGAGTTTGCGGGGCTAGATGCCCGCTTACGCTTATCGTGCGGCGGATCGGGCCGGGGCTGCCAAGCGGGGCATCATCGAGGCTTCGAGTCCCTCGGCGGCGCGGGCGTTGCTGCGGGAGCAGGCACTCTTACCGCTGTCCGTCACCGCGACGACCGATCGCGGCGGCGCGGCGCCGGGGAGCATACAGCTTCCGCGCTTCGGCCGTGCGCCCATATCGTCGAAGCAACTGGCCACGGTCACCCGCCAGATCGCGACGCTCGTCGGCTCCGACATCGCGATCGAGGAGGCGCTGCGCCTGGTCGGCATGCAGTCTGAACAGCCGCGGGTGAGTTCGCTGCTGCTCGAAGTGCGCGGCGCGATCCTCGACGGGCGCAGCTTTGCCGCAGCGCTGAACCAGCATCCCAAGGCCTTTCCCGAATTCTACCGCGCCTCAGTCGCGGCGGGGGAGGCGTCGGGGAAATTGCCCGACGTGCTCAACCATCTCGCCGAATTCGTCGAGAATCGGCAGGCGAACGGGCAGAAATTGCAGCTGGCGCTGCTCTATCCGGCGCTGCTCGCGGTCGTCTCGTTCGGGATGATGGCGCTGCTGATGGTCTATGTCGTGCCCGATATCGTGCGGGTGTTCGTGTCGCGCGGCGCCGATCTGCCTCTGCTGACGCGGGTGATGATCGGGATCAGCTGGTTCCTGCAGAATTTCGGGCTGTATCTGATCATCGGCATCGGCATCGCGTTCGTCCTGTTCGGGCGCTGGTCGCGGGTGCCCGCGAACCGGCTGCGGCTGGATAAATTCTTCAGCGAGCGGCGGCCGTTCCGGCGGTTCAGCCGGCAGTTGAATGCGGCGCGCTTCGCCGGGAGTCTGGCGACTTTGGTGGGGAGCGCGGTGCCCTTGGTCGAGGCGCTGCATGCGGCGGCGGCGGTGACGCCCAATCGCTGGGTGCAGGGCAAGGCGCTGGGCGTGGCGCAGCGCGTGCGCGAGGGCGTGAGCCTGCGCGCGGCGATGCAGGAAGCCGGGGTCTTCCCGACGATGCTGGTCGCGATCGTCGCGTCGGGCGAGACCAGTGGGCGGCTGGCGCCGGCCTTGGGGCGCGCGGCGACCGAGCTGGAGCGCGAGCTGGACGGGCTGGTGGCGACTCTGGTCGCCTTGGTCGAGCCGCTGGTGCTGCTGGTGATGGGCGGGCTGGTGCTGATGATGGTGCTGGCGATCCTGCTGCCGATCATCAATTTGAACAATCTGGTGACGATTTAACTGCCCCCATCGTCATCCCGGCGCAAGCCGGGATCCAGAGTCACGCACGAGTCGGCAGAGTAACCCTGGATCCCGGCTTCGCCGGGATGACGGTTGTGCGTTCGGCGGTCTACATCCCTCCCTGGATGCGTGCCCCGGCAGGCAGGCCGATGAAGGGCAGCATTGCCGCGCCGTCGGGGGTCACCCCCAGGTCGACAGTGCCATCTTCCGACAGGTTCAGGTTCACCAGCGTCTTCCGGCGCTGCCCCGTCGGCGCGATGCGGATTTGGGTCTGGGTGCCGATATGCTCGGCGGTGAGGATCAATGCCGGGACCGCGGTCGCTGCCCCAGCGGTTTTGGGGCGGCAGCTGCCGGGATCGCTGATCGCACTACCCGAAAGCATGCGCGCGCCGCCGCCGACCGCGACCCGATCCATCTCGACCTGCATCGTCAGGTCGCAGGTGAAGGGCAGGTTGGGCTGGAGCGCCTGCAGGAGCGTGCCGTCCGCCGAGCCGCTGACCTTGTCGAGGATCGTCCGCCCGCCGGGATGGACGAGCAATTGCCCGCCGAGATCGGTGTTGGGCCCGGTCGCCTTCCAGTCGGCGGCATAGGCCAGGCTGGTCAGCGAGCGGAGCGGCGCCATGCGCCATTCGAGCTTGGCGCCGCCGGCCACCCCGACTTCGCCGTTCCAGATCGTACCCGCAACGCCGGTGCGCCAGGGGCGGTTCTTGAGCACCGCGCTGGCCGGGATCGTGGCGATCATCGTGAGCAGATAGGCGGCTATCCCCAGGCTCGCGAAGAGGATAATAGGCCGTCGTGCCAAACGCCCCCTATCCGGAGTCGGCAATGGACCGGCGGTCCCTGCTGAAGTTGCTGCAATCAGGCCTGGTCGCTTCAGCGGCATCGGTCGTGGTTCCCACGTCAGCGTTCGCAACAGCCGAGAAGAAGGACAAGCGCCCGATCGCCCTGCTGGTGCCGCTCACGGGACCGCGAGCGCGGCTGGGCTTTAGCATGCAGCAGGCGGCGTTGCTCGCGGAAAACGGGCAATTTGTGCTGAGTTTCGACACCGGCGGGACCGCGGCCGGCGCGGCGGCGGCGGCGGCGAATGCGCTGAAGAAGAAGCCCGCGCTGATCCTGGGGCCGCTTTCGGCGGAGGAAGTGCCGGCGGTCTCGAGCACCATCGCCGGACGGGTGCCGATCATCGCCTTCAGCAACGATTCGGTGCTGCGGACGCCGGGCACCTATATTTTCGGGATCACCGCGGGGCAGGTGACCAGCGCGATCCTGCGCTACGCCCGCTCGCGCGGGATCCGATCGCTGGTGGTGATCGACGACGGTTCGCCGTGGAGCGCGGCGGCCTCGCTTTCGGCGGGGCAAATGGAAAGCGAGCTCGGGCTGGCGGTGCGCGTGCTGGAAGTGCGCGCCGGGCAGCCGACGCCCGATCCGGGCGAGGCGCCAGATGCGGTGTTGCTGCCGGGAAGCGGCGAGGCGGTGCTGGCGGCGGCGCGGCAGCTGAAGGACAGCGGCGTCCAGTTGCTGGGCACGCTGCAGGGGCTCGATCATCGCCCGGCGGCGCTGGAGGCGTTGGACGGGGCGTGGATCGCCAGCCCCGATCCGGTGGCGTTCGGCACCTTCGCCGCGGAGTTTTCGGCGCGCAACGGTGGTGCTGCCGGGACGATCGCGGCTTTGGCCTATGACGCGGCGGGGATCGCCAACACGCTGCGCGCGGCGAACACGCTGAACGGCGCCGGACTGCTCGACAGCAAGGGCTTCCGCTGCGTGACCGGGCCGGTGCGCTTCCGCACCGATGGATCGGTGGCCCGCGACTTCGCGGTGCTGCGCGCGACCCGGCAGGGCTATGAGCCGGTGGCGGTGAGCTCGGGGTCGTGACCCAGCAGCCCGAGGCCGGGGAAACCGGCTTCACGCTGATCGAACTGATGATCTCGCTCGGGCTGTTCGGGCTGATCGCGGTGGCGGGGCTGGCTTTGGTTGAGGGGATCATCAACGTCCAGGGGCGGACCGAGACCCGGCTCGATCGGCTGGCGGATCTGCAGCGGACGATGTTCGTGGTGTCGAGCGATCTCGAGCAGATTGCCGGCGGGGAGCTAACCGGTGGGGGCAACGCGATTTCCTTTACCCGCGCCGCGCCGGGGATGGGCGGGGCGGCGGTGCCGCTGCGCTACGCGGTGACCGGCGGCGCGCTGGTGCGCTCGGTCGGGGCGGCGCCGCAGGTGGTGCTGGGCGGAGTCGCGCTGGCGCGGTGGCGCTTCTGGGACGGAGCCTGGGTGGATCGCTGGCCGGTCGACGAGGCGAGCAAGGAGCGCTGGCCGCGCGCGGTCGCGCTGGAGATGCAGGTCGCCGGGCCGGGCGGGGCGCCGGGATCGCTGCGCCGGGTGATCGCGCTGCCGGTGCGGCCCATGGAGGCCGCGCGATGAAGCGCGACGAGGAAGGGATGATCCTCGTCAACGTGCTGATGTTCGTCGCGATCGCGGCGGGGCTGGTGCTGCTGATGATCAACCGCGAGGAACTGGCGCTCGACCGGGCGCTGCGCACGCGCGAGGCGGCGCGGGCGCTGGCCGTGGTGCGCGGCGGCGAGCTTTCGGCGCTGGTCGCGCTGCGCCGCGATGCCGAAGTCGCGCCCGACATCGATCATGTCGGCGAGCCCTGGGCGCGTCTGTCGGAAGCGGGGGCTCGAATCGAGGGCGGCAGTTTCGATCTGGCGATCGCGGATGCCGAGGGGCGGTTCAACATAAACGCGCTGCGATCGGGCGAAGTCGCGTCGGTGATCCTGTTCCAGACGATCGCGACCGAGGCCGGCTTGCGCCCCGAGCAGATGATCGCGGCGGTCGAATATGTCCGGCTCTATGGCCCGGTGACCGATTTGCGGCCGCTGCGGATGGCGGGGGTGGACCCCAAGGCGGCGGCGATGCTCGAGCGGCTGGTGACGGCGCTGCCCGGCACCACCTCGCTCAACCTCAACGCCGCGGACCAGGAGATGCTGCGCATCCTGTTTCGTGATCCCCAGGTGGCGGAGCGGCTCGCGGCGGTGCGTGCGCGGCAGGGCTATCTAACGCTCAAGGACCTGACCGACCAGAATGTGACAATGCCCTGGGGCGCGTCGTTCCGCTCCAACAATTTCTGGGTGCGCACCCGCGCGACGATCGGCGGGACGAGCCAGCAGGCGGCGACTTTGATCCAGCGGCGGCGGACCGCGGACGGACTGGTCGAAGTTGTGCCGGTCGAACGCTGGCGCAATGCCGCAGTGCCGCCGGGGGCGCCGGCCTTGCCGATCGCGGCCCCGGCCTCGTAGGGCGGCTCAGGGGCGCCACTGCAAGCGGACCTGCATCGTCTCGACGAACAGCGGCGACGCGATCTGGAGCGCCAGCCAGCGCTGGAGTGCGGGCAGCGGCTGGGCGTCGAACCAGGCGCGATCGACTGCGGCGAACTGGCGGACGAAGGGCATCAGCGCGGCATCGGCGAGCGTGTGACGGTGGCCGCAGAGCCAGGGGGTCGCAGTGAGGCGCGCTTCGAGTTCGGCGAGGATCGCGAGGGCCGCGGCGCGGTGCTCGATCGGGCCCGAGCCGTGGCGATCGGGATATTTGTAGCGATCGAGGTGATGCTTGAACGCCCCGTCATTGGCGGCGATCAGGTCGCTGTCGTCGCCTTCCAGCCAGCCTTCGGGATCGTGGCGGTCGAGCGCCCAGCGCATGATGTCGATGCTCTGGTCGATCACGGCGCCGTCGGGGAGGACGAGCACGGGGACGGTGCCCTTGGGGGAGGCCGCGAGCATCTCGGCGGGCTTTTCGCGCAGCTTCACTTCGCGGATCTCGACCGGCTTATCGCTGACGATCAGCGCCATCCGCGCGCGCATCGCATAGGGGCAGCGGCGGAAGCTGTAGAGGATCGGCTCGCTCAGGGTTCGCGGCCGAGATGGGTTTCGCCGCGCGCCTCGGCCAGCTCGGTCTGGCGCTGGCGTTCGGCATAGCGTTCGCGCTGTTCGGGGGTGCGATCGGCGTGGCAGACGGGGCAGCTTACCCCTTCGACGAACAAAGGCGAGGCCTGTTGCTCGGGGCTGAGCGGCATGCGGCAGGCGCGGCACAGCGCGTGGCTGCCGGGGGCGAGGCCGTGGCCGACGCTCACCCGCTCGTCGAACACGAAACATTCGCCCTGCCAGCGGCTCTCTTCGAGCGCGACGGTCTCGAGATAGCGCAGGATCCCGCCCTGGAGGTGATAGACTTCGTCGAGCCCTTGCGCCTTGAGATAGGCGGTGGATTTCTCGCAGCGTATGCCGCCGGTGCAGAACATTGCGATGCGCGGCGCGGCGGCGATTTCCTCGCGATGCGCTTCGAACCAGGCGGGGAAATCGCGGAAGCTCTGGGTTTGCGGATCGACGGCGCCGGCGAAGCTGCCGATCGCGACTTCATAGTCGTTGCGGGTGTCGATCACGATCGTCTGGGGGTCGTCGATCAGCGCGTTCCAACCCTCGGGGGCGACATAATGGCCCGTGCCCCGGAGCGGATCGACATCCGGCTGGCCCATCGTCACGATCTCGCGCTTGATGCGGACCTTCATGCGCAGGAAGGGCATCTCCGCCGCGCGCGAGTCTTTCACTTCGATGGCGGCGCAGCCGGGGAGCGTGCGGATGTGGGCGAGAACCTGCTCGATGCCTTCGTCGCTCCCGGCGATCGTGCCGTTGATCCCCTCGGGCGCGACCAGCAGCGTGCCCTTCACGCCCTGCGACGTGCAGACTTGCGCGAGCGGGGCCCGGAGCGCGGCGCAATCGTCGAAGCGCGTGAACTGATAGAGCGCGGCGACGCGAATGGGCAAAGGGTGGGTCAACGGCTGCGTTCCGGGTTGCGCGGGAAGCGCTCACCTAGAGCGTGCGACCGCGGATTGCCATGGCCGGCCGCCACTTTTGACTTGATAGCGCAGCGTCGCCCCGCTACGCGCACGCCCCTGCAATGTGTCGGGAAGTGGCGCAGTCTGGTAGCGCACTGGTCTCGGGGTCCAGGGGTCGCAGGTTCGAATCCTGTCTTCCCGACCATTGCAGCAAAGTCAGGCGCCGCGCGCGCCGAGCAGCCCCTCGATACTGGTGAATTTCTCGCGCGGGGCGCCTTCGCGCGCCGCCGCGACTTCGGCCGCCTCGATCCTCTGCCAATCGGCGAAGGTGACGACGTCGACGTCGCGGCTCGCGAGCAGCGCGTCCAGCCCTTCGCGGCCCGCCTTGCCGCTGCCGACGGGAATGTCCGCGCCGATCTTTTCCGCGATCGCATAGCCGTCGGGACGGTTGGTGCCGATCGTCCCGCTGGGGCCGCGGCGCGCCCAGCCGACAGCATAGAGTCCGGGCAGGACGCGGCCTTCCTCGTTGGCGAAGCGGCCGGCGCGCTCGTCATAGGGGACCCCCTCGATCGGCGGGGTGCGATAGCCGATGCAGCTCACCACCAGCCCCGCGGGGATCGCATACGTCTCGCCCGTGCCGTGCGCCCGGCCCTCGGCGTCGATCGCGGTACGTTCGACGATGATGCGCTCGACCCGGCCGTCGCCCTCGATCGCGATCGGCATGGCGTAGAAATCGAAGACGATGCGGATCGGCTTCGCTGCATCGGGATGCTCGGCGAGCTGCCGCAGGAGCATAACCGATTTTCGCTGGCCGGGATCGAGTGCGGCGTCCGCTCCCGGGGGCGGGAGGTCGGCGGGATCGACGATCGGCGCGGCGCGTACGAGATGGCCGAGCTCGTCCAGCTCCTTCGGAGTCATCGCGATCTGGTGCGGCCCGCGGCGGCCGAGCAGGGTGATCGTGTGAATCTTCGCCTCGCCGAGCAAGGCCAGCGCGGGGCCGACGATGTCCGATCCGCCGAACTCGGCCTCGGTCTTGGCGAGGATCCGCGCGACGTCGAGCGCGACATTGCCGTTGCCGATGACCACTGCCCCGGGATCGTCGAGCAGCGGGCCGAGTGCGGCATGATCGGGGTGGCCGTTATACCAGCCGACGAACGCTGCCGATCCGACCACCCCGGGCAACTCGGCGCCGGGGATTTCGAGCGGACGATCGCGCGGCGCGCCGGTGGCGAGGACGACTGCGTCGTAGAGCGTGCGCAACTCGTCGATCGAAAGGTCGCGACCGATCGTGACATTGCCGACGAAGCGGACATTTTCGGTCAGCGCGACCGTCTCGTAGCGGCGCGCGACGCCCTTGATCGACTGGTGATCGGGCGCAACGCCGGTGCGGATCAGTCCGAAGGGAACGGGCAACCGATCGATGATATCGACCTGGATGTCGTTGCCGAATGCTTTCTGGCAGGCTTCCGCGGTATAATAGCCCGCCGGCCCCGAGCCGACGATCGCGATGTGACGCAAACTCTTTCTCCGTCGGCGAATGCGACGATGGTAGCGCCCGGGACAGCGGGGGCAAGGCGGTTCGGCGTTGACGCGGGGGTGCGGGCTGCTAGGCGCGGCGCGTGAGCCCGATCGAGATCGCTGCCGTCCTGCTGGGGCTCGTGAACGTTACGCTGGTGGTGCGGCGAAGCCTGTGGAACTATCTGTTCGCGCTGGCGATGGTGTCGCTCTACGGCTTCATCTTCTTCGAGGCCAAGCTCTACAGCGACGCGTTGCTACAAGGCTTCTTTTTCGCGGTGAATATCTATGGCTGGTGGAACTGGACGCGATCGCGCGCCCAAAGCGGTGAGGTCCGGATCGTCTCGCTGGGGGTGCGGGGGCGTACCGCCTGGCTGGCGGGATGCCTGATCGTAACGGCGATCTGGGGGCTGCTGATGCACCACTACACCGATGCGGCCTATCCCTGGTGGGACGGCAGCATCGCGGTGCTGAGCGTCGCCGCGCAGACGCTGCAGTCGCGGCGCAACTGGGAGACCTGGGTCTTGTGGATCATGGTCGATCTGATCGCGGTGCCGCTCTATGCGGTGAAGGGGCTGTGGCTGACCGCGGGGCTCTACCTGATCTTCCTCGCGCTCTCGGCCTGGGGGCTCCGCGACTGGGTGAAGGCGCGGCGCGCATGATGCCGCGCACGATCTGCCTGCACGGGCCCGAAAGCACCGGAAAGTCGACCCTGGGTCCGCTGCTGGCGGCGCATTTGGGAGGCGTGCTGCTCGACGAATATGGCCGCGATTTTGCCGAGGCCGAGGGCACCGACTTCACGATGCCCGATCTGGTGACGATCGCGCGGGCCCACGACGCGAAGGCCCGGGGGCTGCTCGCGGCGGGCGCCGATCCGCTGATCGTCGACACCGATCCGCTGATGACCGCGGTATGGGCCGACATGCTGTTCGGCACGCGCGATCCCTGGTTCGATGCATGGACCGGGACCGCGGACCTCTATCTGCTGTTCGACATCGACTTGCCATGGGTCGAGGATGGCACCCGCATGTTCGGCACCCCCACGCTGCGCCAGAAATTCTTCGATCTGGCCAAGGCCGAGCTCCATCGCCGCGGGCTCAGCTGGGCGCTGGTCAATGGACAAAGCGAGGCGCGCTTCGCCAGTGCACTCGCCGCGATCGAAGCGGCGGCCGCCCAAGCGACCGCCGCGCGTTGATCAATTCTCGACGATGTTCCCGCCGAGCTGGTCGACCATCTTAATATAGGCATCGAGGTAGGCGAGCACGATCACCTGGCCGATCTCGGTGTTCTGGTATCCGCCGCCGCCTGCAGCAGCCAGGCCACCCCACCAGCCTGCACCGCCGCCGCCGCCGAAGCCGATGTCGGTCTTGCGCGCATAGCCTTCGCTGACCTGCTCCTCGGTGCTCCGGGTGTCGACCACCGACAGCGTGACGTTGGCTTCCTTCTTCTTGATGCTGATCGCGCCGCCCAGCGCCCCGCCGACGCGCCCGCCGAGCATCCCGCCCAGTGCGGCACCGATGCCGCCGCCGCCCGAATTGCGGTTCGAGCTGACGATGTCGGGCTCGAGCAGGAAGTCGGCGGCGCGGACCTGCCCGCCGCCCATGTTCGAATTGGCGCGCAGCTCGCCGCTTTCCGCCATCGCCCGCTCCATCGCCCGGCTCTGCATCGCGCGTCCGCGGTTGACGAGGGTGAAGCAGCGCGATTCCTGGACGAACACCTTCAAAATCGCCTCCGGATTGCCGAGGTTGAACTCGCGCCACCACTGGTTTTCGGGCGAGACCATGCCGATCGTGCCGAGCGGCCTCGCGCAGCGGGGGATGTCGCGCATGCCGCGCTCTTGCGCCTTGCGGCCCGACGAAGCGCCCTTGGTGTCGCCGCGTTTATCCTGCTTGCCCGACGACATCGAGGTCTGGGCGGTGGCCGGCGCGGCTGCCGCGACCATGAAAAACGCGGCTGCACCCGCCAGCAACAAACTACGCATATCTTTCCCCTCTGCTGAATTCCTTTTGCCCGAGCGATGTCGTAGCAGAGGCGCGCGATCAACGGTAGCAGATGCTTTGGCTTTGGCGCGCAAGCTGCTAAGCGCGCGCGCCTATGGCCACCGAAATCTCCCGCATCCGCAACTTTTCGATCATCGCGCATATCGATCATGGCAAATCCACGCTTGCCGATCGGTTGATCCAGACCACCGGCGGCCTCCAGGCCCGCGAAATGTCGGCGCAAGTCCTTGATAACATGGACATCGAGAAGGAACGCGGGATCACGATCAAGGCGCAGACGGTGCGCCTCGACTGGAAGGAGCATGTCCTCAACCTGATGGACACGCCGGGGCATGTCGACTTCGCCTATGAGGTGAGCCGCAGCCTGGCCGCGTGCGAGGGTGCGCTGCTGGTGGTCGACGCCGCACAGGGCGTGGAGGCGCAGACGCTCGCCAACGTCTACCAGTCGATCGAGCACGATCATGAGATCATCCCGGTCATCAACAAGATCGACCTCCCCAGCGCCGAGCCCGAGAAGGTGCGGCACGAGATCGAGGAGATCATCGGCATCGATGCGTCGAACGCGGTGCTGGCAAGTGCGAAGTCGGGGATCGGCATCGAGGAAATCCTCGACGCGATCGTCGCGCGCATCCCCCCGCCCAAGGGCGATCCCGATGCGCCCTTGAAGGCGATGCTCGTCGACAGCTGGTACGACCCCTATCTGGGCGTCGTCATCCTGGTTCGCGTGATCGACGGGGTGATCAAGAAGGGCCAGCAGATCAAGTTCATGGCCGCGGGCACTACCCATCTGATCGACCGGGTCGGCGCCTTCCGCCCCAAGATCGAAGTGCTGCCCGATCTGGGCCCCGGCGAGATCGGCTTCATCACTGCGCAGATCAAGGAAGTCGCGCAGGCACGCGTCGGCGACACGCTGACCGACGCCAGGCGCCCCGCGCTCGAGCCGCTGGAGGGCTTCAAAGAGGTCCAGCCGGTGGTGTTCTGCGGGCTCTTCCCGGTGGACGCCGCGGACTTCGAGAAATTGCGTGAGAGCATCTCGCGGCTGCGGCTCAACGACGCCTCGTTCAGCTTCGAGATGGAGACCAGCGCGGCATTGGGCTTCGGCTTCCGCTGCGGCTTCCTGGGGTTGCTACATTTGGAGATCATCCAGGAGCGGCTGACCCGCGAATATGATCTGGACCTGATCACGACGGCGCCGTCGGTGGTCTATCAGATCGACCTCACCCATGGCGGCGGGCATATCGAGCTGCACAATCCCGCCGATATGCCCGATCCCACCAAGATCGCGACGATCTCCGAGCCGTGGATCAAGGCGGTGATCTATGTCCCCGACGAATATCTGGGCAGCATCCTGAAGCTCTGCCAGGATCGCCGCGGCATCCAGCGCGACCTGACTTATGTCGGCGGGCGCGCGCAGGTGACCTATGAGCTGCCGCTCAACGAAGTCGTGTTCGATTTTTACGATCGGCTGAAGAGCATCAGCCGCGGCTATGCGAGCTTCGATTATGAGCAGATCGGTTACCGGGAAGGGGATCTCGTCAAGATGAGCATCTTGGTCAATGCCGAGCCGGTCGACGCGCTGAGCATGATCGTCCACCGCGGCACCGCCGAGGCGCGCGGCCGCGGCATGTGCGAACGGCTCAAGGATTTGATCCCGCGGCACCTGTTCAAGATCCCGATCCAGGCGGCGATCGGCGGCAAGGTGATCGCGCGCGAGACGATCGCGGCTATGCGCAAGGACGTCACCGCGAAATGCTATGGCGGCGACATCAGCCGGAAGAAGAAGCTGCTCGACAAGCAGAAAGAGGGCAAGAAGCGGATGCGCGAATATGGCTCGGTGAGCATCCCGCAGGAGGCGTTTATCGCCGCGCTGCGGATGGGCGAGGAATAAGTCAGCGCATTGCCGCGAGCAGCTCACCCATCCGCAAGTCGATCGGCGCCAGGCGCGCGCGGTCTTCGGGGGAGAAGAGCGGGAGTATGTCCATGCCGGGCTCCCAATAAGCGCGGGTGATCGCCGAGCGGGCGGCTACAAGCTCGATATATTCGCGCGCATGCGGGTTGCCGGCGTCGGGGGCCAGGATGTTCGCGCGGAAGGTGGTCGGATCGTAGGGCGCGGTCGGATCGGGCAGGAAGAGGATGCGCGCCGGCTCGCCGGTCTGGGGCGTGACGTCCACCAGTTCGCACGTCGGGCTGCGCCAGACGGCGTGGTGCTCGGCCTCGAACCAGCGGCCGGGCCAGTGCCAGATCGCCCAGCCATAGAGTGCCTCGCCGCCGTGTAGGCGGGCCTGGGCGACCGAATTGTCGAAGCAATAGGCGACCTTGGTATCGGGCGCGGGCTCGACGCGGACGTAGAGCGGCTCGGACGCGGAAATGATGGCGCAAAAGGCGCGGGTGGCGGCGTCGATCTGTTGTGGGGGCCCGAGAATCATCCCCTGCGGCTAGGCGCAGTGCGGGGCCGCGTCCAGCCGGCTCGCGCGCCTTTACCAAATGCTAGGGCAGGGGGTGCCATGGTCGCCGCGAGTTGGTCCGCGTGAGTGGGCCATGAGGCTGGGGAATATCTTATGGGTCAGCTGCCGCTGATCGCACCGCGACCGCCGCGGCTGAGCGAAATGGGCGCGGGATTGCGCGCGATCGAGGAACGGGGAATCTATTCGAACGGCGGGCCGGTGGTGCGCGGGTTCGAGGCGGATGCGACCGCGAAGTTGTTCGGCGGGGCGGGGGACTGCTTGGCGGTAGGCAACGCCACGCTGGGGCTGATGCTGGCGATCCGCCAGGCGGCGGGGCCGCGCGCGGGGACCGGGGCCTATGCACTGATCCCGAGCTTCACCTTCGCCGCGACCGCGCATGCGGCCGAATGGGCGGGCCTTACGCCGCTGCTGTGCGATATCGATCCCGAGGATTGGGCCTCGAGCGCCGCGGCCGAGGCCGAGGCGTTCGCGCTGCACGGCGAGGCAATCGCAGTCGTTGTTCCCTATGCCGCATTCGGCATGGGGATCGATCTGGCGCGCTACCGGGCGTATCATGCGCGCGGCGTGGGCGTGGTGATCGATGCCGCCGCCTCGCTGGGCGCGCTGGATGCCGAGGGCGGCCAGTTCGGTGCGGGCGCGCCCTTTGCGATCGTCTATTCGATGCACGCGACCAAGGTGTTCGCGACTGCCGAGGGCGGGCTGATCCATTCGGGCGACGCCGGGCTGATCGACGCGCTGCGGCGGATGACCAATTTCGGCTTTGCCGGCGGGCGATCGGCCGAGGGGCCGGGGATCAACGCCAAGCTTCCCGAGATATTGGGGCTTTCTGCGGCGGCGAAGCTGGGGGAGATCGAGGGTGTCGCCGCGCACCGCATGACGCTGGATGCCGCCTATCGCGAGATGCTGGGCGGATTCGCGGCGGACAAGGGCTTCGAGTTCCAGAATCTGCGCGGCAGCCGGCCGGCGCTGCAATTCCAGTCGCTGCTGCTGCCGCGCGCCTTTGCCGGGCACCGCCGCGCGATCATCGCGATGCTGGCCGAGCAGGGGATCGGAGCGGCGCATTATTTTAGCCCGCATCTGGCGGAGCAGCCCTGGTTTCGCGCGCATAGCGTGTTCGGCGCGCTGCCGGTGAGCGACGAGGTGAGCGGGCGGATATTGTCGCTACCGGTGACCGACGGGATGACCGTCGCCGATGTCGAGCGGGTGTGCGGCGCGCTGATCGACGCCTGCGCGCGATCGGGGCTCAACGGGATCCAGCGCGAGCGGCGCGGACGGGGGGTGCATGCGGCGCTGATCGTCGGTGGCGGGCCGGCGGGCACGGCGTTGCTGACCGCGGCGAGCAAATCGGAGTCGCTGGTTGAACTAGCGCGCGGCGGGCTGGCGGTGATCGAGCGCGACGCGGTGCTCGGGCGCGGGCTTATCGGGACCTATGCGATCACGTCGGACAGTACGGCGGAGACTTTCCTGACTGCGGTGAAGGATAACAGCCATGCGGGGCTGGCGGCGCTGACCCGGCATCATGGCGCGCAGGAAGTGGCGATGCATATCGGCCGGCTGGGCGTGCCGCTCGCGCGCGCGACGCCGTTGCTGGAGGCGACCGGGGCCGAACTCGGCGCGATCGTCGCCGGCAATGGCGGGACGGTGGCGACGCGGAGCGAAGTCGTCGAGGCGCGGCGGACTGCGGACGGGTTGTGGGCGGCGCGCGTGCGCAACCTGCTGACCGGCGAGGAACGGGTGATGCGCACCGCGGCTTTGGTGATCGCGACCGGCGGCTATCAGGCGCGCGAGCATATCGCCGCCGAGCAGATTGCCGGATTGACGCTGGGCGAACTGGCGGGCGATCGGCTGATGCTGGGGGACGAATTTCTCAAGATCGGCGGGCTCGACGTGCTCCGCGCGCGGATCGCGGACAAGCGCGCGCCGCGGATCGCGATTGTCGGCGGATCGACCAGCGCGATGGCGGCGGCGGCCCTGATGCTCAAGGCGGCGCCGGCGCTGCCGCTGGGGGCAGGCGGACTGGCGCTCTATCATCGCCGGCCGCTCAGGCCCTTTTACCATTCGGTGGAGGCGGCGCGCGACGACGGGTTCAGCGATTTCGGGCCCGAGGACATCTGCCCGGTGACCGGCTTCGTCTATCGGCTCGCGGGCTTTCGGCTGGAGGCGCGCGAGCTGGTGCTGCGGATGCTGGGCGTCGGCAGGCGGGCACCCGATCCGCGGATGATGCTGCGGCAGATTTCGGAACTGGACGACGCGACGGTGCGCGAAGAACTGGCGGCGGCGGACGTGGTGATCGGCGCGCTCGGCTATCGGCCAAGGGCGATGCGGCTGTTCGATGTCGACGGCGTGCCGATCGCGCTCGCGGCCGACGAGCCGGGACGGCCGCGGCTGGTCGATCAACAATGCCGGGTGATTGATGCCGACGGCGTGCCGGTGCCGGGCGTCTATGGCATCGGCCTGGCCTCGGGGCATGTCCCCGATGGCAAACTCGGCGGCGAATCCTCCTTCAGCGGCAAGGCCAACGGGTTGTGGCTGTGGCAGAACGATATCGGCCAGATGATCGTCGATCAGTTGCTGGGCGAGCGCGCCCGGGCGGTCGCATGAGCGCCCCCACCGTATCGGTGATCATGGCGGTCTATAATGGCGCGGCCATGCTGCCCGAGACGCTGGCGAGCCTGCAGGCGCAGACGCTGACCGACTGGGAGCTGATCGCGGTCGACGATTGCTCGAAGGATGACAGCGTCGGAGTGCTGGAAGCGCTGGGCGATCCCCGCATTCGTGTGATCCGGTCGCGCGAGAATGGTGGCCCGGTGGTGGCGCGCAACATCGCCTTCGCCGCGGCGCGCGGGCGTTATGTCGCCGGGCTCGACCAGGACGATATAAGCCTGCCCCAACGCCTTGCGCGTCAGGTGAGCTTCCTCGACGCGGACCCGGGCACGGTGCTGGTGAGCAGCGCCGCCGACTATCTGATCGACGGGCGGCGCGCCCCCGGCAACTGGCCGCGGCCGCTGACCCCGGCGCTGATCGACTGGCTGCTGCTGATCCGGAATCCGATCGCCTGGTCGTCGGTGATGTTCCGCGCCGATGCCGCGCGGCAGCTCGATCCGTTCGAGCGGCCGGAGATGCGCTATGTGGAGGATTTCGACCTTTACCAGCGGATCCGGGCCTTCGGTCGCGTCGCGCAGATCGACGAGGTGCTGCTGCTCTATCGCTGCCATGAGGGCGGGGCGTCG
Organism: Sphingomonas sp. M1-B02; assembly: GCF_026167525.1. Classification (NCBI taxonomy): domain Bacteria; kingdom Pseudomonadati; phylum Pseudomonadota; class Alphaproteobacteria; order Sphingomonadales; family Sphingomonadaceae; genus Sphingomonas; species Sphingomonas sp. M1-B02. The sequence goes on along the minus strand of NZ_CP110679.1, from coordinate 1,330,317 downwards.
AACATGTTCAACAGCACGATGTGCGCGCATGCCGAATTGCTGCTGCGCGAGCGACACCGCGCGCTGCTGGGCCCCGCAGCGCCGGAAATAGCGCCGCTGCTGGTGCGCCACGTGATGGATGGCGCGCCGGTGCCCGACGTTGCGACGCTCAACGCATTGTTCGTCGGCATCGGCGCTCTGCGCGCCGAATTCGGCAAGGGCGATTACAGCGCTGTCGAGCTTGCGCAGATCGACGATATGATCAGCCAGGGATGGTGGCGCCTGTGCCGTACCGGGGTGCGCGCCGGCACGCTGCTGCTCCACCGCGTGCTCGAGCGGCGGCCCACGCCGGTTCCGGTCCGCGAGGCGGTGGATCTGGTGGCGAGCCAGGCGATCGGCGGGGTACGGGCAGTTTGGAGACGGCTCGCCCGAGGGTGAAGGCGCATCGATGGCTGGACATATAGCCGAGTCAGGCTGACCCATTTTCGACTCTGACTGTTTGGTCCGCGGCAGTGTTGCGGCGATTGCGATGGGATCGCCGAGTGACAGCGGCGTGCTTCCGCATTAAGCGCGCGGATATGCAGGCATTGCGAGCCTTTTTGCGCGCGCATCCGGCGCTGTTGCTGCTGATCGTCGGGGCGGCGCTGGCGCTACGCATCGCCGTGCCCGCCGGTTTCATGCCCATGCTCGATGACGGGCGGATGATCGTCGGGCTGTGCGGCGGCAATGGTCCAGCCCGTATGGTGATGGAGATTCCCGGGCTCGAGCATAAGTCGGCGGGGTTGCAGGCCGAGGGTGGGTGCGCCTTCTCCGATCTCTCGCTGCCGTCGCTCGCCGGCGCGCACCGGATCCCGCTTGCCGCGCTGATCGTCTTCCTGCTCGCCCTGGGGCTGGACTTCGCCGTCGCGCCTGCGCCCGGTGCGACGCTTCGCCTGCGTCCGCCATTACGCGGTCCGCCGGCGCACGCTTTGCGCTAGATCGTTGCGGCACGCTATCGCGACACAACGGGGTATAAGGTGCGGCGGGGCCGCGCCTGACAAAGGCTATCGACATGACGACCATCGCGGCGGGGACGCCGGGCGCCCTCTATCGTACGATCTGGCGGTGGCATTTCTATGCCGGGCTGTTCGTGCTGCCCTTCATCCTGATCCTGTCGGTCACCGGCGCGATCTATCTTTTCAAGCCGCAGCTCGATCGGTGGGAGGAGCGCTCCTTTCACGGCCTGGCGACCGCGGGAGCAGTCTCGCCCGACGTGCAGCTGGCGGCGGTGACGGCGCGCTTTCCGGCGGGTCGGTTCAACCGCTATCGCGTGCCCGAGCAGGCCGGCGATGCGGCGATGATCGAGCTTGGTTTCGCCGACGGCGCAAATCGCGAGATCTTCGTCTCGCCGCAGGGGCAGCTGCTTGGCGCGCGCGATCCCGATGACAAAATTTCGGAGACCGTGGCACGTATCCATGGCTCGCTGCTGCTGGGTTGTCTGGGCGACTGGCTGGTTGAACTCGCGGCAAGCTGGACGATCGTGCTGATCCTGACCGGCCTTTATTTGTGGTGGCCGCGGCCGTTCCGGGCGGCGGGGACACTTTATCCGCGGCTGTCGCTGCGGGGGCGGCCGTTGCTCAAGGACGTCCACCGATCGACGGGCTTCTGGATCGCCGGGCTTGTGCTGGTGATGCTGGCCAGCGGCCTTCCCTGGGCGGGGGCGTGGGGCAAGGCGTTCCAGTGGGCGCGGGCCGAACTCGGGCTGATCGAGGGGGTACAGGACTGGAAGCTAGGCGCGAGTGCGCATCATGGCCCTGGCATGATGGTAATGCCGGCGTCGCCCACAGCGTCGCCCGGGGGCTTGCCGCTAGCGCAGTTCGTGGCGAAGGCGCAGGAAGAGCGGATGGCTTTTCCGGTGCTGGTGACCCCGCCGCATGCGCCGCAGCGCTTCGGGCCGCCGACCGGCGCCGTCTGGACGGTGAAATCCGAGGCGCAGAACCGGCCGCTGACCCGTCAGGTGACCTATGATCCCATGACCGGGGCGGAAATCGGTCGCAGCGGCTTCGGTGACCGGCATGTGATTGATCGCGTCGTTAATACCGGCATCGCGTGGCACGAGGGCCAGCTGTTCGGCTGGGTGAACCAATTGATCGGGCTCCTGACTGCGATCGCGCTGGTGACGATCAGCCTACTGGGCACGCTGATGTGGCTGAAGTGGCGGCCAAGGGGAAGCTTCGGCGCTCCGCCGAAGGTCGACGGGGTGCGGATTCGCTGGGCGCTGCTGATCACGATCGCGATGGGGATTTTGTTGCCGCTTTTCGGCCTTTCGTTGCTGATTCTTCTGGCGCTGGACAAGATCCGCCAGCTCAGGCTCAGGCGCCGGCGCCGGCGCTGATCCTTTGAGGGAATTACGTTTCTGGATCGTTTCTGCGCCGGAAACCATTTGCAATGCATTACGACGCCGAGATCGCGCGAACGGATGGAATTTCTTCGGCAAGGCGCTTCGATGCGTGTCTCGCCGAGCATGGTGCTTGCGAGCCACGTATTCGCGGGCGTGGGCACAAGCCTTGCGGCAAGTGCATTCGCTTGCGGCGCGGCCGCGCTCGATGCCGATGATCGAATCGTCTACGATGCGAACACAGGCCGCATTTCCTACGATGCCGACGGCAGCGGGGCGGGCGCGGCGATCCTGTTCGCGCTGGTCAATCCCGGCACTGCGCTGACGAGCGCCAGCTTCGAGATCGTGCCGACCACCGTGATGGTCTGAGGATCGGCCGGCTCAGGCGGCGATCTTCATCCGGGCGGGCAGCTCGCGTTCGTCGGCACGCAGCGTGAGCACCTGCACGCCGGTCGCGGTGACGGCGACGGTATGTTCGAACTGGGCGGAGAGCGAGCCGTCCTTCGTCACCACGGTCCAGCCGTCCGCCTCGGTCTGGACGCCGCGGCGGCCGCGGTTCAGCATCGGCTCGATCGTGAACACCATGCCTTCGCGCAACTCCATGCCCGTACCCGGCTTTCCGAAATGCAGGATCTGGGGCTCCTCGTGCATCTCGCGGCCGATGCCGTGGCCGCAATATTCGCGGACCACCGAATAGCCGTTGCGCTTGGCGTGGCGCTCGATCGCCCAGCCGATGTCGCCGAGCCGTGCGCCGGGGCGGACCGCGGCGATGCCCATCCACAGGGCGTCGTACGTGGTCTGGACGAGGCGCCGGGCGGCGGGGTTCACGGCGCCGACGAGATAGGTCTTGCTGGAGTCGGCAATGTAGCCGTTCTTCTCGAGCGTGATGTCGAGATTGACGATGTTGCCATCGCGCAGAACGTCGATCGGGGAGGGCACGCCGTGGCAGACTACGTTGTTGATCGAGCTATTGAGCACGAAGCCATAATCATATTGCCCCTTGCTCGCGGGGCGGGCGTGAAGATCGTCGACGATGTAGCGCTCGACCATCGTGTCGATATCGAGAGTCGACTTGCCGGCGAGCTGGGTGCGATCGAGCAGTTCGAAAACCGACGCCAGCAGCCGGCCGGATTCGGCGAGCAACGCGATCTCCTGCGGCGACTTGGTCACGCCAGGCTCATCGCCAGCGGTTGCGCGCGAACGCCCGCGGCGCGGAGCTCGCGATCGACGATCTCGGTGAAGCTGAGCGTTGGATTGGTCTCGCACAGCATGCCGACCTTGATCCAGAAGGCGGCCTGGGCATTGATCGAGCGACAGGAGACCTTGCTGGCGCGGCGTAGCTGGTCGTGCAGCTCGTCCTCAATGTTCACGATACCCATGCCGACGCTTTCAATATGCGAATCATATACATATTTTATATGATTCGCATAGAACATCCAACATTTTTCTTCCCTAGAGCCAGCGCGTCCATTACGCCCGAAAATTGCGGCTAGGGCTGCCGCGGCGATATAAAGCTGTCGACGGTGGTGCCGCAGCGACGGAAGCTGTCGGCTGCGGTTGATCGAGGATAAGAAGGGAGAAAGTCCCGGATTCCAGACTGTTGCTCTAATGCAACGCAAGGCGGTGTTTCAAGAAACTGTCACTTGTTGCGGCGCAGCAGCGCCCCATCTTACGAGCGTCGACAACGTTGACGCCCGCAAGGGGTGAAAGCGCGATTGTCGGCGAGTACCGCGTACCAAGGTATTTCATATGCGTAAGATTCTCGCAGCTGCGGCGCTCGCCGCGGCACTTCCGACCGCCGCTTTCGCGCAGGACGCCGACACCGGCACCACCGCGACCGCGCCCGATGGCACCCCCGCATTCGGCATCGAACCCTATTTCGGCGTCATGGGCGGATATGAGCGCTTCGACAACGAAATCGGCGACGCGGGCATCCCGCTGGTCGGCCGCGATCTCGACGGCGGTCTCGTCTCGGCAGTTGCCGGCGTCAACATTCCGATCGGCGGCTTCTTCGTCGGCGCGGAAGGCAATGTCGCCAAGGGCTTCAAGGGCGATATCGATTGGGAATATGGCGCAGCGGGCCGTTTCGGCGTGCGTGCGGGCGACAGCGGCCTGATCTACGGCAAGGTCGGCTATCAGTGGGTGAAGTTCCAGCGCCCGGCCAACCCCGATCGCCACTATAACGACATCACCTATGGCGTCGGCGTCGAAGTCGGCCCGAAGGACATCGGCCTGGGCGGCATCACCGGCAATAGCGGCATCCGCTTCCGCCTCGAAGCCAGCACCTTCGGCGATGCGAACTCGTTCCGCCCGATGGCAGGCGTGATCGCACACTTCTAAATCGGGCTTTGGTCTAATCAGACCATGGTTTGATCCAGAGATTGGACGGCGGGGCTTTAACGGACAGCATCCTGTCCCGCCGTCCATACTCTCTTCTGCGGTTTCAGTCCGCTCGCGCGATCTTCGTGACCAGCGCCGTCGGCAAGATGCTTGCCGCTGCCGCCTTGAGCTTCCCCGGAAAGCTCGGCGCCACGACATGGTCCTTGCCCTTCAGCATCGCTTCATAGCCCGCCTTCGCAACCGTGGCCGGATCGGCCTTGGGCTCGCGCGCGGTTAGCGAGTCCGGATCGACATGCGCGCGCTCGAAGAAGCCACTCTCGGTCAGATCCGGCATCAGCGAAGTGATGGTTACGCCGCTATCGGCAATCTCCTCCCGCACCGCCTCGGCGAAGGTGTGGAGGAAGGCCTTCGTGCCCGAATAGACCGCCAGCCGCGGCGAGGGGCCGAGCGCGGTCACCGACGAGGTGATCAGCACCCGGCCCGATCCGCGTTTCACCATTTCGGGCAGGAACAGCTTGGCCGCCTGGACCACCGAGACGATGTTGACCTGGATCGACTCCAGCTCGAGCGCCAGATCGGTCTGGCCGACGAAATCGCCCCAGGCGCCGGTGCCTGCATTTAGCAAAAGGAAATCGGGGAGGGTCGCGCGCTGGCGCACCTGCTCGAACATTGCCGGCGCGCCTTCGGACCTTGAGAGGTCGATCGACCAGGTCTCGACCTTCGGAGCGCCCGACGCATAGAGTTCGGTGGCGGCCCGCTCGAGCTTAGCAACGTCCTGCGCGACCAGGATCAGGCCGTGGCCGTCGCGTGCCAGGCAGCGCGCGAGTTCCAGGCCGATGCCGCTCGACCCGCCGGTAACCAGTGCCAGACCCATATTTTCCTCCGAGGTTGCCGAGCGCCAACCGATGGGGAGGGGCGGCGGGTCCGTCAGGAGAAAATGAGCTTTGCGCCGGCGACGAGAAGGACCAGGCCGAGCGCCTGGAGAAGGCGACCGGTGGGGAGGCGCGATACGCCGAATTGCGTGCCGATGGCAGCGCCCAGCACCACTGCGGCGATGAACCAGGCAAGCTCGTCGGGCAATCGGCCCAAGCTGGCAAGGTTGCCGGCAAGACCCGCGATCGAGACACAGAGGATGAAGCCCGCTGCGGTGCCCGAGGTGCGCCGCACCGCCTCCCAGCCGAAGAACAGGATCAGCGGGCTGAGGAAAATGCCGCCCCCGGTGCCGGTGAGGCCCGAGAGCGCGCCGACCGCCGCTCCCGACAGGATCATCAGCGCCGGATGCGGCGGGCGCGGCGCTTCGAGCCGGACGAGCTTGCGCGGCAGAAACAAGCGGATCGCGGCAATCCAGAGGACCACCCCCACCAGGGGCCGGTAATAATGGCCCGGAAGGGTGATGCCACCGGCGACGAAGGCTGCCGGGATCGCGCCGATCACGAAAAAGGCCAGCATCCGCCAGTTGACCTGCCCCGCGCCGCCGAAGCGATAGGTGGCCAGGCTGGCGACGATGATGTTGAGGACCAGCGCCGTCGGGCGCATCGTGGCGGGGGCGACGGCGAACAGCGCCATGATCGCGAGATAGCCCGAGGCGCCGGCATGGCCGACCGAGGTGTAGAGCGCCGCCGCCAGCGCCATCAGCGCCGAGATCAGCAGGATCGTCTGGCCGTCCATCGCCGTCAGACGGCGGCGGCTAGCAGGGCGGCGCAGGCGCGGTTGAGCGGGGTGGAGATGCCATGCTGCGCGCCGAGGCGAACGATCACGCCGTTGCGCGCGTCGAGCTCCATCGGGCGGCCCGCCAGGCGATCGGCGTGGAGCGAGTTGACCGATTGCGAGTCCGATCCGCGCATCTGGGCGACGACGCTTTCGGGCACCTCGTCGGGCATGTCGGCGCCCTGGCTGCGGCCGACGGCGCAGCATTCGGCCACCAGGCCGCGGATCAGATCGGCGATAGCGGGATCGTTCGCGACTTCGGCGGGGCGCAGCGTGATCGCGTTGACGACTCCCGCGCAGTTGATCGCGAGCTTGCGCCAGGCGGCGGTGACGAAATCGGCGGTGGTGGAGGCGGCGATCGGCGTATCGGCGAAGAGGGCGACGAAATCCTCCGCCCCCTCGGGCACCAGGATCGTGCCGGTGCGGCGCTGGAGGACGCGGCCGGGGGCGCTGCGTTCGGCCGGAATGTCGACGATTGCCGGCACGATCCGATCGTTGGCGACGATGCCGGCAAAGCGCTCGCGATGCTCGACTCCGTTCTGGAGCACTGCGAGCCGAGTCTTCGGGCCCATCAGGCCGGGGAGCCAGGCGGCCGCGGAAACGGAGTCATAGGTCTTGGTCGCGGCGAGTATCCAGTCGACCGGTTCGGCGTCGGAGGGGTTGGTCAGGATGCGCGGCGTCGCGCGGATCGTGCCCTGCGGGGTTTCTACCTCAAGATCGACCAGCGGGCTGCGCGCGCACAGGATCACCTCTTGCTTCTGCGCCAGCCATGCGGCGACGGTGCCGCCGATCGCGCCGGCGCCGATGACCGCGATCCGGCTCAACCCATGCCGCCGAGATAGTCCATCTTGCCCAGCGGCACGCCCTTGTGGCGCAGGATCGCGTAGGCGGTGGTCAGGTGGAAATAGAAATTGGGCAGCGCGAAGCCGAGGAGATAGTTGCGGCCGCTGAATTCGAAGCTGCGCGAGGGAGTCTTGAGCTGAACCTCCGCATCCTCGCGGCCATCGATCGCCCCGGGGGCGATCGATTCGAGGAAGGAGACGGTCTTGGCGATGCGATTTTGGAGCGCTTCGAAACCATCCTCGGTATCGGGCATCGAAGGCGCATCGATCCCGGCGAGGCGCGCGCCGGCGAACTTGGCGGAATCGCTGGCGCGCTGGATTTGCGAGGTAAGTGGCGCCATGTCTTCGTAGAGCCGCGCGCCGAGCAGTTCCGCGTGGGGAATGCCCTGCTCGTCGGCAAAGGCGCGACCCTTTTCGAGAATGGCGGACATCGCCTTGAAGCCGCGCAGGAAGGCGGGGACGGAGAGCGCGTGGAGTTCGGTAGCCATGTCTGGGCGATACTGTGCGGGCGTGCGCTTGGCTAGATCGGGTCGAAGCGGGTCGCCTCAGGACCGCGGCGAGAGCGTGGGCGAGCGGCTGTCGCCCGGCGCGGCTTCGGGACCGTCCTTGCTGGGCCAGACGATATCGAGCGCATCGATGAAATGGAGTCGGTGGACGATCGCGCCCGCCTCGTCGACGACGTCGATGACCTGATCGAGCATCAGATGCCCCTTGCGGGCGTCTTCGCTCAATATGGCGCGCGCCTCGTGCAGGGCCGTGTCGACGATGGCGGCTTTGGTTTCCAGCTCGCGGCCTTCCGGATCCAGCACGATATCGGTGCCGTCGCGAAGGTGGAAATAATATAGGGACAATGGATATGCTCCACCGGGAGGGCGGGAGCGCATCGTCTCTCAGCCGTCGAGGCCCTAGCCAAGCTCGACGATGCGCTATCCTAACTACATATCGGATATTAATCTATAGCTTTGGTGCAGATACAACACAGGTTGTGAGTGCTGGACTAGCTTATGTTATGGTGGAAAAATCGCCATAGGATAATATCCGGCGCTGGCGACTGAGAGATGCTTGTGCTCCCGCCTTGGGAGGTAACGATGGCAGACGCCGAGCACCCGCTGCAATCGCTGAACCGACGATTGCAGACCAACTATTCGCTTTCGGACTCCGACAGCAACGCCATTCTGGCGCTGCCCTTCAAGCTGCGCACGCTGGAAGCGTCGACCTATATCGTCCGCGAGGGCGAGATTCCGCGGATCTGCAGCGTGCTCATCACGGGCTTCGCGTTCCGCCAGAAACTAACGGGCGAGGGCGCGCGCCAGATCATCGCGCTGCACATTCCCGGAGAAGCGTTGGATTTCCAGAACCTGTTCCTCGACGTCTCCGACCATAATGTGCAGATGCTGACCCGCGGGCAGGTGGCCGAAGTGCCGATCACGGCGTTCCAGGAGATCGCCATGGAGCGGCCTGCGGTGGGCCGCGCTATCCTCATCACGACGCTGATCGAGGCGTCGATCTTCCGCGAATGGGTGCTCAACATCGGCCGCCGAGATTCGCGTACCAGGCTGGCGCACTTGCTCTGCGAATTCGCGCTCAGGCTGGAGGCGCAAGGGCTCGAGGCCGATCATGGCTATGTTCTGCCCATGACGCAGGAGCAGATTGCCGACGCGACCGGCTTGACCCCCGTGCATGTCAACCGGGTGCTCAAGACCATGGAGTGCGAGGGGCTGATCGTGCGGAATCGGCGCAACATCAGCTTCCCCGACTGGCACCGCCTGCGCGAGGTCGGCGATTTCAACCAACGTTATCTGCACCTTGAGGCCGGCGGGCCCCGACCTTATTGAGCCCGTGCGCCTAACATGCATTAGTGCGGCTAACATGGTGCAAGGACGCCTGCTGGCCGACAGGATAAAATAGGGTGGCGTATCGATCGGCACGCATGCCCCGAAAGCACCCGCCGTTGGAACAACCCATCCTCGCCCCGCTTGCCCAACGATGGGGACGTCGCGCCAACCTGCCGGTCGAGGACATTGAGGCAATCGAGGCACTGCCCGCGCTGCGACGGAGTTTCAGCAAGGACGGCTTCATCGTTCGCGAGGGCGAGACCGGAATCTATTGCAGCCTGCTGCTCAAGGGCTTTGCCTATCGCCACAAGCTGGTGGGGCAGGGCGCCCGTCAGATCATGGCGCTGCACATTCCGGGCGAGTTCGTCGATCTGCAGAATTGCCTGCTGCCCGTGGCAGATCATAATGTGCAGAGCCTCGACCAGTGCGAGCTCGCATTGATCGCCAAGGCCGATCTGCTCGCATTATCCGACAGTCGCCCCACGATAGGCAGGGCGATGTGGCTCGACACATTGATCGATTCCTCGATCTTTCGCGAATGGGTGGTAAATGTCGGTCGGCGCGATGCCAAGGCGCGGATCGCGCATCTATTGTGCGAGCTGGTGACGCGGCTGGACGCGACGGGGATGGGACAGAACGGGCTGTATCGCTTCCCGATGACGCAGGAACAGATCGCCGACGCCACCGGGCTGACCCCGGTCCACACCAACCGTACGCTGCAGACGCTGCGCAAGGAGGATCTCATCAGCCTCGCCGGCAACGTGCTGATCGTGCGCGACTGGGACCGGCTGCGCGACGTCGGCGATTTCAGCGCTCGCTACCTGCACCACCCCGCCTGAGCCGTCGCCCTGCCGGCACCCCTCACTGCTTGCCGGGGGGCAGCGAATAAGCCGTATCGACCACCGCCACCGACATGCGATTGTTGTTCCACGGGGTCCAGGCCGCAACGCTGGTGAGATTGGCGCCCGCGAGCATCTGGACGACATTGCCGTCGAATTGGCCGCTGCCCGGCCCCCAGGGATCGTACCAGTTCATCCGCGTGGTGATGGTCGGCGTGCCGCTGTTGCTGAACACCCGATAATAAAGGTCCATCGTCTGGGGCGGATCGTCGCCCTCGGGTCGGGCATGCACCCAGTGGCCGAGCTGGACCTCGGCAGGATTGGCGGAAGGGGTGACGGTGACGATCTGATTGTCGGTCGGGCTGCCAAACGCCCAGTCGAGCGAATACCAGACCTGGACATGCGCCTGGCCGCGCCCGACCCAACCAAGCATCGGCAGCAGCAGCGGCGAGATCTCGTACCAGTCGACGCTGCCGGCATTGGCGGCGAGCCAGCGTATGTCGCGAATCCGCAACCCGGCGATCCGGGCGAGCCTGTCCTGTGCATAATTTGCGAGCTGGTGGAGGAGTGGGACATAGGCGTTGACCACCGCGCCGGAGCCCGCGAGCCGGTTTGCCGTCGCGACGACATAACTGAGCTGCGCATATTCGAGGGATAGCCGATCGAGCGTCGACTGCAGGTCGACAAGCTGGAGCTTCTGGAGCACCGTCTGGCTGCAGGTGGCCTGGATCTGTCCGACCTGATCCCAGGTCACGCACACCACCGCGATCGGCTTGCCGGTGACGCCGGCGATGCCGCTCGATGCGGGGGCGAGGCTTGAGACCGTATTTTCCAGGCTGCTGACGTTGAAGTCGCCGGTGACCGTCACCGGATCCATGCCGGTGGCGACATAGCCCATCTCGGTGGTCTTGCTCACCTGCGCGCTGTTGACGTCGCTCGACCAGGTGGCGTCGATCGACCCGTGGGTGACGAGCCCGTTGATCGACGCGCTCATGGAGGCGGCGATGCTCTCTTTGTCGCTCACCGAATCGCTGTTGACCCGGACATAGCCGCTGAAGGTCGCCCCCATAGGCGATGCCGATCATGCAATGCGTGCCGTAGCGATCGATGAACCCGTCAGGGTCCTGCTGGAGTAAACTCATCGCCGCGTCGGAAAGCGCGACAGAGGCCTGGCTGGTCGAGATCAGTCGATCCTGGGTACGAATCTTGCGCATCCAGGTGAAGGTGAGCGCGGTCTCGTCCCCGGTATGCTGGCGCATGTAGCTGGCAGTGGCGGAGGCCGACCAGCTCAAGCCCGATCCGCTGATCGTCGCGCTGGCTTTCATCGTGTCGCTATAGTCGCTGCTGTTCTGCACGACCTTGTAGAAGCTCGAATCCTCGCCTTCGCTGCCGCTGACCGAGATGGTGGTGGGGATCGTCTCGATGGGCGTCGCATTGATTGCGCCCTCGGTCAGGAAGTTGGCGCCATAGCCGAAGATCGAGCTTTCGGCGAGTTCGGGAACCGGGATCAGGGTGATCATGCTGGGCCTCCAGGACGGTGAGGACGCGCACTGGCCGGCCCTGAAAAGGATGGCTGCATGACTATGCATCGTTTCGGCTGCGTAGCAATCTCCCGACAAGAAAAGCCGCCGCCCGGATCCGGACGGCGGCTTTTCTGTCTTCAGCGCCGGAACGGCTGAACCGGAGCGATTACTCGCTCTTGTTCAGATACTCGCCGGCATCCTCGTCGGTGCCGTGGCCGCTGGGAACCACGCTTGCCAGCGCGTCGTCACCGGTGCCACCGGCGTCCCGGGTCGAGCGGGCATGCTCGGCTTCACGCTCTTCGGCGGCCGAGTTCGGCGCGATCAGGGCTGCGGCATCGACGCGGCGCTGGGCCACGCGGAGTGCCGCATCCCGCGACGAAGCTGCCACGCGCAGGCGGTTCATGCCGGCGCCGGTACCTGCCGGGATCAGCCGGCCGACGATGACATTCTCCTTGAGGCCGATCAGCGTGTCCTGCTTGCCCTGCACGGCGGCCTCGGTGAGGACGCGCGTGGTTTCCTGGAACGACGCCGCCGAGATGAAGCTGCGGGTCTGCAGCGACGCCTTGGTGATGCCGAGCAGGATGGGCTTGCCCTGCGCCGGAGTCTCGTTCTTGCCGAGCTTGGCGTTCTGCTCGTCCATCTCGTCGCGGTCGAGCTGTTCGCCCACGAGCAAGGTGGTGTCGCCGGACTCGGTGATCTCGACCTTCTGCAGCATCTGGCGAACGATCACCTCGATATGCTTGTCGTTGATCTTCACGCCCTGGAGACGATAGACCTCCTGGATTTCCGACACGAGATATTCCGCGAGCGGCTCGATGCCGAGCACCTCGAGAATGTCGTGCGGATCGGGCGAACCGCCGATCAGATTGTCGCCGCGCTTGACGTAATCGCCTTCCTGGACGTCGATGACCTTCGACTTGGGCACCAGATATTCGACCGTCTCGCTGCCGTCCTCGGGCTGGATGCCGATCTTGCGCTTGGCCTTATAGTCCTTGCCGAACACGACACGGCCCGAGACCTTTGCGATGATCGCATTCTCCTTCGGCTTGCGTGCCTCGAAGAGCTCGGCGACGCGCGGCAGACCGCCGGTGATGTCGCGGGTCTTGGCGGATTCGCGGCTGACGCGGGCGAGAACGTCGCCTGCATGCACCGTGGCACCATCCTCGACCGAGAGCACTGCGCCCGCCGCCAGCATGTAGCGACCGGCCTCCTCGGCGGTTTCGCCGGTGAGGGTCAGGCGCGGACGAAGATCTTCCTTCTTCGCCGACATGCCGCGATTCTCGGTGATGACGCGCTGGGCGATGCCCGTCGCCTCATCGACCTGCTCGGTCATCGTCTTGCCTTCGATGATCTCGACGAACTTCACGATGCCGGGATTCTCGGTGATCACCGGCATGGTGAACGGATCCCATTCGGCCATCCGATCGCCCTGCGAGACGATGTGTCCATCGTCGAACAGCACATAGGCGCCGTACGGAATACGGTGCACCGCCAGCTCGCGGCCGTCCATGTCGACGATCGCCAGCTCGGCCGAACGCGACGTCACCACCCGGCGGCCGCGCTGATCCATGATCATGCGGACGTCGCGGAATTCGACCTTGCCGTCCGAAGTCGCCTCGAGGTTGGACTGCTCGTTGAGCTGCGCCGCGCCGCCGATGTGGAAGGTCCGCATCGTCAGCTGGGTGCCGGGCTCGCCGATCGACTGCGCCGCGATGACGCCGACTGCCTCGCCGATGTTCACCGGCGTACCGCGGGCGAGATCGCGCCCGTAGCATTTGCCGCAGACACCGATCTTGGCTTCGCAGACCAGCGGCGAACGGATCTTCATCCCCTGAAGCCCGATCGCCTCGATCTGCGTGATCATCGCCTCGTCGAGCAACGTGCCCGAAGGGATGACGACCTCGTTGGTCTTGGCATCGACCACATCTTCCGCCGTGGTGCGGCCGAGGATGCGCTCGCCGAGCGACGCGATGGTCGAACCGCCCTGGACGATCGCGCGCATTTCGAGCGCACGCTCGGTGCCGCAATCATTCTCCATGATCACGCAATCCTGCGACACGTCGACGAGACGCCGCGTGAGGTAGCCCGAATTGGCGGTCTTCAGCGCCGTATCCGCGAGACCCTTGCGGGCGCCGTGGGTGGAGTTGAAATATTCAAGGACGGTCAGGCCTTCCTTGAAGTTCGAGATGATCGGCGTCTCGATGATCTCGCCCGAAGGCTTGGCCATCAGGCCGCGCATGCCGGCGAGCTGCTTGATCTGGGCCTGCGAACCGCGGGCACCCGAGTGGGCCATCATGTAGATCGAGTTGATGTCCTTCTCGCGGCCGTTCGGAAGCTTCCGGACTGCCTTGATCTCGTCCATCATCGCGCCCGCCACCTGATCGCCGCAACGGCTCCAGGCGTCGATCACCTTGTTATACTTCTCCTGCTGCGTGATCAGGCCGTCCTGATATTGCTGCTCATAGTCCTTCACGAGCGCCTTGGTCTCGTCGACCATGCCGACCTTGGCGTCCGGGATGATCATGTCGTCCTTGCCGAACGAGATGCCCGCCTTGAACGCGTGCTTGAAGCCCAGTGCCATGATCGCGTCGGCGAACAGCACGGTCTCCTTCTGGCCGGTGTGGCGATAGACCTCGTCGATCACGTCGCCCACATCCTTCTTGGTGAGGAGGCGGTTGACGGTCTCGAAGGGCACCTTGTGGTTCTGCGGCAGGGTCTCGCCCAGCAGCATGCGGCCCGGGGTGGTCTCGTAGCGCTTGAGATAGGTCTTGCCCTCCGCATCGGTCTGCGGGACGCGGCTGGTGATCTTCGTGTGGAGGGTGACCGCGCCGGCGTTGAGCGCCTGGTGGACCTCGGACATGTCGCCGATGATCATGCCTTCGCCCGGCTCGTTCTCCTTCATCATCGACAGATAATAAAGGCCCAGCACCATGTCCTGCGACGGCACGATGATCGGCTTGCCGTTTGCGGGCGAGAGGATGTTGTTGGTCGACATCATCAGCACGCGCGCTTCCAGCTGCGCTTCGAGGCTCAGGGGTACGTGCACGGCCATCTGATCGCCGTCGAAATCGGCGTTGAAGGCCGAGCATACCAGCGGATGCAGCTGGATCGCCTTGCCCTCGATCAGCACCGGCTCGAACGCCTGGATGCCCAGACGGTGCAGCGTCGGCGCGCGGTTCAGCATCACCGGATGCTCGCGGATCACCTCGTCCAGGATGTCCCAGACTTCCTTCCGCTCCTTCTCGACCCACTTCTTCGCCTGCTTGAGGGTCATCGACAGACCCTTGGCGTCGAGGCGCGCGTAGATGAACGGCTTGAACAGCTCGAGCGCCATCTTCTTGGGCAGGCCGCACTGGTGCAGCTTCAGCTCAGGCCCGGTCACGATGACCGAACGACCCGAATAGTCGACGCGTTTGCCGAGCAGGTTCTGACGGAAGCGGCCCTGCTTACCCTTGAGCATGTCCGAGAGCGACTTGAGCGGACGCTTATTGGCACCCGTGATCGTGCGACCGCGGCGACCGTTGTCGAACAGCGCGTCGACGGCTTCCTGCAACATGCGCTTCTCGTTGCGGACGATGATGTCCGGCGCGCGCAGTTCCATCAGCCGCTTCAGGCGGTTGTTACGGTTGATCACGCGGCGATACAGATCGTTGAGATCCGAAGTCGCGAAGCGGCCACCGTCCAGCGGCACCAGCGGGCGCAGCTCGGGCGGGATGACCGGAACGACGTCGAGGATCATCCATTCGGGGCGATTGCCCGAATCGATGAAGCTTTCGACGACCTTCAGCCGCTTGATGATCTTCTTGGGCTTCAGCTCGGACTTGGTGACCGCGAGCTCGTCGAGCAGCTCCTTGCGCTCGCCTTCGAGGTCGAGATCCATGAGCATGATCTTGACCGCTTCGGCGCCGATCCCGGCGGAGAAGGCGTCTTCGCCATATTCATCCTGCGCGTCGAGCAGTTCGTCCTCGGTGAGGAGCTGGAACTTCTCGAGCGGAGTCAGGCCCGGCTCGGTGACGATGTAGCTCTCGAAATAGAGCACGCGCTCGAGCTGCTTGAGCTGCATGTCGAGCAGCAGGCCGATGCGCGACGGCAGCGACTTCAGGAACCAGATGTGCGCTACGGGCGCGGCGAGCTCGATGTGGCCCATCCGCTCGCGGCGAACCTTCGAGACGGTAACCTCGACGCCGCACTTCTCGCAGACGATGCCCTTATATTTCATGCGCTTATACTTGCCGCACAGGCACTCATAGTCCTTGATCGGACCGAAGATGCGCGCGCAGAACAGGCCGTCACGCTCGGGCTTGAACGTGCGATAGTTGATGGTCTCGGGCTTCTTGATCTCGCCGAACGACCAGCTGCGGATCTTGTCCGGAGACGCGATGCCGATCTGGATCTGGTCGAAGGTCTCCGGCTTGGCCACCGGGTTCGCGAAGTTGGTCAGTTCGTTCATGGGTGATTACCCTCTTCTGAATTCTGTCTCTCCTCTCCCGTTGGGAGAGGAAGGGGCCCGCTCGGCGAAGCCGAGAGGGAAGGTGAGGGCGATCAAATCGGGGTCGCCCTCACCCTTCCGGCGCTTCGCGCCTCCCTCCCTCTCCCGATGGGAGAGGGAGAAGAAGCTTTACTCCGCCGCGATCTGGACACCGTCCGAGTCAAATCCCGGCTCGTCGTTCTTGAGTTCGACGTTGAGGCCCAGCGAGCGCATTTCCTTGACGAGAACGTTGAAGCTCTCGGGAATGCCGGCCTCGAACGTGTCGTCACCCTTGACGATCGCCTCATAGACCTTGGTGCGCCCGACGACGTCGTCCGACTTCACCGTCAGCATCTCCTGGAGCGTGTAGGCGGCGCCATATGCCTGGAGCGCCCACACTTCCATCTCGCCGAAACGCTGTCCGCCGAACTGGGCCTTGCCGCCCAGCGGCTGCTGGGTGACGAGGCTGTACGGCCCGATCGAACGCGCGTGGATCTTGTCGTCGACCAGATGGTGCAGCTTGAGCATGTAGATGATGCCCACGGTGACCTTGCGATCGAACTGATCCCCGGTGCGGCCGTCGAACAGGTCCGACTGGCCCGACGTATCGAGACCGGCCAGCTCCAGCATCGCCGACACGTCGGCTTCGCGGGCGCCGTCGAACACCGGGGTTCCCATCGGGATACCGGTCTTCAGATTGTTCGCCAGCTCGATGATCTGGGTCGAATCGCGGCCCTGGATATCGTCCGCATAATGTTCGCCATAGACTTCGAGCAGCCGCGCCTTGACCGCCTCGGGCATGTCGCCCGGCTTGGCATCGGGATTGGCTTCGCGCCAATCCTCGAGGGCACGGCCGACCTGGTGACCCAGCTCGCGCGCGGCCCAGCCCAGATGGGTCTCGAAGATCTGACCGACGTTCATCCGCGAAGGCACGCCGAGCGGGTTCAGCACGAGATCGACGGGGGTTCCGTCGGCGAGGAACGGCATGTCCTCCGCCGGCAGGATCCGCGAGATCACGCCCTTGTTGCCGTGACGGCCGGCCATCTTGTCGCCCGGCTGCAGCTTGCGCTTCACCGCGACGAAGACCTTGACCATCTTGAGCACGCCCGGCGGAAGCTCGTCGCCCCGCTCCAGCTTCTCGCGGCGATCCTCGAACTTCTCCTTGATGCGGCTCACGGCCTCATCATACTGGCCCTTCACGGCTTCGAGGTTCGACTGCATGCCGTCGTCGGCCACAGAGAATTTCCACCATTCGTGCCGGTCGACGCTGTCGAGCAGGTCGGCGTCGATCGTGGCGCCCTTCTTGAGACCCTTCGGCGCCGCGGTCGCGACCTGGCCGATGAGCATCTCCTTCAGGCGCGACCAGGTCGCGCGGTTCAGGATGTTGCGCTCGTCGTCCGAGTCCTTCTTCAGCCGCTCGATTTCCTCGCGCTCGATCGCCATCGCGCGCTCGTCCTTGTCGATGCCGTGGCGATTGAACACGCGCACTTCGACGACGGTGCCGGCGACGCCCGGGGGCAGCCGCAGCGAAGTATCGCGCACGTCCGAGGCCTTCTCGCCGAAGATGGCGCGGAGGAGCTTTTCCTCCGGCGTCATCGGCGATTCACCCTTCGGCGTGATCTTGCCGGCGAGAATATCGCCGGGCTCGACCTCGGCACCGATATAGACGATGCCCGCTTCGTCGAGGTTGCGGAGTGCTTCCTCGCCGACGTTCGGGATGTCGCGGGTGATGTCCTCCGGCCCGAGCTTGGTGTCGCGGGCCATGACTTCAAACTCTTCGATGTGGATCGAAGTGAAGACGTCGTCCTTGACGATGCGCTCGCTGATGAGGATTGAATCCTCATAATTATAGCCGTTCCAGGGCATGAACGCGACGAGCGCGTTGCGGCCCAGCGCCAGCTCGCCGAACTCGGTCGACGGACCGTCGGCGATGATGTCGCCGGCGGCGATCACGTCGCCCACCTTCACCAGCGGACGCTGGTTGATGCAGGTGTTCTGGTTCGAGCGCTGGAACTTCATCAGCGTGTAGATGTCGACGCCGCTGGCATTGGCATCGACTTCGCCCGAAGCCCGGATGACGATGCGGGTCGCGTCGACCTGATCGACCACGCCGGCGCGCTTGGCGCCGATCGCGGCGCCCGAATCGCGCGCAACCGTCTCTTCCATGCCGGTGCCGACGAACGGCGCCTCGGCCTGGACGAGCGGCACGGCCTGCCGCTGCATGTTCGAGCCCATCAGCGCGCGGTTGGCGTCATCGTTTTCCAGGAACGGAATGAGCGATGCTGCAACCGAGACGAGCTGCTTGGGGCTGACGTCCATCAGCGTGATCTGATCGGGGAAAGCCATCAGGAATTCGCCCGCCTGACGCGACGAGACCAGCTCCTCGGTGAAGCGGTTTTCCTCGTCGAGCTCGGCCGATGCCTGCGCGATCGTGTGCTTCGCCTCTTCCATCGCCGACAGATAGACGACGTCGTTGGTCACCTTGCCGTCGATGATCTTGCGGTACGGCGTCTCGATGAAGCCGTACTTGTTGACGCGGCTGAAGCTGGCCAGCGAGTTGATCAGGCCGATGTTCGGGCCTTCCGGCGTCTCGATCGGGCAGATGCGGCCATAATGGGTCGGATGCACGTCGCGGACTTCGAAGCCTGCGCGCTCACGCGTCAGACCACCTGGCCCAAGCGCCGACACGCGGCGCTTGTGGGTGACTTCCGACAACGGATTGGTCTGGTCCATGAACTGCGAGAGCTGCGACGAGCCGAAGAACTCGCGAACCGCGGCGACTGCCGGCTTCGCGTTGATGAGGTCGTTCGGCATGACCGTGGACACGTCGACCGAGCTCATCCGCTCCTTAACGGCGCGCTCCATGCGGAGCAGGCCGACGCGATACTGGTTCTCGAGCAATTCGCCCACCGAACGCACGCGGCGGTTGCCGAGATTGTCGATGTCGTCGACTTCGCCCTTGCCGTCCTTGAGGTTCACGAGCGTCTTGACGACCTCGAGAATATCCTCGGTGCGCAGCGTCGTCACCGTGTCCTCGACGTCGAGGTCGAGGCGCATGTTGAGCTTGACGCGGCCCACGGCCGAAAGGTCGTAGCGCTCGGGATCGAAGAACAAGCCCGAGAACAGCGACTCCGCGGTCTCCAGCGTCGGCGGCTCGCCGGGGCGCATGACGCGGTAGATGTCGGACAATGCCTGCTCGCGCTCCTCGGCCTTGTCGACCTTGAGCGTGTTGCGGATCCACGGACCCGTGGTGACATGATCGATGTCGAGCAGTTCGATCCGCTCGATGCCGGCCTTGTCCAGCGCCTCGAGATTCTCGGCCGAAATCTCGTCGCCGGCTTCGATATAGATTTCGCCGGTGGCTTCGTTGATCAGGTCATAGGCGCTGTAG
This sequence comes from Sphingomonas sp. M1-B02, assembly GCF_026167525.1. NCBI lineage: Bacteria > Pseudomonadati > Pseudomonadota > Alphaproteobacteria > Sphingomonadales > Sphingomonadaceae > Sphingomonas > Sphingomonas sp. M1-B02. The sequence continues at coordinate 1,311,016 of NZ_CP110679.1, read as the reverse complement.
CGACCGAAGATTTCCTCGGTCGGGATCAGCAGCATCTCGAGCCCGTCCTTCTGCGCCTTGTTCGCGGCGCGCGGGGAGATCTTCTGGCCCGACGGGAAGATCACTTCGCCCGACTTGGCGTCGACGATGTCGAACATCGGCTTCTGGCCGCGCCAATTCTCGACGACGAACGGAACCTGCCAGCCGCCCTGGCCGCGGACATAGACCACGCGACCGTAGAAATAGTTGAGGATGTCCTCGCTGTTCAGGCCCAGCGCATAGAGCAGCGTCGTGACCGGCAGCTTGCGCTTGCGATCGATGCGGACGTTGACGATGTCCTTCGCGTCGAACTCGAAATCGAGCCACGAGCCGCGATAGGGGATGACGCGCGCGGCGAAGAGATACTTGCCGCTGGCGTGGGTCTTGCCGCGATCATGATCGAACAGGACGCCCGGCGAACGGTGCATCTGGCTGACGATGACGCGCTCGGTGCCGTTGATGAAGAAGGTGCCGTTGCCCGTCATCAGGGGCATGTCGCCCATATAGACATCCTGCTCCTTGATATCGAGGACCGAACGGGCTTCCGTATCGGGATCCACCTCGAACACGATCAGGCGCAGGGTAACGCGCATCGGCGCCGCATAGGTGATCCCGCGCTGACGGCATTCCTCGACGTCGAACTTCGGCGGCTCGAGCTCGTAATTGACGAAGTCGAGCTCGGCGGTGCCGGCGAAATCGCGGATCGGGAAAACCGAGCGCAGCGTCTTCTCGAGGCCCGAGACATAGCCGATCGACGGATCGGAGCGCAGGAACTGCTCGTAGGATTCGCGCTGAACCTCGATCAGGTTCGGCATCTGCACGACTTCGTGGATGTTGCCGAACACCTTGCGGATGCGGCGCTTCATCGTGCCGCCTTCGCCGCCGCGCTGCTTTACAGTGCCGCCTTCGATTGCCTTGGTAGCCATGGGTTTTTGTGCCTCGTCAGCCAAATTTCGTGCCCCTTTCCGGGGCGGGGACGTGCAGAAAGACGCGAAAAGGCCGCGCGACTTCCTGTTCGGAATTCGGCAGCTTTCGGCGTCCTCAAGAAACCCCAACTCCTATTCGACCGATGCACTGCGCGAAGGCGCATCATTTCCCGAAGCTGTGGTGTGAGGGCGGATATAGGCGGACTGCAGGATTTGTCAAATGGCGGGAACCATTTGCGGGGCCCGAAAGTGCGCCGGTTCCGCGCAAAGAAGCATTCGCTTCCATTCGGGCTGCAGGGGCGGCTATCCACGGTACACCAACCGGAGGCTGACCGCATGACCAAGACGCTCGCTGCACTGTTCGTGGCTTCCCTGATCGTATCGCCCGCCATGGCACAGACCGCGCCCTTCAACGACATTCCTGCCAAGTTCGTTGCGCCCGATCAGGGCAGCGACTATATCCGCCGCGAAGTGATGATCCCGATGCGCGACGGGACCAAGCTGTTCACCTCGATCGTGATCCCGAAGGGCGCCAAGGGCGCGCCGATCCTGCTCACTCGCACCCCCTATAACGCCGCAAACCGCACCCGCCGCAGCGACAGCACCTCGATGCTTCAGACGCTGCCCGAGGGGGACGAGGTTTTCGTCAAGGAGGGCTATATCCGCGTCTTCCAGGACATCCGCGGCAAATATGGCTCCGAGGGTGACTATGTCATCACCCGCCCGCCGGTCGGCCCACTCAATCCGACCAAGGTCGATCACACCACCGATGCCTGGGACACGATCGACTGGCTGGTGAAGAACCTGCCCGAGAGCAATGGCAAGGTCGGCATGCTCGGCTCCAGTTATGAGGGCTTCACCGCGGTGATGGCGCTGCTGAACCCGCACCCCGCGCTCAAGGTCACCGCGCCCGAAAGCCCGATGATCGACGGCTGGATGGGCGACGACTGGTTCCATTATGGCGCGTTCCGCCTCGCCAATATCGGCTGGATCGCCAGCCAGACCGGCTACAAGGGCGCAGGCAAGGCGCCGCCGCTGGGCGCCTATGACGATTATGAGACCTTCCGCCGGGTCGGCTCGGCGGGCGATTGGGCCAAGAAATATGGCTACGACCAGCTGCCCGCCTGGAACAAGATGACTGCGCATCCGGCCTACGACGCCTTCTGGCAGGGGCAGGCGCTCGACAAATTGCTCGCCGCCAATCCCTCCAACGTGCCGACGCTCTGGGAGCAGGGCATCTGGGATCAGGAGGATATGTATGGCGCGGTCCACGCCTTCGAGGCGCTGCAGAAGACGCCCCAGGCGAAGAACAACTTCCTGATCATGGGGCCGTGGCGCCACTCGGGTTTCAACTATAACGGCTCGAAGCTGGGCGTGCTGGAATTCGAGGGCGATACCGCGCTCCAGGCCCGGCGCGACGTGCTGCTACCCTTCTTCAACGCCTATCTGAAGGACGGCGCGCCGCCCTTCACCCCGGCCGCCGCGACCTTCTACAATACCGGCGAGAATCGCTGGGACTATCTCAGCAAATGGCCGATTGCCTGCGAGAAGGGCTGCGACGCCAAGCTGACGCCGATCTATCTCAAGCCCGGCATGGCGCTGGGCTGGGAGAAGCCGGGGCGCGGCGAGGACAGCTATGTCTCCGATCCCGCCAAGCCGGTGCCGCATCTGCCGCGGCCGATCTCGTTCAAGGACGGTCGCTGGCCGACCTATCTGGTCACCGACCAGCGCTTCGCCGACGGGCGCACCGACGTGATGACCTATACGTCCGACGTGCTGACCCAGCCGGTGCGCGTGACCGGCGCGCCGCTGGCCGAAATCTTTGCCAAGACGACCGGCACCGACGGCGATTTCGTCGTCAAGGTGATCGACGTCTATCCCGACGATCTTGCCACCAAGCCCGAAATGGGCGGCTTTCAGCTGCCCATCAGCATGGACATCTTCCGCGGCCGCTATCGCAACTCGTTCGAGCATCCAGAAGCGATCCCGGCGGGCAAGGTCCAGAAATACAAGTTCCGCCTGCCCAGCGTGAACCATGTGTTCAAGCCGGGGCACCGGATCATGATCCAGGTCCAGTCGAGCCTGTTCCCGGTCTATGACCGCAACCCGCAGAAATATGTTCCCAACATCTTCTTCGCGAAGCCCGGGGACTATCAGAAGGCGACCGTCTCGCTGGTCTATGGCGGCGCGCAGTCGAGCGCGGTGTTGCTGCCGGTGGTGGCGATGGATCAGAGCGCGGTGGCGGCGAAATAGCCCTCTCTTGCTCCCCTCCCTGAAAGGGAGGGGTAGGGGGTGGGTTTAGCAGCGGAGCGGGTTCGATGCCCGCTCCGGTGCTTCCGTCGCGAGGTTACTGAGTCTCCTGGGCGCGCAGACGCGCGCACCCACCCCCAGCCCCTCCCTGCGAGCAGGGAAGGGAGTGAAAAATCGGGGCTTCCGCATGCTTCGCCGTATTGATAGACTAACACACACCGAAATCCTCCGGGGGAAATCCGCATGAAGACATGGAGCCTCGCACTCGCGCTTGCCGCCACGGCGCTGTCCGCGCCGGCCATCGCGCAAACGCCCAAGCCCGCCGCCGAGAAGCTGCATGTCGACATGCAATATTTCACGCTGCCCAACGGGCTGAAGGTCGTCCTCGCCCGCGACACGCTGGCGCCGACGGTGACGGTGGGGGTCTATTACGGCATCGGCTTCCGGGTGGAGCCCAAGGAGCGCACCGGCTTTGCGCATCTGTTCGAGCATCTGATGTTCCAGGGATCGAAGCATGCGCCCAAGGGCGTGTTCGACAAGACGATCACCAATTCGGGCGGGGTCAACAATGGCTCGACTCGCTTCGACTTCACCAATTATTTCGAGATCGTCCCCTCCAGCGCGCTCGATCGGATGCTGTGGCTCGAGGCCGATCGCATGGCGAACCCGGTGATCGACGAGGTGGTGCTCAAGAACCAGCAGGGCGTCGTCGGCAACGAGGTCAAGGTCAACGTCCTCAACCAGCCCTACAGCACCTGGCCGTGGATCGACCTGCCGATGCTGGCCAACAGCAACTGGTATAACAGCCACAATTTCTACGGCGACTTGAAGGAGATCGAGGCGGCGACGGTGCCCGACGCCAAGACCTTCTTCGACTCCTTCTATCGCCCGAGCAACGCCGTCCTGGTCGTCGCCGGCGACCTCGATTATGCCGCGACCCGCGCGACGATCGAGAAATATTTCGGCCCGCTGGCGAAGAAGCCGGCGGTGGTCCAGCCCGACATTTCGGAGCCGCGCCAGACCGCGGAGAAATTCAAGAGCCGGGTAGACGCGCTCGCGCCCAAGCCGGGCTATGCCGCAGGCTACCATGTGCCGGCGCGCGGTACTCCCGAATGGTATGCGATGGGGCTGATCGATCAGATCCTGGTCCAGGGCGAGGATAGCCGCCTCTATCGCAAGATCGTCGCGGAGAAGGGCATTGCCGGCGAGATCGGCGGCGGGATCAATGCCGATTTGGGCAATATGTTCAACTATAACGGGCCGATGCTGTGGAGCTTCAGCTTCACCCACGATCCCACCCACAGCACGGCGCAGATCACCGCTGCGGTCAACGAAGTGATCGAGGGTCTGCGCACCACCCCGGTGAGCGCCGCCGAGATCGAACGCGCGCGGACCAAGCTGCGCTCGGGCCTCTACGGCACGATCGACGGGGGAGGGCGGGTCGGGCTGATCGACCTGCTTGCGGTGCACGCTTTGTTCGATAACGATCCGCAGGCGGTGAACCGTATCGAGGAGGGTTTCGCGAAGGTGACGCCCGCGCTGATCCAGAAGACCGCGCAGGAATATCTGCGCAAGACCAACCGCTCCATCTATGTGATCGAGCCCGGCGCGGCCCCCGCCGCCAAGCAGGGAGCCAAGTGATGCGCGCGCTGTTCCTCCTCGCGGCGCTCGCCGTCGCCACCCCCGCACTGGCGCAAGATGCCTTCCCGCCCGCACCGCCGATCGGCGAGCCCAAGCCGTTCAAGCTGCCCGCGACCGAGACCTTCAGCCTGCCCAACGGGCTCACCGTCACGCTGATTCCCTATGGCATCGCGCCCAAGACGGTGGTGTCGCTGCGCATCCGTGCCGGCAACGCGACCGAGGACAAGGAAACCTGGCTCGCCGACGTCACCGGCGAGATGATGAAGGAAGGCGCCGGCGGCAAATCCTCGGCGGCGATCGCCACCGCCGCGGCGGCGATGGGCGGCGATCTGAACATCGGCGTCGGCGTGCAGTCCACCCAGGTGACGATGAACGTCCTGTCCGAACATGCCGCGCAGGCGATCGCGCTGATCGGCGATGTGGCGATGCGTCCCGATCTGCCGCCTGCCGAGCTGGCGCGGGTGAAGGCCAATCTGGGCCGGCGTCTGTCGATCGCGCTCAGCCAGCCGGGGATGCTGGCCGATGCGGCGCTGGCGCGGACCATCTATGGCCCGGACCATGTCTATGGCCGGGTGGTGCCCAGCCAGGCCCAGCTTGCTGCCTACACGATCGCCGACGTGAAGCGCTTCCACGCCGGCCAGTTCGGCGCCAGGCGCGCGCGGCTCTATATCGCCGGCCGGTTCGACGGCGCAGCGGTGAAGGCGGCGATCACCCGGACCTTCGGCGGCTGGACCGCGGGACCCGATCCGGTGAAGCTGGTGAGCCCGCACAATCCCGGCCCGAAGGTCGTATTGGTCGATCGTCCCGGCGCGCCGCAGACGACGGTGCGGCTGGCATTCGATGCGGAGCGAGCGGGCAGCGTGAACGACATTCCGCAGCGCGTGACCAATGCGTTGCTGGGCGGCGCCTTCAGCTCGCGGATCACCACCAACATCCGCGAGGACAAGGGCTATACTTATTCACCGACCTCGGGGATCGGCTTCAATCCCGAGGAGGCGCTGTGGACCTTCGATGCCGACGTGACGACCGAATCGACCGGCGTCGCGCTGACCGAGGTGTTCAAGGAAATCCGGCGGATGCAGACCGAGCCGGCGCCGCTCGAGGAATCCAAGGGCATCCGCACTTATATGGCCGGGCTGTTCGCTATCCAGAACTCGACCTCGGGCGCAGTGGTGAATACGCTTGCGACGCGCGACATGCTGGGTCTGCCCGCCGACTGGACCGATCGCTACGTGCCGTCGGTGCTTGCGGTCGCGCCCGAGGCAATGCTGGCCTCGGCGAAGACGGGCTACCCGCTCGAGAAGCTTACGCTGGTCGTGGTCGGCGATCTCGCCAAGGTCGAGCCGCAGCTCAAGGCCCTGCCCGAACTGGCGAAGCTGCCGTTCGAGCAGGTGACGGTGCCCTGAGGCGGCGAAGCGGGGCCTAAACAAGGCGGCATGCAGCGGACATTCACGTCGGACCAGCTAGAGGTGGTGGCGTGACGTTCAGAAACCATCGGATCGCGGCGGGTCTGGCCCTGGCCTTCGCCGCTACGGGCGCGCCTGCGCAAACACCCCCTGCGCCCGCGCCGACGCCGGCTCCCAGCCGCACGCCGAGCGTGCTCTATCTCCCAAACGTAACGCCCGAGCGCTTCACGCTGGGAACGCCGACCCCCGCCGCGACGCCGACGATTGTGCCGAGCCCCACCCCCACCCCCGCGCCGAGCGCGGTGCCCGTTCCGCGCGCCGCCCAGCAGGCTAGGCGGCCTGTGGTGACCGTGCAGCCGACGCCGCTCGCCACCGCATCGCCTGATGCCGCGGCCGAGCCGCCCCCCGCCATTCTGCCCCCGCCGACGCCGGCCCCGACGCCCGCAGCGCAGCCGCCCGAGCCCGCCGCCACTCCTGCGGAAGCGACCCCCGCCTGGCTATGGATGCTGATCGGGGCGGGGGCTATGGCTGCCTTGTTCGCGGCCTATCTGGCCTATCAGCGTCGGCGCGGCGCAGACGAAGGCGAGCCCGAAGCGATCGAGCCGGTGGCGGTCGAACTGCCCCCTGCTCCGGCGCCTGCTGCACCGTCTCCTGCACCCACGTCTGCGCCAATCGCGTCGGTCCCCGCCGCCCCCGAGCCCTTCGAGATCACGCTCCGTCCGGTCCGTATCGAACTCGGCGCCGACATCATCCTCGATTTCGAGTTGAGCCTGAGCAACCTCCAGCCCTCCGCCGCCGACAATGTCCGCGTCACGCTGGCGCTGATGAGCGCAAGTCCCGATCAGGATCGCAACATCGCTGCGTTCCATGCCACGCCGCTGATCGACCCCGCCGTGCCCCCGTTCGACCTGCCGGCGGGGCAGACGGGCGGCATGCCGGTACGGATCGGGCTGCCGCGCGATCAGCTCCATATCGTCGAAGTCGGCGGACGGCCGATGTTCGTGCCGATGGTGATGCTCGATCTGCGCTGGCGCTCGGGGATCAGCATCCGCCGCTTCGGCGGCGATTTCATGATCGGCACGCCGGGGCAGGGGAGCAAGCTCGGTCCGATCTCGCTGGATCGCGGGCAGGTCGTGACGACGCTGGGCGCCGCGCGCTATACGCCGCGGCCCAGCTGAGGCGAGCCGTCTGCGTCAGGCCGAGCGATGCCGCAGCGTGTGGATCTGGTGTACGGCAAAGGCGATCGCGCCGCCCACCAGCAGCCCGATCAGCCCCGATGCGGCGGCGGTGACCAGCCAGCCCACGAACCCGCCGATCGCGCCGCCGGCATGGGCCACGGCTTCTGCGGCGTGATGGATCGTGCCGGCGGGCTCGTGGACGCCCAGCACTTCGAGCCCATGGACCAGGATTCCGCCGCCGACCCAGATCATCGCGGCGGTGCCGACGATCGAGAGCATCGCCATCAGCACGGGCATGCCCTTCACCAGCCCACGACCCAGCGCCCGCGTCGCCGCCGCGCGGCGCTCGGCCAGGTGCAGCCCGATATCGTCCATCTTCACGATCAGCCCGACCACGCCGTATACCAGCACGGTGATGCCGATGCCGACGACCGCGAGTACGACGCCCTGCGAGACGAGGGGGCTGTCGGAAACGTCGGCAAGCGCGATCGCCATGATCTCGGCCGAGAGGATCAGGTCGGTGCGGATCGCGCCGCTTATCTTGCTCTGCTCGAGCTGCGCAGCGTCCATCGGCGCTGCTTCCTCCTCGGCATGGCCCGCGCCGCCCAGCGCCTCGATGACCTTTTCGGCGCCCTCGAAGCAGAGATAGGCGCCGCCCAGCATCAGGATCGGGGTGATCGCCCAGGGCGCGAAGGCGCTCAGGATCAGCGCAGCGGGCAGCAGGATCAACAGCTTGTTGCGCAGCGATCCTATCGCGATCTTGGCGATGATCGGCAGCTCGCGCGCGGGCGTCAAACCGACGACGTAGCGCGGGGTCACCGCGGCGTCGTCGACCACCACGCCGATCGCCTTGCTCCCCGCCTTGCCCGCCGCGGCGCCGATATCGTCGAGCGAGGCGGCCGCCAGCTTGGTGATCCCGGCAATGTCGTCGAGCAGCGCTACTAGTCCGGAGGGCATGGCAATTCCTGTCAGGCGGGGATCGGGGCTGGGAACGCACGAAAAGGGCGGCCCGTTGCCGGACCGCCCCTTTTGCTAATGCCGTAAGGCAGAAGCTTACTTGATCTCGACGGTCGCGCCGGCTTCTTCAAGCTGCTTCTTGACCTTCTCGGCCTCTTCCTTGTTCACGCCTTCCTTGACGGCCTTGGGAGCCGACTCGACCAGCGTCTTCGCTTCGGTCAGGCCGAGACCCGTCAGGGCGCGGACTTCCTTGATGACGTTGATCTTCTTGCCACCGTCGCCGGTGAGGATCACGTCGAACTCGGTCTGCTCTTCGGCAGCAGGCGCGGCGCCGGCACCGCCGCCGGCGGCGGGGGCTGCGACAGCGGCAGCAGCAGAGACGCCCCACTTCTCTTCGAGAAGCTTCGACAGCTCGGCGGCTTCGAGAACGGTCAGCTCGGAGAGAGCGTCAACGAGCGAATTAAGGTCAGCCATGATATACTCCAGTCAAATCAGATGATGGTTGTGGTCGCGAGAAAGGGCACCGCTCAGGCGGCTTCCTTCTCCGCATATGCCGAAAGAACACGCGCAAGCTGTGCTGCCGGCGCCTGGGTGATGGTTGCGATCTTGGTCGCGGGTGCAACGAGCAGCCCAACGATCTTGGCACGCAGTTCATCCAGCGACGGAAGCGTCGCGAGCGCCTTCACGCCCTCCGCGTCGAGCAGCTGCGCGCCCATGGCTCCGCCGACGATTTCGAGCTTGTCGTTCGTCTTGGCGAATTCCGCGATGACCTTGGCCGCAGCCACGGGATCGGCGGACGTGGCGAGCGCCGTCGGACCTGTCAGCAGGTCCGCAAGCACCGCATAATCGGTGCCCTCAGCGGCAATCTTGGCAAGCTTGTTCTTCGAGACCCGATAGCTCGCACCGGCGGCGCGCATCTTGTTGCGGAGGTCCGTCGATTGCTTGACGGTCATCCCGAGATTGCGGGTGACAACCACCACGCCAACCTCGCCAAAGGTGCGGTTCAGCTCGGCTACGGCGTCGGACTTCTGGGAACGATCCATGCCGGTCTCCTCCTCATGAAGCCCCCTTGCGGGCGCTTCGGTTACAACTTGTCCGAGGGGCTGGATCGTCGCGACCGAATAGCATCGGCGTGACCCGGACGCTCCCGCAGCTAAGGGGGAGACGGCCGAAAAAAATCTGTCCCCGTCTTGGCGAGAAATCAAGACCGGCAAATCCCGGTCACTCGCTGTCTCGGACGGAACGCAGGCGAGGCAAGCCCCGCATGCGAAGGCGCGCTCATAGCGCGAATCGGGGGGAAGTCAATCGATCTAGGCGCCCGCCACCGCGGCGGGAACGATCCCTTCGGCCAGCAAGGCGTGCAGCGCATCGATATGCCCGCCGTCGCGCGCGGCGCCCGATTCGGAGGTCATCACCACGGTCAGCTTCAGGCTGGGCAGGATATAGACCATCTGCCCGCCATAGCCCCAGGCGAAGCGCACGGGATGGCCGGCGGCTTCGCCGACGAACCAGCCATAGCCATAGCGCCCGCCGCTCCACGGCGAGACGGCGCGAGGAGTCCAGCTTTGCTCGATCCAGGCGGCGGGGACGATGCGGCGGCCGTCGATCGCGCCGCCCAGCCGATAGAGTTCGCCGAATCGGGCGAGCGCGCGCGGGCTCATCAGCATATCGTTGCCGCCGAAATAGACGCCCTGCGGATCGCGCGGCCACTGGGGAATGGAGATACCGAGCGGCCCCGCCAGCCACTCCTGCGCCAGCGCATGCGTGCTGCGGCCCGAGGCGCGGGTGAGCATCGCCGAGAGCAGATGCGAGCTGCCGGTGGAATAGAGCATCCCCCCGCCGGGCTCGTCGACGAAGGGGCGCGACAGGGCGAAGCGCACCCAGTTCGGGCTCGAGACCCAGCGGCCATAATTGGGCCCCGAGGTGCGATCGAGCCCCGCCTGCATCGACAGGAGATTGCCGACGGTGAGCCGCTGGAGCCGTGGATCGGGACTGGCCGGGGCATCGGCGCGCAGCACCGACAGCACCGGCTGGTCCGCCCCCTCCAGCACCCCGCGCTGGATGGCGATGCCGACCATGGCCGAGAGCACCGACTTCGACGCCGACTTGATGTTGACCGGCCGATCGAGCGGCGGCCCGCCGTTGAAGCGATGCTCGGCCAGCGTCTCGCCATCGCGCAGCACCACCAGCGAGCGCAGCCGCGGCAGCCGCTGCGCCGCCTCGACCGTGCGCGCCATCGCCGCGGCGTTCAGGCCCTGGGTGGCGACGGGCGTCTCGACCTGAGCCTGCGCGGGGGCGGAGGATTGCGGCGCGGCGCCGCAGCTGGCGAGCAGGAGGAAGGGTAGAGCGACCAAGGTACGTTGTTGCATCCTGCGCCATGTAAGGTGCGGAAGAGGCTGGATAAAGGGCAAGGGTGCCGGGCAGGCGGGGGCGGCGGCGGGCGCGCGGCTTGACTAGTAGGATTTGAGCGGCAAGCTCTTCGGGCTCCATTCGCCGGAAGAGGAGCAGATCGTGGCCGCGATGACCCGCGAACAGGCGCTGGAATGCGCCAGGTTCCTGAGGGAACTGCGCCGCACCGCCAATGTGAGCCTGGCGGCCGAGCAGGCCGGGGTCCATCGCAACACCCTCGACAAGCGCCGCCGCCGCCATCCCGACTTCGCCAGCGACTGGGATGCGGCGCTGGCCTTTGCCCAGGTGCGGCTGGCCGAGGGGGGCGCGATCCGGCCGACCGGGGAGGGGGTGCGCACCGAGGGCGGCGAATATAGCGTGCGCGCCAGCCGCGGGCGCCAGATCCAGGTGCGCCGCGCGAAGCCGGGGCTGCTGACCCCGGCGGGCGAGCGCACCTTCCTCGCGCATCTCGCCGCGACCGCCAATATCCGGCTTTCGGCGCAGGCGACGGGGATTGGCTGGAGCGCGATCTATGCGCGCCGCCGCATCTCACCCGAATTCGAGCAGGCGATGGATGCCGCGCTGGCGGAGGGCTATGACCGGGTCGAGCTGGCGCTGCTGGAGAGCGCCACCCACGGCCTGGCCCCCGACGGCGGCGACCGCGACGCCTGGCGCGACGACGCGGCCGAGCTGCCCAACCCGCTGACGCGGATGACCTTCGAAGATGCGAGGCTGCTGCTGGCGATGCACTTCCGCAATGTGAAGCGCACGGATGCCTTCGACAAGCGGCGGGTCTATCGGGCGACGCGGGAGGAGACGAATGCGGCGCTGAAGAAGGCGATCGCGGCGGCGCAGAAGCGGATGGCGCGGGCTGCGGCGCGGGGGGAGTGAGGGGAGAGAACGGATGCGGACCGGCAGCCCATAAAAGCCGAACTTCGAAAGAGGGAGGTTACTGCGGCTGGCACCCGCCGCGCCAGAGGTCGTCTCGAAGCACGCCTTCAAGCGAGCTCACATGCCCGCAGAAAACTATCTCGCGGATTCAAAGCTCTGCCTAAATAAGCTTGACTCTACTGGCCTAAGTCACGCTTGATCATCAATAGTCAGTTCTGAGTCGGGGGCAAAGCTATGTTTCGTTCAGTAGTATTTCTATCGTCTGCGTTGCTTGCTCTCACGGCCTGCCAGGGTCCTAAGATCCTGGGTACAAAAATGAGCAAAGCGGTCGTGTGCCCTAACGCTGACACATCGAAGTGTGTTCAGTCGGCGGGCGGGAATACACCGCTCTACATTGAGAAGCCTCAACGTCTCCTTGGATTGGAGGCAGATGGCACCCCGAGATACTGGGATGTTCTTGGGCATGAGTTTGACCCCGGGGGTGATTTGAGCACGCCTGTTTGCGGCGGTGACCCATTTAACATTCCATTTCAGAAGCTCGCAGCGGCGCGCAAGATCAACCCGCTCAATTCTACGGCTGAGCGAAAGTTCAGTTTCTCGCGGAAGGCCAGCACCCGATGGGGCGTCGCCGATACCGGTGCCGATGCCACTGCAATTTTGGCCGCCGCCGGAGTACCGCCGACTGTCGGACCGATAAACGTGAAGGCAGAAGTAAAAGGCGCTCTTGATCGCTTTAAAACCACAACCGTCAACATGACGGGCACGTACTACTTCGTCGTAGTCGATCTTCGCATCGTCCAATCGCTCCGAAACCCAGAGACCGCTCCGGAACTTGCGACTTGCAATGCGTGGCTTCGGAAAGCCCCAAGCAACAGTGTAATCACATCGCTTACCGGAGTGAAGATCGAAACAGCGACCGACAGCGGGTCCTTGGCGAGCACGCTAACTGCAGGGCTTGATGCCAAACTAGCGACGGCGTTAACTAACACTCAGTTTGCCAATTTGAAGGCCGAGATGGAGCGAAAGGTGAATACAGACTACTCTGGAGCATTTGCCCCCACGTTCCAGATTTTGTCGATCGGCCACAATTCATTGAAATAACCTGGCCTAGTGCTTCTTTGTGGCTAAGCAGATAGTGTCACTGCGGCGATAGTCGAACATACCTCGCGCCTGTCCCCTCTACGGAGGCAAAGCAAATCGATTACACAGTGCGCTGTTACAGACCCATACGGGAGCTGTATTATAGGAGGCAATTGGCTGTGACCGATCGCTTTTGGCGGACGTCCATTGGCTCGTGCTGTCGAGGCGGTCGAAACTGGTTCGAAGTTGGCTTTAAAGGTGATCGCGCGATGCTCACTGACAGCTAAAGCGGGGCGCACAAATTGCCGCTATGAGGCAATTGCCCAACTTTGGGGGTTAGCCCAACGCCCCGTCACTCCCCCCGCTTGACCTTCGAATAAGGCACAAACTTCCCCAGCATCACGAACCCGCGCGGAAACTGCGCCCCCCGGTCCACCAGCTGCACCGTATCGATACTGCAGAGTTGCGAGCCGTTGGTACGGGTGACGAGCACGTCGTCGTCGCGCAGGGTGCTGGCGCCCGATCGGGGCTCGTTGACGTAGAGGCGGTTGCCGGAATGGTAGACGATCGCCTTGCCGTCGATGATCTCGCTGGAGCGGGTGGTGCTGAGATTGATGCAGTCGACCGGCGCGCCGGCGGTGCGGCCCTCGAGCAGCTTCGCCAGCTTGACCTCCGGCGTGTCGCGCTGCGCGAGCGCGGCGGGGGTGGCGAGAAGGGCGGTGCCCAGTGCAAGGGCCTGGAGGAGCTTGGTCATAGGGGACCTATGCACGGCCGCGCATGAACGGGGGCTGACCGCACGCCCAAAGCGAAAGGGCCGGAAGTTTCCTCCCGGCCCCTTTTGCTTGGTCTGGCGAAGGAGGAGGCTTACGCCGCGGCGACTTCCGCGGTGTCGACCTTCACGCCCGGTCCCATCGAGGACGACAGCGCAACCTTGCGGACATATTTGCCCTTGGCGCCGGCGGGCTTCGCCTTGACCACGGCATCGACGAGCGCGTCGAAGTTCGCGCGCAGGTCTTCCGCCGGGAACGACACCTTGCCGATGCCCGAGTGGATGATGCCGGCCTTTTCGACGCGATATTCGATCTGGCCGCCCTTGGCTGCCTTCACAGCCTCGCCGACGGCCATCGTGACCGTGCCGAGCTTCGGGTTCGGCATCATGCCCTTGGGACCCAGGATCTTGCCGAGGCGACCCACCAGGCCCATCATGTCGGGCGTGGCGATGCAGCGATCGAAGTCGATCGTGCCGCCCTGGATGGCTTCCATCAGATCCTCGGCACCGACGACGTCGGCGCCGGCTGCGGTGGCTTCGTCGGCCTTGGCGCCGCGGGCGAAGACGCCGACGCGGACGGTCTTGCCGGTGCCCTTGGGCAGGGTGACGACGCCGCGGACCATCTGGTCCGCGTGGCGCGGATCGACGCCCAGGTTGAGCGCGACTTCGACGGTCTCGTCGAACTTGCTCGTCGCGTTCGCCTTGACGATGCCGATCGCCTCATCGACGCCGTGCAGCTTCTCGCCGTCGACGGCCCAGTTCTTCTGCTTCTTGGTCAGCTTTGCCATGATATCAGCCCTCCACAACCTGAAGGCCCATCGCGCGGGCAGAGCCCTCGATGATCTTCGTGGCTGCCTCGATGTCGTTTGCGTTCAAATCCTTCATCTTCGCCTCGGCAACCGCCTGGACGGCCGAACGCTTGATGGTGCCCGCGGACACCTTGCCCGGCTCCTTCGAGCCCGACTTCAGGTTCGCGGCCTTCTTGAGCAGATAGGTCGCCGGCGGGGTCTTGGTCTCGAACGAGAAGGAACGATCCGCATAGACGGTGATGACGGTGGGGAGCGGGGTGCCCTTTTCCGTATCGCCGGTCTGGGCGTTGAACGCCTTGCAGAATTCCATGATGTTCACGCCGCGCTGACCCAAAGCAGGGCCGATCGGGGGCGAGGGGTTTGCAGCGCCCGCGGGCACCTGCAGCTTGATATAGCCGGTAATCTTCTTTGCCATGTCACTCTCTTTCGCTGGGCCTGGCGGCCCGGATCAAGTTTAGCGGTCCAGACGGGCGCTGGTTGAAGGCGCCCTCCCGCAGGATTCCATCGCTGTCACGCTGGAAGGGGGCGCCGTTAGCCTAAAGCGGGGGAAAGTGCAACGGCCGCGCTACTTGCGCCGCTCCCTGAAAGGGAGGGGCTGGGGGTGAGTGCGCGCGTCAGCGCGCCTGGAAGACTCATCGGCGTCGCGCAGGACAGCATCGGCGAGGCATCGCGCTCGCCCGATGCTGGACCCACCCTCTAACCTCTCCCTTGCAGGGAGGGGAATGAATTTCCGAAATCGCTTAAGCCAATCTTGGCGGGTTGTTGGTAGTGGGCCCGGGGAGTTTGGGGAGTGACAATGCGCCTTGGCTGGCTCGATAAGGGGACGATCGCGCTGCTGGCGTTCGCGCTGGCGGTGACGGCCTATCTTTGCTTCGCGGGCGCCTTGTTCAACGATGGCGATACCAGCTGGCATCTGGCGGCAGGACGGCTGATCCTGGCGACGGGGGCGGTGCCGCAGGGCGATCCCTTTTCCTTCACCTTTGCCGGACATGCCTGGACTGCGCATGAGTGGCTGGCCGAGGTGGTGATGGCGGGGGTGTATCGGCTGGCCGCGTGGGGCGGGCTGGCGGTCTTGTTCGCGGGGGCGGTGGGGGCGCTGATCCTGCTGTTGGGCGGCGCGCTGCGCCGCTGGCTGCCGATGCGGCGGGTGGTGATCGCGCTGACGCTGGTGGTCGCGATGCTGGCCCCGTTCATTCTCGCGCGCCCGCATGTTCTCGCTTGGCCGCTGCTCGCGGGGTGGACGATCCTGCTGCTGCGCGCCCGGGAAGAAATGCGGCCGCCGCCGATTCTTGCCGCGCTGCTGATGGTGGTCTGGGCCAATCTGCATGCGAGCTTCATCGTCGGGCTGGGGCTGGTGGGGGTCTTCGCGCTCGAGGCGCTGATCGACGAGCCGGACAAGCGCCGGGTGGTGCTCGGCTGGGGCGTCTTCGGCGTCACAGCGCTGGCGGCGTCGCTGCTGACCCCGCACCTGGGGCAGGGCCTGCTCTATCCGCTGCAGGTCAGCGGGATGAAGGCGCTGCCGCTTATCCAGGAATGGCGGCGGACCGATCCGGCGCAGGACTGGCTGTTCCTGGCAGTGGTGGCGGGGACGGTGCTTCTGGTGGCGGTGCGGCGCCCGCGACTGGCGGTGGTGCGGTGGCTGCTGCTCGCCGCGATCCTGTATTTGGCTTTCGCGCATGTCCGCCATCAGCCGCTGGTGGCGATCCTGGGCGTGCTGCTGCTTGCCCGGCCCCTGGGCTCAGCAGCCCCACCGCATTCCGCCCGCGCGTCTTTGCTGGGCTTCGCGCTGGGACTGCTGCTCATCGCCGCGATCCGCGTGCCGCTGGCGCTGCCGCGGCAGGATAGCGAATCCAACCCCGTCACCGCGATCGCGCAACTCCCAGCCGAGCTCCGCGCACGGCCTCTTCTCAACAGCTACGGCTTCGGCGGCCCGCTGATCCTCGCCGGCATCCGTCCCTACATCGATGGCCGCGGCGACATGTATGGCGACGCTTTCCTGTTCGAGCACCAGCGCATCGTCGACGGCGACGCCGCCGCCTTCGCCCGCGCGGTCCGGCGCTGGGGGATCGGCTGGACGATGCTGAGCCCCGATGCCCCGCTCGTCGCCGCGCTGGACCGCGCGCCCGCCTGGCAGCGCATCTATGCCGACCGCTGGGCAGTGGTGCACGTCCGCCGCTAGAAGCTCACCGCGCCGCCGCTGTTCGGCCGCGGCCCGGGGCTCTTGAGCATCGTGAGGATCTCCGCCCCCGCCAGCAGCACCGGGCCGTAGCCGTGCGCCGCGCGGACATGGACCGGGCGGTAATAATAGAAAGCCGGATCGAACCCCATGCCGGTGCCCACGCATACATCCTCGACTTCGCCTGCCGGATTCACCTTGGTCGTCACGCCGTTCCACGCCAGCATCGCCACCGGTCCATAGGCGCTGCGATCGATCCAGCCGCGATTGACCGAGCGTGCGATCGCGAAGGCGAAGATCGCCGTCGCCGAGGTCTCCTTGTAGCTATCGTTGCGATCGAGCAATTGGTGCCACAGGCCGGTGCCCGACTGCAGCCGCGCCAGCCCCGCGACATGCGCGCGCAGCAAGGCGAGGATCTTGCCGCGCCCCGGATGGTCCGCCGGCAGCACGTCGAGCAGCTCGACCATCGTCATCACCGCCCAGCCATTGGCGCGGCCCCAGAAGAAGCGCGGATGCGGGTCCATCCCCTGGACCCAGCCATGCATGTACAGCCCGATCTCGGGCACGAACATGCGATCGGAGAATTGCACCACCTGGCGCACCGCATCGTCGAACCAGCGCCGCTCACCGGTGAGCGCGCCCATCTGCGCTAGCGCCGGCACGCTCATATAGAGGTCGTCGAGCCACAGCGTGTCGGGATAGGGCCGCTGGCGCGCCAGCGTCCCGTCCGCCAGCCGGAACTGCTTGTTGCTGACGAAGTCGAGCCAGATATCGATCTGCGGTCGCACGGCGGCGCCCGCCAGCCCGGCGCGCTGCGCCTTGATCAGCGCCGCTGCCATCGCCCCGGAATCGTCTAGCGATTCGGGCGCGTTCATCGCGCGGATCTGCCGGTTCTCGGGCCGCCCGCCCAGCGTGCGATAATGCGCCGCGACATCGGCGACGAAGTTGATCCGGTCGGCGGCATAGCGTGTGTAGCGCGCGTCCCCGGTCACTGCGCCCGCCAGCATCGCCCCCGAATAGGTCACGCCCCATTCGTAGCTCACCAGCCGATAATGGCCCGGCGCGAAAAGGCTGGCCAGCCCCGCCGCCTGACGCCCGGCAAGCGCACCGCCATCGGCGCGGACATAGGCCATCGGCGTGCTGCCCTCGATATGGGTCAGCACCCGATCGAGCACCGCCTTGACGCTTGCCGCCTCGGTGCCCGGATAGGGGATCGGATAGCGGGGCGGGTTGCGGTGGATCGGCGCTTCGCTGGCGGCGACCCCGGGGGTGGCGACGGCCTGTTGCGGGGCCGGGGCCTGGGCCGCCGCCTCGCTGGTGCAGAACCCCAGCATCAGCGCCCCCGCCGCGATCGTGCGCAATCGTCTTTGCCGCATGTCATCCTCCCCATTTCGGCTGTGCCGCTAGGCGCCAGAAGGCCGGATCGCGCGCGCGAAGACAAGCGAATTCCGCCGCGCAGCGCCCACCGCGCCGGGCCCTTGCCAAATAGGATTTCGCTTGGGGCGCCGTCCCCATGCCGCGCCGCTCAATCGCCGCCACCAGCTCGCGAACCAGGCCTTCCTGAAGGCGCTGCGCCGCACCGCCAATGTCCGCCTCGCCGCCGCCGCGGCGGGCTTCTCGCACTCGGCCTTCTACCAGCGCCGCAGAGCGTGCAGCAATCGCCCGAGAAACTGAAGTCCGGACTTGACTAATGCAGCGAGTCGAATACAGAAGCAGACACTTCAGTGTTCAGGAGAAAGACGTTGAACGATCCAGCCGTAACGCATGCCACTTTTGTCCTCGAACGCAGCTTCAAGGCCGAACCATCGACGGTGTTCGCGGCACTGACCGACCCTGCCATCAAGCGAGGCTGGTATGCCGAGAACAACACGCACGAGGTGCTCCAGTTCGACAGCGATTGCCGCCCGGGCGGCGCCGACAATCTGCACTACCGCTTCGGCGAGAATACGCCCTTTCCCGGCGCGATCCTCGCCAATGATGGTGCGTATCAAGACGTCGTGCCCGACGCGCGTATCGTCACGACCAGCACGATGTCCCTCGGCGGTCGAGCGATCTCGGTGTCGTTGACGACGTTCGAACTGGTACCGACCGAATTGGGGACCGACCTGATCTGCACGAACCAGGTGGCATTCTTTGCGGGATCGGATGGTCCGGTCATGCGCGAGGAGGGTTGGCGCATCCAGCTCGACAATCTTCGCAAGGCGATCGAAGGCAAGGCATGAGCAAGGGCGTTGATCGGCTATTCCACGCGCTCGGCGATCCGACACGGCGTGCGATAGTCGATCAGCTGACGGCCGGCCCGCTGTCCGTGTCGGGCTTGTCGGAACCGCTCGGAATTACCCTCACTGCCGTTTCGCAACATCTGCGGGTGTTAGAAGAGTGCGGCGTGGTCGCGACCGAAAAGCGTGGCCGCGTCCGCGTGGCAAGCCTCGTGCCGGACGGGCTCGTCCCGCTGGAGGCCTGGGCGCGACAACGGCGTTCGACGCTGGAGCGGCAGCTCGATCGCTTGAGCAAACTGCTCGACGAGCACTGAGGACGGCCATCTTCTTTAGTCAGGCAACTATCCTCTCAATCGCAGTCGTCCCACGCGGCTTCCGTCCAGGCCGATCGTCGCCCCTTGGTTCGGTTTGAACGGACGTCCGTTTCTTGGAATCTTCGAACAAGCCGCCGACGGCGCGAACCGGGCGCGAAGCCGTCGGTGCCGACGAAAAAGGCCGGGGCGCTTCCACCCCGGCCTCCCATATTCCAGCAAAAGGCGAAAAGCCTACTTCACGCGCTCGACATCCTCGAACCCCAACTCCAGCGGGGTCGCGCGGCCGAAGATCGAGATCGAGACCTTGACCCGGCTCTTGTCGAAGTCGAGCTCCTCGACCACGCCCGAGAAGGTCGCGAAGTTGCCGTTGGTGACCTTGACGGTGTCGCCGATGTCGAAGTCGACGCTGACCTTCTGCTTCGGCGCGGCGGCGGCTTCTTCCTTGGTGTTCAGGATGCGCGCGGCCTCGCCTTCACTGATCGGCTGGGGCTTGCCCATCGATCCCAGGAAGCCGGTGACTTTCGGGGTGTTCTTGACGAGGTGATAGACGTCGTCGTTCATGTCGAGCTTCGCCAGCACATAGCCGGGGAAGAATTTGCGCTCGGACTGGATCTTCTTGCCGCGGCGGACCTCGGTGACAGTCTCGGTCGGCACTTCGACCGATTCCACGAAGCGCTCGAGCCCCATGCGGGTCGCGTCGGCCATGATCTGGTCGCGGACCTTGCCCTCGAAGCCGGAATAAGCGTGGATGATGTACCAGCGCGACATTGGAATTCCTTACTGGGCCAGCGAGAGGAGGAAGCGGACCAGCGCGTCGAAGACCGAATCGACCCCCAGGAAGAACAGGCCCAGCAGCGTGGCCATGATCAGCACCATGACGCCGGTCATGATCGTTTCCTTGCGCGACGGCCAGACGACCTTCGCGGTCTCGGCGCGCACCTGGCGCATGAATTCGAGGGGACTGGTCTTTGCCACGTGTCGGCTCTCGCTTTGAAAATGATCGCCCTCCAGCGGGGCATGGGTCCGCTGCCCGGTCCTTCGGAAGGAACCGGCGCTTTTCCATCACGCTGTCGGATTGGCTATCGTATCTAGCGACGGCCCGGGGGAAAGGCAAGCGGCGCGGCGGGGCAGGCGACATGCGGGCGCGCGGACGAGCAAAAGGCGCCCCGGCAGGGCCGGGACGCCTTTTCCTTCGCTGGCCGGGGCCCGTGGGCCCGGGCCGGAACGGTTAGGGGCTGTCGGGCGAATCGTCGCCGAAGATGTTGATGACTTCGGTCAGCTCGAGCAGCGCGACGATGCCGACGACGCCCAGGATGAGGAAGAGCGGGCTGCCCGGTACCAGGCTGCTCTCTTCGGTGGTCGCGACCGTCGCGGCGCGTGCGGCCGGCGCATTGCGCAGGCTGAGCGACGATGCCGAAGCGGCATGTGCTGCAAGCGGGGCGAAGGTCATCGTGGTTGCTGCGGCGATGACCGCGATTTTCTTGAACATAATATTCCCTTCAATCCATGCTCGCGATGCAGCGTGCACTCCGAAACCTGTTAGCTCAGAATATGCTGCAATGCAACATGCCCAAGTAACGACAAACGACGGCTAAATCAACGCGATCAGTGCGAAGCCGCCAACCAGCAATGCTAGAAAGATCCAGGCGAACAGGTTCAAGCGTTTTTCGATGAACGCCTGCACCGGCTCGCCGAAACGTTTCAGCAAGGCCGCGATGATGAAGAAACGCGCTGCGCGGGTGATGGTTGCGAGGATGACGAATAGCGGGAAGTTGAAGGCGAAGAACCCGCTGGCGAGCGTGACCAGCTTGAACGGGATCGGCGTGAGCCCCTTCAGCAGGATGATCGCGGCGCCATATTGGTCGTAGCCGTGGCGCAGCGTCTCGATCTTGCTCTCCATATGGTAGAGCCGAACCAGTCCCTGGCCGACGCTGTCCCACAGGAAATAGCCGATCGCATAGCCGAAAATGCCGCCGAGGATCGAGGCGACGGTGCAGACGGCGGCGATGCGATAGGCCTGGTCGCGGCGCGCGAGCACCATGGGGACGAGCATCGCATCGGGCGGAATCGGGAAAAAGCTGCTTTCGGCGAACGAAACCGCGGCCAAAGTGCGCATCGCGTGGCGATGATGCGACATGCGCAGGACCCAGTCGTACATTGCGCGGAACATGAGCGTCTCCGGACGGCAGACTGGGGAAAATGGCAGGGGCGCTCGGATTCGAACCGAGGGCCTTCGGTTTTGGAGACCGACGCTCTAACCAACTGAGCTACGCCCCTATGCGGTGCGCGGATGTAGCTTGGGGTTGGGATTCGGGCAAGAGCGCACAGCATCTGCCTGAAACATGCCACGACGCAGGCCGCAGCTCGGGCGCTTGGCTCAGGCGGCGACGCTTCCTTCGGCCGGGCGCACCGTGAGCGCGCGTGCCTCCAGAACCGGGAGGGGCCGGCCGAAATAATAGCCCTGGACCTTCGTGCAACCGAGCTTCTGGATCATCAGATGCTCCTCTTCGGTCTCGACGCCTTCCGCTGTGGTGGCCATGCCGAGGCTGTCGGCGAGCGCGACGACGGCGCGGATGATCGCGATCGCCTCCTTGACCCCTTTCGACGCGCTCTGGACGAAGCTGCGGTCGATCTTGATCGACGAAAAGCGGGTGTGGGCGAGATAGCCCAATGAGGAATAGCCGGTGCCGAAATCGTCGAGGCTCAGACGGATGCCGAGATCGAGGATCTTCTCGAGCACCTGGATCGCGGTGGTGCCCTCGCGCATGAACACGCTCTCGGTCACTTCGAGCTCGAGGCGATTGGCGGGTAGGCCCGACTGCGCCAGCGCCTGCGCGACGACGTTGACGAACGAGGGGTTGAGCAGCTGTTCGGGGCTGACATTGACCGCGACGCGCGCTGGCGATTCCCAGCGGGCAGCCTCGTCGCACGCCGTACGGAGGACCCACTCGCCGATCGGGCCGATCAACCGCGCCTCTTCGGCGAGCGGCACGAACTTGGCTGGGGAGATGTTCCCCATTTCGGGATGCGTCCAGCGCAGCAGCGCTTCGAACCCGGTGAGCTTGCCCGAGGCGGCATCGACGACCGGCTGGTAGTTGAGGTGCATCTCGCCCTTTTCGACTGCCTGACGCAGGGCGATTTCGAGGACACGGCGCTCTTCGGCGGCCATGTGGAGTTGGGGCTCGTAGGAATGGAAAACGCCACCGCCGGCATCCTTCGAGCGATAGAGCGCGAGATCGGCCGAACGGATCAGCATTTCCGCGGTGCGGCCGTCGCGCGGGCCGACCGCAAGCCCGACCGAGCAGCCGATATAGAGGGTGTGCTGATCGACTTCATAGGGTTTGGACAGCGCGTCGATGATCGTCTGGGCGAGCGCTTCGGTGCGTTGGGTGTCGCTGGCGTCGCGGACGACGACGGCGAATTCATCGCCGCCGAGCCGTCCGATCATCTCATTGTCCGACATGAGATATTTGAGCCGTTCGGAGACGCGGCCGAGCAGGCGATCGCCGATCGGGTGGCCAAGTGTGTCGTTGACTGCCTTGAAGCGATCGAGATCGATCATCATGAAGGCGCAGCGCGATCCCCATTTTTCGGAATCGGCCATCGCGCGGACGAGCGCCTCGTTAATCAGCAGGCGATTGGGCAGGCCGGTGAGCGTATCGAACCGCGCCATCTTGTTGATCTTGTCGGCCGACTTGCGCGCCTCGGTGACGTCCGAGCCCACGCCGCGGAAGCCCATGAAGGCGCCGCCCTCGTCGAAGCGCGGCGATGCCGACATCTCCCACCAACGCTCGTCGCCATTGACCTGCACCGGAAGCAGCAGATCGTGGAACGGTTCGCGAACCTTCAGTTTCTCGGCCAGATCGCGGAGTCCGGCGGCGAAGTTGCCGGCTTCCCAGGTCGGACCGGCTAGCACCTGAAGGAAGGGCGTGCCGTTGATCGTCTTCGGATCGACGCCGAGCGACACGGCGAATCGCGAATTGGCGCGCTTCACTCGGCGCTGCGCGTCGATCTCCCAAAGCCAGTCGGCGGCATGTTCCTCGGTTTCGCGCAGGAGCAGGCTCACCGTCTCGTCGCGTTCGGCCAGCGCGATCTCGCTCGCGCGGATGACTACCAGCGCCTTGCCGCGACCGTAGGTCGACATGGCCAGCAGGACGGTGAAGATCGCTCCGGCGCCTGCGAGTACCGGCGAGGCGACCAGCCCGAGGGTCGTCACGATAGAAGCGCCGACGATCGTTACGAAGGTTATCGTCGCGAGCGGCAGTGCGGCCATCGCCACTGCCGATGCGGTCATGAGCAAAGAAAGCACGATCCACAGTCCGAGCGCCGCGTTGGCGTTCGCGAGGTGACCGAATGCGAGCGTGGGAATCGACCAGACCGCACCGAGCGCAATGCCGTCGAGCACGGTATCCTGCACGTCGCGGAGCGTCGCATTGACGGCGGCACGATGTCGCTTCGACAGGCGCCGGAACGCGACCGCGCAGCCCACCGCTGCGACTAGCGCGCTCCAGCTTGCCATTTGCCATAGCGGCACCACCGGCGCGAGAATCATTGTGACCAGCAGCGCGCCGACCAGATTAGCCGCCAGCATGAAAAGCGCGAGCTGGCTGCCGGCGTGGAGTTGGGCCGCGCGAATTGGGCCCCAATCGGTGGTATCCGCGGGGTCGTACAGGCCGAGCAGCGCGCGCGCGTCGATGCGTGGCTTGGCGAATTGCGAGGTAATCTGACTAGTCACCGGACAAGGATAACCTGGCGGAGGTTAGCGAGAGGTTAGGCCCGGGGGAATATGACCGAAAATTCTCACGTCCTACGCCGATCCGCGGGGTTCAGGCTGCCAGGTCGTAGGGCTTGATGTCGCCGTTGAGATACAGGTTGCGGGCCTTGGCGCGGCTGAGCTTGCCCGAGCTGGTGCGCGGCAGGGTCCGGGGGGGGACCAGTTCTATCACGCAGTTCATCCCAGTGACCGAGCGGACCCGCTCGCGGATCTCATCCCGCAGGCGCACGCGCTCCGCCTCGTCGGACGTACGACACTGGACTAGAACGGCGGGGGTCTCTTCGCCGCCGGGGGTGGTGATCGCGAAGGCGGCGATGTCGCCCTGCTTGAAGCCGGGCAGCTGCTCGACCGCCCATTCGATATCCTGCGGCCAATGGTTGCGGCCGTTGATGATGATCATGTCCTTGGCGCGGCCGACGATGTAGATGTAGCCATCCGACAGATAGCCCATATCGCCGGTATCGAGCCAGCCGTCGACCAGGCAGGCGTCGGTCGATTCCTGATCGCGGAAATAGCCCACCATCACCGACGGGCCCTTGCACCAGACCTTGCCGATCGCGCGCTCGGGAAGCGGGGTGCCGTCTTCCTCGCGGACTTCGATCACCATGTCGCGCGCGGGCTTGCCGCAATTGACGATGGCGCGGAAACGCTGCGGGCGATCGGCGCGCGAGGCGCCGCCCGAAAGCTGGGTTTCCTCGACGAGCTCGACGACGATGCCTTCGCCCGGGGGCATGATCGACACGGCGAGGGTTGCCTCGGCGAGACCGTAGCTCGGCAGGAAGGCCGACGCCTTGAACCCGGCATCGGCGAAGGCGTCGACGAAGGACTGCATCACGTCGGGGCGGATCATGTCGGCGCCGTTTCCGGCGACCCGCCAGCGCGAGAGATCGAAGCGGTCGCTCGCCTTGGTCTGGCTCGACATGCGGCGCGCGCAGATATCGTAGCCGAAGGTCGGCGAGTAGCTGAGCGTGGTGCCGGGGTTGCGGCTGATCAGATCGAGCCAGGCGAGCGGGCGGCGGGCGAAATCCTCGGTCTTGAGATAATCGGTCGAGACCTGGTTTGCGATCGGCGAGAGCAGGCAGCCGACCAGCCCCATGTCATGATACCAGGGCAGCCAGGACACGCAGCGATCGCCCTCCTCGACCTGCATCCCGATCGAGTGCGCGGCGAGATTCGAGAGCAGTGCGCCATGGGTTATGGCGACACCGTGCGGGAAGCGAGTCGAGCCGCTGGAATATTGCAGATAGGCGATGTCGTCGGTCGCGGCCTGGGGGAGGACTGCCCCAAGGGCATCGCGCGTGACGAATTCGGACCAGTCGATCCCCTCGACGTTCGAGACGCGCGCAGCTTCCGCGCACATCGCCCCGATCTCCGGCGGATAGATCAGCATCGTCGGATCGCAGCTGTCGAGCTGGACGCGGAGCTGATCGATATAGGATTGCGCGCCGCCGAACGAGGTGGGCAGCGGCAGCGGCACCGGCCAGGCGCCCGCATAGACGACGCCGAAGAACAGCGATGCGAACTCCGGTCCGGTCTCCGCGATCAACGCGATGCGATCGAGCGGCTTTACGCCGGCGGCGATCAGACGATCGGCCTGCGCCAGCGCGTCTGCCCTAAGCTCGGCGAAGCGATAGGGACGCACCAGATTGCCGCGGGCATCGTGGAAATTCAGGCCGCGCGCGCCCTTGGCGGCATAATCCAGCGCTTCGCCAAGCGTGGCGAAGTCGGCGAGACGACGCGGCAGGCGGTCCTCGGTCGGCGTGGGGGCGAGCTTTGCCGCTTCCGCCTTGCTTTCGAGCGATACCGAAACGTCCAATTCCATTCTTTCTCTGCCCTGCGCGCCGCAGCCCCAGGCGTCGTCCGTGCAAAAATATGCCGTCCGCTCTGCTACGCACTGTCGTTCAAAATCGGTTGCTACTGTGGCACAATCATGGCGCATGCCCCGTCCATCCCGCATCCTCCCCCCGCTCACGGCAGCCGATCTCGACCGGTTCGCGCTGCGTTACGTAGAGCGCTATGCGACGACTCGGGCGAAATTGTCCGATTATCTGCGCCGCAAGATTCGCGAGCGCGGCTGGGCCGATGAGAAGGCGGCGGACACCGTGGCGCTGGCCCAGCGTATGGCGGACCTGGGCTATGTCAACGACCGGCTGTTCGCCGAATCGAAGGCAGGAGCGATGGGGCGGCGCGGGTTGGGCGCGCGGCGGGTTAGCGAGGCGCTGCGCCATGCCGGGATCCGGACCGAGGATGCTGAGGCTGTCGCCCCCGTGGTCGAGGCGGATGTGGCGGCGAGTGCGGTGGCATTTGCGCGGCGCAAGCGGATCGGCCCCTTTGCCCGCGAGGCGGCGGACGCACCGCTGCAGCAGAAGCATCTCGCGGCAATGCTGCGTGCCGGACACGGTCTTACATTGTCACGCACGATCGTCCGGATGGCGCCCGGCGACGAGGTCGAATCGCTGCTCGACCCGTATCGGGACTGAGCCGCACAAAGCGATTCCATTTTAGGACAAGCCTGTGTTAGCATCGATCCTTGGGGGAAACGACTATGCGTGCTGACCCACAGCTTGCGTCCAGCGACTTTGCCGTCGCACCGTCGCAGAGGCAAGGCTTCGATGCGGATGACGCGTCGGAGGGTCAGGTCTATTCCGGCGTGGTAAAATGGTTCGACGTGACCCGCGGGTTCGGCTTTCTGGTAGCCGACGGGCCCGAAGCCGGCGATATCCTGATCCACTTCACCGTGCTTCAGGAGCATGGCAGGCGCAGCCTGCCCGAAGGCGCGCGAGTCGAATGCGTCGCCGTACACCGGCAGCGCGGGCTGCAGGCCAAGGCGATACGGTCGATCGACCTGAGCGAAGCGGTCGAGCCGCCCAAGCGGCAGAGCGAGCGCGGCGATCGGCTGAGGCTGATCGTCGATGCCGGACCTTTCGAGGCAGTCACGGTCAAATGGTTCAATCGGCTCAAGGGCTACGGATTCCTGGTGCGCGATGCCGACTCGGCGGATATATTCGTCCATATGGAGACGTTGCGCCGTGCCGGAGTCGACGAAGTCGAGCCCGGCGAGCCGTTGCAGGCACGCATCGTCGAAGGCGATAAGGGGCCTCTCGCGGTAGAGGTCGAAAGGACCAGCTGAGACGATGATCGTGAAGCGTACGATGATGGCGGCCCTGGCTGCCACGATGCTGCTCATGTCGAGCGCATGCAATGGCGATACCGGCGCGAATGCTGCCGGCGTAGAAACCGTCGCGGGCAAGCTCGCGGTTACCGTCCAGACCAGCGCCGGGCCGAAGCTGTTCAACGTCGACGTCGCGCGCACCGCGGCCGAGCAGGAGCGGGGGCTGATGTTCCGCACCGATCTGGCGCCGGACGGAGGCATGATCTTCACGCCCTATCCGGCGGAGGGTGGCGGACCGCGCGAAGCGAGCTTCTGGATGAAGAATACGCCGACCGCGCTCGACATTCTCTTCATACGCCCCGACGGTTCGATCGCGGCGATCGCGGAGAACACCGTGCCTTATTCGGAAGCGCCGGTTAAATCGGGCGAGCCGGTTAGCGCGGTGCTGGAGATACTGGGCGGCAGGGCAGCCGAACTGGGTATCGCGCCGGGGGATAAGGTGACCTGGCCGAGCCAGGGGAAATAAGCGTGCGACGCGGGATCATCGTCGCAGGTCTGCTGACGCTTGGCGCTTGCCAGGGCGGCGGCAGCGCGGTTGCGGGAGAAACTGCGGTCGCCGCGAAGGTGGTCGTCACGGTGCATACGGCCACGGGCGAGCACAGGTTCAACGTCGACCTGGCCGAGACCGAGGCCAAACAGCGCCAGGGGCTGATGTATCGCACCAGCCTGGCCGCCGACG
The DNA here is from genome assembly GCF_026167525.1 of Sphingomonas sp. M1-B02. NCBI lineage: Bacteria > Pseudomonadati > Pseudomonadota > Alphaproteobacteria > Sphingomonadales > Sphingomonadaceae > Sphingomonas > Sphingomonas sp. M1-B02. Next base: position 1,283,369 of record NZ_CP110679.1, on the reverse strand, counting down.
GCGGAATGCTGTTCGCGCCGTATCCGCCCGAGGGCGGCGCCCCTAGGGAAGCAAGCTTCTGGATGAAGAATGTGCCGATTCCGATCGACATAATTTTTATCCGGGCGGACGGCACGATTGCACGGATCGCGGAAAATGCGGTGCCTCTGGTGGAGGATCATATCCGGTCGGGAGAGCCCATCGCGGCCGTTCTGGAGATCGCGGCCGGGCGATCGGCGGAGCTTGGCATTTCCCCCGGCGATAAAGTGAGCTGGCCGGGTCAGCGCAAGTAAGCGCATTCGCGCGTTGCAAGGCGCGGCAAGGTCACGCTAAGGGGCGGGCATGGGTCTTTTGATGTCGATCTTCACCTGGTGGGAAGGTGCCACCATCGGCACCTCGTTCGGGCTTCGCGGCAAGTCGCGGATGGGCGAGGATTCGCTCGGCAACGTCTATTATGCGGGCGGCAGCGACGCCAACGGCATCACCCGCCGCTGGGTGATCTATAACGGCCCCAACGAGGCCAGCCGCGTGCCGGCCGAATGGTTCAGTTGGCTGCATCACCAGATCGAGGACGTGCCCGACCAGGCGCTGCCGGCGCCGCGGATCTGGGAAAAGCCGCCCGAACCCAACCATACTGGGACGCGGCTTGCCTATCGCCCGTCCGGTGCGCTGGAGGCGGGCGGACAGCGCGCGCGCGGCACCGGCGATTACGAGGCCTGGACTCCCGACGCATGACCCTGCGCGCCGGACAGGCGGCGGGGGCGGCGCTTCTGCTGCTGGCGCTGGGCGCGTGCAACGGCGACCCCGAGGTCGTCAACAATAGCGCCGACGATATCGTCATCACCCCAGGCGCCAGCGCGTCCTCGGGGGGCGCCGAAGTGGTTTCGGTGAATGTCGACCGGGGGGTGATCGATGCCGCCGCGACGCCGATGAACGAGCGAGTCGCGGTGCTCGGCTTCCTCAACAAGCGCAACGGCGAGTCGCGCGAATTCAAGCTCAAGCCCGGTACCGCGGTGCGGATCGGCGACGTGATCGTGCGGCTGCGCGCCTGCGACAAGACGGCGCCGTTCGAGACCGACCAGCTGACCGGCGCCTTCGTCCAGGTCGATGTGCTCCAGCTCGACAAGCGCTGGCATCGGGTCCATTCGGGCTGGCTCTACAAGGAGCGGCCGGCGCTCAACGTCGTGCGCCACCCGATTTACGACGTCTGGCCCAAGAGCTGCGCGATGACCTTCCGCGAGAGTGGGCCCGAAACGGTTCCTGCGCCTTCGGCGGGCGGATCGGCGGGCGGCAAGTCGAGCGCGAAGAAGTCTCCGTCGACCAGCGGCACCCCGAGCGCGAGCCCGGCCGAGGTTTCCCCGAGCGCGGCGCCCAGCAACGCGACATAATCGTCGCGCGGGACTTCGACCGCGCCGAGCGAAGCGAGATGCTCGGTCTGGAACTGGCAATCGAGCAGCGTGAAGCCCCCCGCCTTCAACCGCGCGACGAGATGCGCGAAGGCCACCTTGGAAGCATCGCGGACTCGGGTGACCATTGATTCGCCGAAGAAGGCGCGGCCCAGTGCCAGCCCATAGAGGCCGCCGGCCAGCCGATCGCCGTCCCAGCATTCGACCGAATGGGCGAAGCCGCGCCGGTGAAGTGCGACGAAGACTCGCTCGATCGGGCCGTTGATCCAGGTATCCTGCCGGTCGCTGGCGGATTCGGCGCACAGGCTGACGATGCGCTCGAATTCGGTGTCGACGGTGACGCGGAAGCGATCGGCGAGGATCGTCTTGCGCAGCGAGCGCGAGAGACGGAAGCGATCGAGCGGCAGGATGCCGCGCAGCTTCGGCTCCACCCAATAGACGCTGGCGGCGCGGCGATGATCCGCCATCGGGAACACGCCCATCGCATAAGCGCGCAGCACCAGATCGGGATCGAGATCCAGTGGCGGCGGCAGCGGGGGGCTCATCGCCTGCTCAACGCCGGGCGGCGAGGCGGCGCTCGATCGCCTGCCACAGCGTGGCGAAGGCGCGCGCGCTTGCCGACCGCGCGGCGAACTGGCCGACCGGAAGCCGGCGCACCGCCATGGTCTCGACGATGCTCGCCATCGGAATGACCGGCCAGTCGGGATGCGCCTCCAGCGTGGCGGCGTGAAGCTTGCGCCGGCGATCGACCATCGAATGGACCGGCATCAACGGCGTCTTGTAGCCCCTGCGCCCCAGATGCGCAGCGGCTTCGTCGAACGCGCGCGTCGACAGCGGGGAGGGGTTGACGGGAACGACGATCAGGTCGGCGGCGCGCATGACCTGTTCGCTGGTCTCGCTCAGCCCCGGGGGGCAATCGATGAGGATGCGATCATAGGCTTTGCCGAGGTCGCCGGCTAATTTGGCCAGCCGCTTTTTCTTGTCGAGTTCGTGGAAGAGGCGGTCGAGCGAGCGCAGCGACGTATCGGCCGCGATCAGATCGAGCCGATCGATCCGGGTGCGCCGAACCAGCCGGGCCGGCGGGAGATCGCGGGTGAAGATGGCCTGCGCCTGGTCCGACGATCCGGTGGTGGGGCCAATAAGCAAGGTCGACGCGGCCTGCGGATCGAGATCCCAGAGCAAGGTGCGGCGGTTGGACAGGGTCGCGGCGGCCCAGGCGAGATTGACCGCCAGCGTCGTCTTACCGACGCCACCCTTCGGGCTGTAGATCGCGATCGCGGCCAATCGATTCCTTCCTCTTGGTAACCGACAGGCTGGCATGAAAAAGGGCCGGCGGGAATGCCCGCCGACCCTGGGGAAATCGAAAGGAGAAGGCGATCAGGCCTTGCAGGTCTTCGCCGACTGGCCGGGCGTGGTCACGCTGACCGACTCGGCGTTGCCGGTGAGCGAATAGCCACCCTCGGCGACATAAGGCTGGCCGGCCTCGGGCGCCTTGAGCATCGTCGCGACGCCGCCCTTCTGGGTGCGAAGATTGACCTGCTTTTCGCCCTGGAAGAAGTCGACATAGATCAGGCTATTGTCGCCGCAACGCAGCGTAGCGCTGGACGAGATCGCCGGCGGCAGCTCGACGGGCGCAGCATTTGCGAGCTGCGACGCCATCGGATCGGGAGCAGTGCTGCTCACTTCCTCGGGGGCGTTTTGACAAGCGCTCAGGGCAAGGAACGCGGCGGCGGTTGCGACAATATGGATATTTTTCATAGCGAGGCGTGCTTTCGGGCAGAGGGCAATAATCGTCAAGCCGATTCCGGCTAGCGGGTCATAACATTCTTGTGCGCCGCAATGTAACAATCGGCTTGTTACGCCATGATGAACCGTTCACTCATGAAATTCATTCATTTCGGGGATGCGGCCGAAAGCGATCTTGGTGCCCACGGCATCGACCCGCCCGCCGTTCAGCGGGCCGACGCTGACCGCGTGGCGACCGAACTTCTCGTTGATTCGATCCATTGCCCGGCTGAGCGCCAGCGTGCGCGTTTCGCGGGCGAGCGGATCGTCTGGATCGAGCGCGGCGAACAGCGAGCCCTGTTCGCCCTCGACCGCCTCGATTTCGGACAGCGTGACGCCGACCATGCGCAGGCGGAAGCCGCCGGGGCGCTTGCGACCGGCCTCTGCCAGGCGCGGAAAGAGCGAATCGAGCGCCGCCAGGATGACGAAACTATCCTCGGTGCAGGGCAGCTTGATCGCGGCGCGCCAGTTGCTCTTGTCGTCCTCGAACTTGCCGTGGAGGACGAGCAGCCGGCTGCGATAGCCCTTGCGCCGCAAGCGGCTGGCGCATTTGAGTGCGAGGCGGCGCGCGGTGACGCGGGTGGGCTCGAGCGCGCGCTTGTTGGGCGAGAGGACGTGGCTATGGCCGATGCTACGGCTCTGGCTGGGCTTTTCGGGCAGATCGACGCCGTGCAGCTGATACCAGAGCCGATCGCCGTTGGTGCCGCCCCAGGCCGTGCCGGCGTCGCGCGGGCGGCGTTCGCAATATTGGCGGATATCGAGGATGCCGTCCTGCGCCAGCCGGCGCTCCATCTTGGCGCCGATGCCGGCGATGTCGCGCAGCGGCATGTCGAACAGGCGATGGGGTAGCTGGTCTTCGGTGAAGACGATCAGGCCGTCGGGCTTCTGCATGTCCGATGCGAGCTTGGCGAGGAGGCGATTGGGGGCGATGCCGACCGAGCTGGTGAGACATTCGCCGACGTTCGCGCGGATGCCCGCCTTGATCCGCCTGGCCAGCGCTACCGCGGCTTCCCTGCTATTCTCGTTATCGAGCAGGCGGCAGGCGACTTCGTCGATGCTGCAGACATGGGTGACGGGGATGTGGCGCCAGATCTCGGCGACGATCGCGTCGTGAAACTCGACATAGCGTGCATGGCGGGCGGGGGTGACGATGATGTCGCGGCATATTTGCTTCGCCTCCCAAACCGGCGTGCCGGTGGAAATGCCGTAGCGCTTTGCCTCGATCGAAGCGGCGATGGCGACGGTGGTATCGGCATCGACCGGCGCGACGATGATCGGCTTGCCGCGCAGCGCGGGATCGAGCTGCTGCTCGACGCTGGCGAAATAGGAATTGAGATCGAGGAACAGCCAGCGCAGCGGTCGCGGGGGGAAAGCGAGCAGGTTCGCGGGCTTAGCTTCCCACTTTTCCTGTGTTTTCGGCAATAGAATTGCGCGTTCGGGTTCGTTCGTTGCGTGCGTCGCAAAGCGCACGTGGGGAGCGATAGGCAGCGAACGACTCATGACTGGAACATTACCAGAACAAGGCGCTGTAGGAAAGTTTAGGCCGAGTAGGTGGCGAGCGCCCGCCAAGCGGCAAGCTTGGCGGCGAGGCCGACGGTGTGGAGCGGGCTGCTCGAGGGAAGGGCGATGATCGCGTAGCGGTGCGCGGCCGATCCCAGCTGCTTGACGCCCTGCTTGTGCGCGGTGGCGCCGTTGAAGGCGATCGCGCGCAAGTCCGGCAGGCTTGCGGCGAGCCCTGCCACGTCATGACCCTCCGCATCGCGGATCGCCGCATCGGTGCTGCCGGCGCGGGCGGCGCTGGCGATCACGTCCCACAGCCCGATATGCGCTTCGAGCAATGCGGTCAGCCGGGCTTCGTAGGGGAGGGCGGCGAGATCGCGGCCGGCGGCGGGGGAGAGCAGGTGCCAGAATTGGTTCTGTGGATGGGCATAATAGCGATGCGCCGCGAGCGAGGCCTCGCCGGGGAGCGAGCCCAAGACGAGCAGGCGGACGTCCGGATCGACGACGGGGGGAAAGCTGTGCTTGCGGGTCACGCGGCGGCGATATCGGTCTGCGCGAAATCGCCGCCCTTGAAGAGCAAGGGTTCGTTGGTGGCCTTGGCGAGGGCATAGGCGAAACAGTCGCCGAAGTTGAGGCGGGCGGGGTGGTTGCCCTTGCCATAGGCGCAATAAGCTTGGCGCCCGATTTCGGCCTGCTCTTTGGTCACAGGCACAATCTCGACTGCGAATGCCTTGATCAACGCATCGAACCGGGCGCTCAATTCGGCGCTGCCGTTGCGATCGATCACGATCGTGGCCTCCAAATAGTTTGCAGCAGACAGCCTTATGGCTCCCCAATGATCGGCGAGCGCTTCTATCAAGGTCGCGGCTTCGGGCTCTTCCTGGAGAATGGCGACCAGGACCGAGCTATCGAGGATCATCTGGGGAGACCGCGCTCATCATATATGAGGTCATCCAGATCGGCGTTCAGATATTCCGGCTTCCAGAGCGAGCGTGCGTCTCGCACAATCTCTCGCAGTTGCTCCATACGTTCGGCGCGCTCGGCCTCGGTTGCGCGTAGTTCGCGTTCGAGTGCCCGACGGATCGCCTTGGTGACCGGCTGACGGGTTGCCTCGGCAAGCGCATGCGCGAGACGGACGGTCTCGGCATCCTTGATGTTGAGCTGCGCACCCATCGTCTACCTCCGCCTCGATGCCTTCTACCATGGCTTGCGCAGGGGCGAAAGAAGCGTAGCATCGGGGCCATGGCGCGCACGATCACCCGCTATCGCGACTTCTGGCCACATTATCTGCGCGAGCATGCCAAGCCCGAGACGCGGCGGCTGCATTATATCGGGACGGCGCTGACCTTCCTGTTCCTGATCGTCGCGCTGCGTTCGGGGGGCTCGTGGTGGCTGCTGGTGCCGCTGGCGGGATATGGCTTCGCCTGGGGCGCGCATTTCGGCGTGGAGAAGAACCGGCCGGCGACCTTCACCTATCCGCTCTGGTCGCTCGTTTCGGACTATCGGATGTTCTTCCTGTGGCTGAGTGGGCGGCTGGGGCCGCACCTCAAGCAGGCAGGGGTCGCGGCTTGAAATATTCACGCGAGTCGCTTAAGTAGCGGGTGCTACGTTCATTGGTTTCCAATGCTCTGACACGAGCCCCGGCTGTTGTAGCAGCCGGGGCTCAAATCGTTTGGGGGATGCGTTGTAGCGCACCCCCCGCCCGGTACGCTACTTCTTGCGAGACACTTCCACGACCTTGAGAATCAAGGCCGCGAAGGCGCACATCGCAACAAGGATCGCGCACAGCTCTGCTACATTCATACGTCTCCTTTGCTCCGACGACGGCACGATTGCCGTCGGGTGCTTTGGATCAGCAATGAAAGTGCCGCGCAAGCTGGGCGCGCTCGTAGAGAGGGTCTCTACAAGCGCGGCTCCCAAGCCTGACAGCATCGCTTGCTTGCGATGCGCGGGCGGGCACCCCTATCTAGGGCGATGCATGTGACATCCGATACGCTGGGCCTGATCGGCAACACCCCGCTGGTGCGCCTGAAGGGGCCGAGCGAGGCGACCGGCTGCGATATTTACGGCAAGTGCGAATTTGCCAATCCGGGGGCGTCGGTGAAGGACCGGGCGGCCTTGTTCATCCTGCTCGACGCCGAGGAGCGTGGGCTGATCGCGCCCGGTGGCACGATCGTCGAGGGGACCGCGGGCAACACGGGCATCGGCATGGCGCTGGTCGCCAATGCCAAGGGTTACAAGACGATCATCGTCATGCCCGAGACCCAGAGCCGCGAGAAGATGGACACGCTGCGCGCGCTGGGCGCCGAGCTGATCCTGGTGCCGGCGGCACCCTATTCGAACCCCGGCCATTTCGTGCACACCTCGCGGCGGATCGCCGAGGAGACGCCGAACGCGATCTGGGCGAACCAGTTCGACAATATCGCCAATCGCCGCGCGCATATCGTTGGCACCGCCGAGGAGATATGGAGCCAGATGGACGGGCGGATCGACGGCTTCACCTGCGCGGTGGGCACCGGCGGAACGCTGGCGGGCGTCGGGCTGGGGCTCAAGGCCAAGGACGAGAATGTCTGCATTGCGCTGAGCGATCCCTATGGCGCCGCGCTCTATGATTATTATGCGCATGGCGAGCTCAAGAGCGAAGGGTCGTCGGTCGCCGAAGGGATCGGGCAGGGGCGGATCACCGGCAATCTCGAAGGCGCGCCGGTGGACACCCAGTTCCGCATTTCCGACGAGGAAGGGCTGGAATGGGTCCGGCGGTTGCTCTCCGAAGAGGGGTTGTGCCTGGGGCTGTCGTCGGGGATCAATGTCGCCGGCGCGGTTCGGCTCGCGCAGCAATTGGGGCCGGGCAAGCGGATCGTCACGATCCTGTGCGACACTGGATTTCGCTACCTCTCGACGCTCTACAATGCCGATTGGTTGCGCGCCAAGGGCCTGTCGGTTCCGGAGCCAAGCGAGGCGGGCTGATGGCTCGGCTCGACAAGGCGCGATTTCGCCGTTACATTTATATCACAGGTATGAAGTCGGGATCGCATCAGGACTCTGCCCAGGCCATCCAGCGAGTTCGCGTCGGCATGACGGGGCTGGCGATGGTACTGGTGCTCATCGGGCTCGCGAGCCTGATCTTTTCGTCGGCCAATCGCGACGCGCCCGTCACTGCGATCGGCGCCTCCAACGCCACCGTCGTCGCCAACATGACCGAGGAAGATGCCGTCCGCGCCAAAGCGAAGGACGAACCGCTCGCGGCGCTTGGGGTGGCACCCAGCACCTCGTCGACGAATACCCCCGTCGACGAGGGTTCGGGAAGCGCGACGCCGCGCTAAGGCCCCTCCTCGGGCGCAACGCTTCGCTCCGCGCGGCCATTCGTCCGCGCCTGCATCTATTTCGAACATCTTCGTCGGGATGTGCGCTTCAGCCTGCGCGCGTCGAAACAGAGCGAGAACAAAGCATAAGCATATGCAAAACATCGCCGAGCAAGTAGTGAAAGTGGGGGTTTTTCCCGTGAAATCCCCATTTCACCCGTTGTGTCCCCACGGCATCTATGATTAAACGCGATCCTTAAGGGGGCACTCACCCTTCCACCGTCGATTCAAGGCCGGTTTTTGCGGCAGGGAAACCGCGATTCCGGAGACGGGGAAGATGTGCCCAAAGGGGATTGGGGCAATTGGCGGACAGGGAGCTCTTCGAGGGATTTGCGCTCCAGGCGGTGGACCTGAAGGGTCGCGTCGCCATTCCCGCCGACCTCCGCGCCGCCGCCGAGCGCAATTCGGACATCCGCCAGATCGTCGTGGGATACCGCGCCGAGGATGGCTGCCTCTCCGCGCATGATCTCAGTTGGTCCAAGGAAAAATATGAGCGGATCGATCGCCGCGAGCAGATCGCGGTCGATCGCGGCGACGAGGCCGATCGCAGCGCCAAGCGCCGCGCCTTCGGCCAGGTCGAGAAGGCGCCGTTTGACGATTCGGGGCGCTTCGTGATTCCGCCTTTCTTCAAGATGAAGGCGGGCATCCAGAAATGGGCCTTCTTCAACGGCAATGGCGAGACGTTCGACATCTGGGCGCCCGAAGTGCTGCTGAAGGACGATCGCGCCGATCCGGGCCTGCGCGAAATCTGCGAATTTCTCTGCCATTCGAAGGGGGTGAAGCTGTGAGCGACGCCCCGCATATCCCCGTCTTGCTCGACGAAGTGATCGATGGGCTCGCGATTCTGCCCGGCGAGCGCCATGTCGACGCGACCTTCGGTGCGGGCGGATATACCAGCGCCATCCTCGCGCGGGGTGCCGAGGTGGCCGCTTTCGATCGCGACTCGTTCGCGATCGAAAGCGGCCGAACCCTCGTCGCCGCGTCCGACGGACGGCTGATCCTGATCGAAGCGCCGTTCAGCGCGATGGAAAGCGAGCTGGCGCAGCGCGACCTGGTCCCGGTCGACGGCGTCACGATGGATATCGGCGTGTCGTCGATGCAGCTCGACCAGGCCGACCGCGGCTTTTCGTTCCAGCAGGACGGTCCGCTCGACATGCGGATGAGCCAGTCGGGGGTTACCGCCGAGGAATGGCTGAACAGCGCCGAGGAGGAAGAGATCGCCGATATACTCTTCCAATATGGCGAAGAACCGCGTTCGCGGCGGGTGGCGCGGGCGATCGTCTCCGCACGACCCCTTAAGCGGACGACCGAACTCGCGAACGTGGTTAGGAAAGCGTTAAATCATAAGGCGCACGAGAAGAAGGACCCGGCGACTCGGACCTTCCAGGCGATCCGAATCCATCTCAACCGGGAGCTCGACGAGCTGTCGGAAGGGCTGGCAGCGGCTGAGCGCGTCCTTAAGCCTGGCGGAAGGCTGGCGGTGGTTACGTTCCACAGTCTCGAGGACCGCATTGTGAAGCGCTTCTTCCGCGAGCGCAGCGGCAGCGAGCCGGCCGGCTCGCGGCACCGCCCTACTATCGGCCCCCGGGCTGAACCTAGTTTCGAACCGCCCGCCAAGGCCGTGAAGCCTGGCGAAGCGGAGATCAACCGTAACCCGCGCGCACGTTCAGCGACGCTTCGGGTGGCGCGGCGCACCGCCGCTTCTGCCTGGTCGAGTGAGGGAGTGAACTGATGGCAGTGCAAGGATTCAAGGGGCTGGGCTGGTTCCTGTGCGGCGTCGTGGTCGCGCCGGCCTGTTATCTGGTGAACTCGAACGGCGCCGCCGAACAGGCGAAGCTGAACGCGACGAAGGCGGCGATCGTCCAGGCGCAGCGCGATATCCGCGCGCTGGAGACCGAATTCAACACGCGCGCCAACATGGCCCAGCTCGAGCGTTGGAATGGCGAAGTGCTGGCGCTCGCCGCACCGTCGCCGCAGCAATATCTGGCGAACGAGCTGGCGCTGGCGAGCCTCGGCGCGCCCGGCGCCGACGCCGAGATCCAGATGGCGTCGCTGGTGGTGCCGGCAGGGGTTCCCGTTGCCGCGCCGGTCGCTCCGGCTCCTGCGGTCCAGACGGCTGCGGTTGAGGCGGCTCCGGCCAAGCCTGCCGTGCAGACTGCCTCGCGCGACCCGGGCGCGGCGGTCGCCGCCCGGCAGGACAAGGAATTGCGCAAGCTGATGAAGCGGGCCGACAAGCGCGCGGTGGCGATGGTCGGCGATGGCGTGCTGAGCGCCTCAACGATGAGCGACCTGCAAAAATTGGCGAAGCGCGAGCAGCTGGCACTCCGTTGATCCTGGTGGTGGCCCCGCCGGCGCGATCGCGCCGTTCGGGCGGCGCCCGGCAGGCGCTCGTCGCCGTTGCGCAGGTGCGGCTGATGATCCTGAGCCTGTTGTTCGGATTCGGCACGCTGGTGCTGGTCGGCAAGCTGGCGCTGCTCGCGCTGTGGGCCGAGCCGGCGACGGCGCGCAACCTGAACGCCGTGCTGCTGCCGCCACGCGGCGACATCGTCGATCGGCACGGCGCGCCGCTCGCGCGATCGATCGACGCCTGGGCGATCGCGGTGCACCCCAACCAGGTGATCGGCGACAAGACTGCGCTGGCGCAGAAGCTCGCCGCCCTCATCCCCGAACAGAGCGCAGGCCATTATTATGCGATGCTTAACTCGGGAGGCAATTTCGGCTATCTGAAGCGCCGGGCGATGCCCGAGCTGGTCAATGCAGTGAATGCGCTGGGCGAGCCGGCGATCGAATTCCAGCGCGAGCCCGATCGGCTCTATCCGCAGTCGGCGCTGGCGGCGCATGTGCTCGGCTTCCTCGACGTCACCGGCCACGGCAAATATGGCATGGAGCGGGTGCTCGACGCGCAGCTGACCGATCCGGCGCGGCGCGGACAGCCGGTGCCGCTGTCGCTCGACCTGCGCGTGCAGGCGGCGCTCGAAAATGAGCTGGGCTCGGCAATGGCGTCGTTTCAAGCGGCGGGGGCTGCCGGGGTGATCCTGGACGTGCGCACCGGCGAAGTGATGGCGATGGTGTCGCTTCCCAGCTTCAACCCGAACGCGATCCAGGGCGAAGTGCCGCGCAACAATGTGACGCAGGCGCGCTACGAGCTGGGCTCGACCTTCAAGCCGCTGGCAATGGCGGCGGCGATCGACAGCGGCACGGTCACGTCGATGGCGCGGCGTTTCGACGCCACGGCGCCGATCCGGATCGGGCGCTTCTCGATCAGCGACGATCATCCCCAGCGCCGGTTCCTAAATATTCCCGAGACGCTTATCTATTCGTCGAACATCGCGACTGCGCGGATCGCGGACCTGATGGGTCAGGCGCCTATGGAGGCCCTGTTCCGCCGCCTGGGCTTCGACGCGGCGCCCGAGGTCGAGATCGAGAAAGCGGGTACCTTGTGGCCGAGCCATTGGGGCCGGTTGACGACGATGACGACCGCTTATGGCCATGGCATCGCAATCACGCCGCTCCAGCTGGCGACCGCCTATGCGGCGATGATCAACGGCGGCATCCACCGCCCGGCGACGATGCTGAAGGTGGACAAGACACCGACCGGCACGCGCGTCTTCAGCGAATCGACCAGCGCGCGGATGCGCCAGTTGCTGCGCCTGATCGTCACCGACGGCACCGGCAAGAAGGCCGACGCGCCGGGCTTTCGCGTGGGCGGCAAGACCGGCACCGCCGAGCGCCCAGGCAAGGGCGGATATTCGGCGAACATGAACGTCTCGACCTTCGCGGCGGCTTTCCCGATGGACGCACCGCGCTATGTGGTGATCGCTATGCTCGATTCGCCCATTGGCAACGCCCAGTCCGCTGGCCAGCGGACCGCAGGCTGGACCGCCGCGCCGGTGGTCAGTCGCGTCGTGATGCGCACCGGTCCGCTGCTCGGGGTGATCCCCGACTCATCGCGCGACGTCGACCTTTCCGAACTGAAGCGCCTTATCTGGACCGGCCCGCACGGCGTCGTGGCCTCCGATCGATGAAGCTGGGCGCGCTGACGGGCGGTGACGAGACCGCCATCGTCACCGGGTTCGCGATCGACAATCGCAAGGTGGCGCCGGGAACGGTGTTCGGCGCGTTCCAGGGGCTGCAGGTCAATGGCGAGGACTATATCCCCGCCGCGGTGCAGGCCGGCGCGATCGCCGTGGTCGCGCGGCCCGAGGCGTTGGTCGAGGGTGCGGTGCATATCGCGCACGACAATCCACGCGAGTGTTTCGCCCGGTTGGCGGCACAATATTTCGCGCCTTTTCCCGCCACTGCGGTGGCGGTGACGGGCACAAACGGCAAGACCTCCACCGTCGAGATGACGCGGCAGCTGTGGCGGATGGCGGGGCATCACGCCGCGTCGATCGGCACGCTGGGGGTGACGACTGCCGACGATACGGTGAGCACCGGGCTGACCACGCCCGACGCGGTGACCTTCCTGGCGAATGTAGCGGGGCTGGCGCGCGAGGGGGTGACGCATGTTGCGTTCGAAGCGTCGTCGCATGGCCTCTCGCAATATCGCACCGAGGGGCTGCCGGTCCGCGCGGCCGCCTTCACCAATCTCAGCCGCGACCATCTCGATTATCATGGCGACATGGCGACCTATTTCCATGCCAAGCTGCGGCTGTTCGCCGACGTGCTCGACATGGACGGCGCGGCGGTGGTGTGGGCCGACGACCCCAATGCGATGCGGGTCGAGGATCTGGCGCGCTCGCGGGGCAACCGGTTGGTGACGGTGGGCGAGCATGGCGATACGCTGCGCCTCGTCGCGCGCGATCCGACCCTGCTCGGGCAGGGGCTGACGATCGCGGCCGAGGGCCGAACCTTCCAGGTGATGCTGCCGCTGATCGGCGCCTACCAGGCCGCGAACGCGCTGACCGCGGCGGGGCTGGTGATCGCGACGGGCGGCGAGGTGCCTGCCACGATCGCGAACCTGGCCCGGCTGCAGCCGGTGCGCGGGCGGCTGGAGCGCGCGGTGATCACGCGGACCGGGGCGCCCGTCTATGTCGATTATGCGCATACCCCCGATGCCCTCGATGCGGCGATTGCGGCGCTGAAACCGCATACCAGCGGGCGGCTGATCCTGGTGTTCGGCGCCGGCGGCGACCGCGATCCGGGCAAGCGCGAACTGATGGGGCAGGAAGCGGCGGCGGGCGCGGACGTGGTGATCGTCACCGACGACAATCCGCGCGGGGAGGACCCGGCGCTGATCCGAGCCGGGATATTGAAGGGCGCGCCTGGAGCGACCGAGATTGGCGGGCGGCGCGATGCGATTGCCGCGGCGGTGGCGATGGCCGAGGCCGAGGATATCGTGCTGATCGCCGGCAAGGGGCATGAGCAGGGGCAGATCGTCGGCGATCGCATGCTGCCGTTCGATGATGTGAGCGTTGCGCGGGAGTGCGCGGCGTGAGGGACGCTGCGACGCTTTGGACCTCCGAGGAGATCGCGCTCGCGACCGGCGGAACCGCTTCGGCTCCGTTCGACGTTTCCGGCGTCACCTTCGATTCGCGCGAAGTCGGGCCCGGGGACCTGTTCCTCGCGCTCAAGGGCGAGGCGACCGATGGGCATCGCTTCCTCGACCAGGCGTTCGCGCAAGGTGCGGCGGGGGCGGTGGTTTCCGAAGCCGCGGCGCATCCGCATGTGCTGGTTAGCGACACGATTGCCGCGCTCGACGCGCTGGGAATTGCCGCGCGGGGACGCTGCGCCGCCAAGGTGATCGGCGTCACCGGATCGGTGGGCAAGACCGGGACCAAGGAGGCATTGTTCGCGGCGCTCGATCGCCCCGAGCCGGGGACCGCGCACCGTTCGGTCAAGAGCTACAACAACCATACCGGCGTACCGCTGAGCCTGGCGCGGATGCCGCGCAGCGCACGGTTCGGCGTCTTCGAGATGGGGATGAACCATGCGGGCGAACTCGCCGCGCTGACTCGGCTGGTGCGGCCGCATGTCGCGATGGTGACGACGATCGCGCCGGCGCATATGGGCTTTTTCGAGAGCGAGGCCGCGATCGCCGACGCTAAAGGCGAAATCTTCCAGGGGATCGAGCCCGGCGGTACCGCGATCATCCCCTTCGACAGCCCGCATCGCGACCGGTTGATCGAAGCGGCCAAGCCCTATGCGGGCGCGATCATGACCTTCGGCAACGGCGACGGCGCCGACTATCGCGCGGTTGAAGCGATGCGGACGCGTACCGGGGGGACTTTCGTCACGGCGCGCTTCGGCGTGCGCGAGCTGAGCTTCACGATTGCACAGCCCGGCGCGCACTGGGTCTCGAACGCGATGGGGATCATCGCCGCGGTGGATGCCGTAGGCGGCGATCTGGAGATGGCGGGGCTGGCGCTGGCCGAGATGGGCGGGCTCGCCGGGCGCGGCGCGCGGTTCCTGGCGCGGCTGCCCGAAGGCGAAGCGTTGGTGATCGACGAAAGCTACAATGCCAACCCCGCTTCGATGCGCGCGACGCTGGACGTGCTGGCGCAGGAGCCGGGTCGCAAGATCGTCGTACTGGGCGAGATGCGCGAGCTGGGCGACCATTCGCAAGCCTTTCATGCCGAGCTTTCCGGGCCGATCGAGGCGGCTGGCGTCGGCTACGCCATTCTGGTCGGCCAGGACATGGCGCCGCTGGCCGAAGCGCTTGAGGGGCGGATCGATTTCGTCCATGTGGCCGACGCAGACACTGCCTTGGCGCGCCTCGAATCGATACTGGCGCCGGGCGACGCCGTGCTCGTAAAGGGATCGAACGGCGTGCGGCTTTCCGCGGTCGTCGCCGCGCTTGGGACACTTCGAACATGCTCTACCTGATCGCCGAGCAACTGGGCTTTCCGGGTGTCCTGAACCTCATCCGCTATCTGTCGTTCCGCACCGGCGCGAGCGTGGCGACGGCCCTGTTCCTCGGGCTGCTGATCGGGCCGAAGTTCATCGGCTGGCTGCGGCTGCGGCAGGGCAAGGGCCAGCCGATCCGCGCGGACGGGCCGCAGAGCCATCTCGCCAAGCGCGGCACGCCGACGATGGGCGGGCTGATGATCCTGACCAGCCTGATGCTTGCCGTCTTGCTGTGGATGGACCTGCGCAACCCGCTGGTCTGGGCGTGCATGTTCGTGACCTTCGGCTTCGGAATGATCGGTTTCCTCGACGATTATGACAAGGTGCGCAAGGCGAGCACCGCGGGCGTATCGGGCAAGGTCCGGCTGCTCGGCGAGTTCCTGATCGCGGGCGCCGCGGCGTGGATCATCGTGTCGCAGACCGGCACCCAGCTCTACGTGCCCTTCTTCAGCTGGATCCATCCCGATCTCGGCTATTTCTACATCCCCTTCGCCGCCTTCACGATCGTCGCCTTCGGCAATGCGGTGAACCTGACCGACGGGCTCGACGGGCTGGCGACGATGCCGGTGGTGATCGCGAGCATGGCGTTCATGCTGATCGCCTATGTCGTCGGCAACAAGGTGTTCGCGACCTATCTGGGCATCCCGCACGTTCCGGGCGCGGGCGACCTGGCGATCCTGTGCGGCGCGATCGTGGGGGCCGGGCTGGCGTTCCTGTGGTTCAACGCGCCGCCGGCGGCGGTCTTCATGGGCGATACCGGCAGCCTGGCGCTGGGCGGCGCGCTGGGCGCGATCGCGGTGGCGGCGCAGCATGAGCTGGTGCTGGGGATCATCGGCGGGCTGTTCGTGATCGAGGCGCTGAGCGTGATCATCCAGGTCTTCTTCTTCAAGCGCACCGGCAAGCGCGTCTTCAAGATGGCGCCGATCCACCATCATTTCGAGCAGCTCGGCTGGTCCGAGCCGACGGTGGTGATCCGTTTCTGGATCATCGCGTTCGTGCTGGCGCTGGCGGGGCTCTCGACGCTGAAGCTGCGGTGATTACGGGCTCGGCCTTTGACGGAAAGCGGTACGCGGTGCTCGGGCTTGCGCGGTCGGGGGGGGCGACGGTGGAGGCTTTGCTGGCTGGCGGGGCCAGCGTTGTTGCGTGGGATTCGAACGAGGCTGCGCGGAACTCGCTCCTCCCCGGCACGGGGAGGGGGACCGCGCTCGAAGAGCGTGGTGGAGGGGGGGCGCCACAAGCGACTTCCGATGAGGAGAGCCCCCTCCACCAGCCTTCGGCTGGTCCCCCTCCCCGTGCCGGGGAGGATCTGGTGGTTGCCGATCCGGCGGACCTCGACCTCGCCGGCTTCGCAGGGATCGTCGTATCGCCCGGCGTGCCGCTCAACCGGCACCCGATCCGGGCGCAGGCGGCCACCGCGCGCGTCCCGATCATCGGCGACATCGAGTTGTTCGCGCAGGCGCGCGCGGAGCTTCCGCCGCACAAGGTGGTCGGGATCACCGGCACCAACGGCAAATCGACCACCACCGCGCTGATCGAGCATATCTGCCGCACCGCAGGGCTGCCGGCGCTGGCTGGGGGGAATATAGGACTGCCGATCCTCGGGCGCGATCCGCTGCCGGCGGGGGGCGTCTATGTGCTCGAGCTTTCGAGCTATCAGATCGATCTCACGCACAGCCTGGACTGCGATGTCGCGATCCTGCTCAACATCACGCCGGATCATCTCGACCGTTATGACGGGTTTGCGGGCTATGCGGCGTCGAAGGGGCGGCTGTTCGGGATGCAGACGCCCGGGCATGCCGCGATCGTCGGGATCGGTGACGAGGCGTCGGCGGCGATCGCCCGCGAGGTGGCGGTCGGGGGACGATCGCAGGATCTGACCAAGATCGCGCCCGGCGTCTGCATGGACCAGTCGCGCTGGCCGGCGCTGCAGGGGCCGCACAATGCCCAGAACGCGCTGGCGGCGATCGCGGCGTGCGAGGCGCTCGGGATCGGCAGGGACGCGATCGATCGCGGGCTGGCGAGCTTTCCGGGGCTCGCGCACCGGATGGAGCGGGTGGCCAAACGGAACGGCGTTTTGTTCGTCAACGACAGCAAGGCGACCAACCCGACCTCGGCCGCGCCGGCGCTGGCGGCGTTCGAGCGGATTCACTGGATTTTGGGCGGGGTCGCCAAGACCGACGAGCTCGATGCGTGCCGGCCGGGCTTCGGCAATGTCGTGAAAGCGTATACGATCGGCGAAGCGGGCGACCTGTTCTCGAGCATTCTCGAAGGCGAGATGCCGGTCGAGCGTTCGGGCACGCTCGAGGCGGCGGTGCGGAGCGCTGCTAGCCAGGCGAAACCGGGCGAGACGGTGTTGCTGTCGCCGGCCTGCGCGTCGTTCGACCAGTTTCGGGATTATGAGGCACGCGGGGCGGCATTCCGTGCGGCAGTGGAGGCGCTCGGATGAGCGAGGCCGCCGAAGTGGAGCCCGTCGAGGCGAGAAGCCGGGTCGGCAACCAGCTGGGCCGGGCGAGCACGACGCGCGCGGGCATGTGGTTCTGGGAAGTCGATCGAGTGCTGCTGCTGCTGGCGCTGCTGCTGATCGCGATCGGGCTGGTGGCGGTGGCGGCGGCATCGCCCGCTACCGCGCGGCGCTATTCGGACGCGACGCATATCGTGCCGCCCATGTATTATTTCTGGCGGCAGCTGATGTGGGTCTGCGTTTCGGTGCCGATCCTCATCTTCGTCTCGATGCTGCCGATCACGCTGGCGCGGCGGCTGTCGCTGATCGGGGCGGCATTCTTCCTGCTGCTGCTGGTGCTGGCGCCGGTGATCGGGAAGGAAGTGAACGGCGCGCGGCGTTGGATCGATGTCGGCGTTTCCGACCTGCAGCCTTCGGAATTTCTAAAGCCGCTGTTCATCGTCGCGACGGCGTGGATGCTGTCGTTCCGCGCCAAGGATCCCGAGCTGCCGGTCTTGTTCGTCACCGGAGCGATGACCGCGCTGATCGGGGTGCTGCTGATGCTGCAGCCCGATTTCGGGCAGACGATGGTGTTCGCCGCGGTGTGGCTGATCCTGCTGACGCTTTCGGGCATATCGGGGGTGGCGATCGGCGGGCTGATGGGCACCGCGGTGGCGGGGGTGATCGCGGCCTACATATTCTACGACACCGCGCGAATCCGCATCAACAGCTTCCTCTTCCCGACCAAGGAAGCGGCGCTGGCCGATCGCTACCAGATCGAGATGGCCCACGACACGCTGACCGCGGGCGGGCTGACCGGAACCGGGCCGGGCGGCGGCCAGGTGAAGTTCAAGCTGCCCGAGGCGCATACCGATTATATCTTCTCGGTGATCGGCGAGGAGTTCGGGCTGCTCGCCTGCGCGGTCATCGTTATCCTCTATGCCGCGATCGTGATCCGGGTGTTCATGAAGCTGCTCGACGAAGAGGATGCGTTCCGCTTGCTCGCGGCGGCGGGGCTGGCGGCGCAGTTCGGCGTGCAGGCGCTGATCAATATGGCGGTGAATACGGGGATCGCGCCTTCCAAGGGGATGACGCTGCCGTTCATCAGCTATGGCGGCTCCTCGATGATCGCGCTTTCGGTGGGGATGGGGCTGCTGCTCGCTTTCACGCGGCGAAACCCGTATCTGAAGCGCTCTCCTTACACGGGGCGGTGGAGCAAGACATGAGCAAGGCGCGCAGCTACGTTTTGGCGGCAGGAGGTACCGGCGGGCATATGGTGCCCGCGGCGGCGCTGGCGGTGGAGCTTGCCAGCCGGGGACATCATGTCGCCTTGGTGAGTGACGATCGCGGGGTGCGCTTTCCCGGCCTGTTCGAGGATGTCGAGACGCATGTCTTGCCGGCCGGACGGCTGGGCGGAGGGCCGCTCGGCTATCTGCGCGCGGCGGGCAAGATGATGGCCGGGCGTTCGATGGCGCTGCAATTGTACAAGGGCTTGAAGCCTTCCGCAGTGATCGGCTTCGGCGGCTATCCGGCGCTGCCGGCGCTGCTCGCGGCGTTTCGCGCGGGCATCCCGACGATCGTCCATGAGCAGAATGCGGTGCTGGGGCGGGTGAACCGCTTCGTCGCGGGGAAGGTGGATGCGATCGCGACCTCCTATGCCGATGTCGAACGGCTTAAGGACAGTTGGAAGATCAAGACGCATCTGGTCGGCAACCCGGTGCGCGAGGCGGTGCTGGCGCTGCGCGACCGGCCTTATCCGGTGCTCGACGAGGACGGCATCTTCCGCGTGCTGGTGACGGGCGGGAGCCAGGGGGCGTCGATCCTGAGCCAGGTGGTGCCCGATGGGCTCGCGCTTCTGCCGGTGCATTTCCGGCGCCGGCTGCAAGTGACGCACCAGGCGCGGATCGAGGATATCGACGCTGTGCGCGCCAAATATGCGGCGCATTCGATCCCCGCCGATCTGGCGACCTATCTGCCCGATCTGCCCGAGGCGCTGGCCTGGGCGCATATCGTTATCGCGCGCGCCGGCGCCTCGACGATCGCCGAGCTGACCGCGGCGGGGCGTCCGGCGATCCTGGTGCCGCTGCCCAGCGCCACCGACGATCACCAGACCGCCAATGCGCGCGAGATCAGCAGGGCCGGTGGCGCGCGGACGATCCCGCAGCGCCTGTTCACCGCGGCCGAACTCGCCAAGCAGATCCAGAAACTGGGGCTCGACACGCAGGGGCTGGAAAATGCGGCGGCGCGGGCGCGCGAATGCGGCCGTCCGCACGCCGCACGCGACCTGGCCGACCTGGTCGAATCGATCCACGCACCGAAGGCGCCGATCGGATCGACCACGAAGCGCCGTGCCGTCGTCCAGACCCAGAAGCCGTCTTATGCATAAGGAATTTGGCGCATGAGGGGCGTCGCCACCGACATCGGCACGATCCATTTCGTCGGGATCGGCGGGATCGGCATGTCCGGCATCGCCGAGGTGATGCACAATCTGGGCTATAAGGTGCAGGGATCGGACGTGGCCGAGGGCTATGTGATCCAGGGCCTGCGCGCGCGCGGCATCCAGGTGACGATCGGCCACAAGGCCGAGAATCTGGGCGATGCAGCGGTAGTGGTGACCTCGACCGCGATCGTGCGGACCAATCCCGAAGTCGAGGCGGCCTATGAGCGGCGCGTGCCGGTGGTGCGGCGCGCGGAAATGCTCGCCGAGCTGATGCGGCTGAAGTCCACCGTCGCGGTGGCGGGCACGCATGGCAAGACCACGACGACCTCGATGATCGCGGCCTTGCTCGACGCGGGCGGGGTCGATCCGACCGTGATCAACGGCGGCATCATCAATCAATATGGCTCCAATGCGCGGCTGGGCGACAGCGAGTGGATGGTGGTGGAGGCCGACGAGAGCGACGGCAGCTTCCTGCGGCTCGACGGCACGATCGCGGTCGTCACCAACATCGATCCCGAGCATCTCGACCATTATGGCAGCTTCGATCGGGTGAAGGATGCGTTCGTCGAGTTCGTCGAGAATGTGCCTTTCTATGGCGCGGCCTTGCTGTGCCTGGATCATCCCGAGGTGCAGGCGATCATTCCGCGCGTGCGCGACCGGCGGATCGTGACCTATGGCTTTGCCGCCAGCGCCGATGTGCGCGGGGTCAATGTGACGCCGCATGCCGGGGGCAATCGCTTCGAGGCGATCATCCGCCAGCGCGACGGGACGACGCGATCGATCGAGAATATCGAGTTGCCGATGCCGGGGCGGCACAATGTCCAGAATGCGCTCGCCGCGATCGGCGTGGCGCTCGAGCTCGGCATCCGGGATGCTACGATCCAGAAGGGCTTCGCGATGTTCACGGGCGTGAAGCGGCGCTTCACCAAGGTGGGCGAGACGCAGGGCGTGACGGTGATCGACGATTATGGCCACCATCCGGTCGAGATCCGCGCGGTGCTCTCCGCCGCGCGCGAGAGCGCCGAGGGGCGGGTGATCGCGGTGATGCAGCCGCATCGCTTCTCGCGGCTCGAGAATCTGATGGATGATTTCGCGCAGGCGTTCAACGACGCCGACATGGTGCTGGTGACGCCGGTCTATGCCGCGGGCGAGGCGCCGCGCGAGGGCGTGGATGCCGAGGCGTTGGTCGAGGGGGTGAAGCGGCGCGGGCATCGTTCGGCGGCGGTCGTGGCTGATGCGGATGCTTTGGCGCGGGTATTGGCCGAAGTGGCGGTGCCGGGGGACATGGTGGTCTGCCTGGGGGCAGGCGATATTACGAAGTGGGCGGCGGGGCTGGCCGAGGGGATTGCTGCCGCCCGGGTTGAGGCGGTGGCGTGAGCCTGCGCCATTTTTCTCCCCTCCCCTTCAGGGGAGGGGTTTTATGAGTAGCGTCTGCATGGCCTTGCCGCCACTCCGGGGCACCTCCCAGCCTCAGGGCAGCCTCGCCGACTTCATCTGGTTCCGCACGGGCGGGCCTGCGGAGTGGCTGGTGCGGCCCGACGACGTGCAGTCGCTTGCGGCCTTCCTCGCGGCGCTCGATCCCGAAACCCCTGTGCTGCCGGTCGGCGTCGGCTCGAACCTGATCGTGCGCGACGGCGGGGTGCCGGGGGTGGTGGTGCGGCTGCCCAAGGCGATGGCCAAGGTTTCGATCGAGCCCGGAAATCGGGTCCGGGCGGGCGGGGCGGCGATGGGGATCAGTGTTGCCAGTGCCGCGCGGGACGCGGGGATCGCCGGACTCGAGTTCTTGCGGGGCATCCCCGGAACGGTCGGCGGTGCTGTGCGGATGAATGCCGGCGCTTATGGCCGCGACACATCGAATATATTGGTCGAAATCACGCTGGTGACTCGCGATGGGACAGTCGAGACCTGGCCGGCGGCGCGATTGGGCTATACCTATCGCCATTCGGAGCTTCCCGAGGGGGCGATCGTGGTCGAGGCTTTGTTCGAGGGCGTGCCCGGAGACCCCGCCACGATCGGCGCGGAGATGGACCGGATCGCGGCGGAACGCGAGGCTTCGCAGCCGCTTAGGTCGCGCACCGGCGGCTCGACCTTCAAGAATCCGGAAGGCCACAAGGCCTGGGCGCTGATCGATGCGGCGGGCTGCCGCGGTTTGCGGCGAGGCGATGCGCAGGTCAGCGAAAAACACTGCAATTTCCTGCTCAATCTGGGCAATGCTTCCAGCGCCGATATCGAGGCGCTGGGCGAAGAGGTCCGCGCGAAGGTGAAGGCGCATTCCGGCGTGGAGCTGGAATGGGAAATACAGCGGATCGGGGTTTTGAAGTGAGTTTCTTTTTCCGTTCCCCGGCGAAGGCCGGGGCCCAGCCCGTCAACAAGCTCGTGCGCGGTAGCGCATTCGGCGCTGCGCGCCGAGTCTGGGCCCCTGCCTCCGCAGGGGAACAATAGATGTCGGCTTCACCCCTCCACATCGCCGTGCTGATGGGCGGCTGGTCGGCCGAGCGTGAGGTTTCGCTGATGTCGGGCGCGGGGATCGCCGATGCGCTCGAGAGCCTGGGGCATCGCGTCACCCGCATCGACATGGGCCGCGACGTGGGCGTGAAGCTGGCCGAGGCGAAGCCGGACCTGGTTTTCAACGCGCTCCACGGCACCCCCGGCGAGGACGGGACGGTGCAGGGCATGCTCGACCTGATGGGATTGAAATACACGCATTCGGGGCTGGTCACGTCGGTGATCGCGATCGACAAGCAACTGACCAAGCAGGCGCTGGTGCCGCACGGCATCCCTATGCCCGGCGGGCGGATGGTGCGCAGCGCGGACCTCTACGAGCGCGATCCGCTGCCGCGGCCTTATGTGCTCAAGCCGGTCAACGAGGGCTCGTCGGTCGGCGTGGCGATCGTCACCGACGAGGGCAATTACGGCAATCCGATCGGGCGCGACGTGCGCGGGCCGTGGCAGGAATTCGACGAACTGCTCGCCGAGCCGTTCATTCGCGGGCGCGAGCTGACGACCGCGGTGCTGGGCGATCGGGCGCTCGGCGTGACCGAGCTTAAGCCCAAGAGCGGCTTCTATGACTATGACGCCAAATATACCGACGGGCTGACCGAGCATGTCTTCCCGGCCAACGTGCCCGACGACATTGCCGATGCCTGCAAGCGGATCGCGCTCGACGCGCACCGGCTGCTCGGCTGCAAGGGCGCGTCGCGTTCGGACTTCCGCTGGGACGATGGCCAGGGGGTCGACGGGCTGTTCCTGCTCGAGGTCAACACCCAGCCGGGGATGACGCCACTCAGTCTTGTACCGGAGCAGGCGCGGCACCTGGGAATAGGCTATGCCGAGCTGGTGCAACGCATCGTGGAAGACGCTCTGTGAGCAGAAGGCCCGCCCAGCGGACCGCGACGCGGCGCGGAGCGAGCCCAGCGAAACGCAAGGCCGCGTCGCGCCGTCCGAAGCGGCCTAGCCTGCTCGACCAGGCAGTCGCGGCGCTGCCGTTCAGCCAGGCGACGCTGCAGAAAATCGCGACCTGGGGCATGGTGGGCACCGCCGCTGCGGTGGCGCTCGGTATTGCCTTGTGGTTGGGGCTGCCGGGGATGGCGGGGGTCGCGGCGTCGCAGGTGGTCGGCGAGGCCGGGCTGCGGGTCGACGAGATCCAGATCGACGGGCTCAAGCGGATGGACCGGATGACGGTCTATCAACAGGCGCTAGACCAGGATTCGCGGGCGATGCCGCTGGTCGACTTGGCGCTGGTGCGCGAGCGGCTGCTCAAATATCCGTGGATCCAGGATGCGCAGGTTTCGCGCAAATTGCCCAATACGCTGCGGATCAACATCATCGAGCGCGAGCCCGCGGCGATCTGGCAGAGCAATGGCCAGTTGATGCTGGTCGATCCCAGCGGGGTGCTGCTCGAGCCGGTTTCGCGTGAATCGATGCCCGATCTGCCGCTGCTGATCGGCGACGGCGCCAATGCCCAGGAGCCCGCGCGCGCCAAGCTGCTCGACGAGGCGCCGGCGCTCAAGCCGCTGGTGAAGGCGGCGACCTGGATCGGCAATCGGCGCTGGGACCTGATCTTCGATACCGGCGAGAAATTGCAATTGCCCGAGGGCGAGATCGAGGCGGCGTCGGCGCTGCGCAAGTTCGCCGATCTCGACGCCAAGCAGCGGCTGCTGGGCAAGGGCACGATCAAGTTCGACATGCGCGTTGCAGGCAATATGGTGATGCAGCGGCCGGCGGCGGCATCCGCCCCGCTGGTCGCGGGTGAGACAGGGGAATAAGCGATGGCCAAGGTAGCACCCGAGGGACTGATCACCGCGCTCGACGTCGGCTCGTCCAAGGTATCGGCGCTGATCGCGCAGAAGGGCGATGCGGGCGAGCTGATCGTGCTCGGCACCGGCCAGCGCGAGAGCCGCGGCGTCAAGCGCGGCTATGTCGCCGATATGGGCGCGACCGAAATCGCGATCCGCGAGGCGGTCGAGCAGGCCGAGCGCATCGCCGGGTTCAACATCGAGGATGTCTGGGTCAGCTTCTCGGCGGGCGGGCTGGTCTCCGACATCGTCAAGCTCGAGGCCGATCTGGGCGGACACCGGGTGGAGCAGGGCGATATCGACGAACTGCTCAAGGCCGGGCGCGGCGCGATCGATCCGCAGGGCAAGATGGTGCTGCACGCGCAGCCGACGCGCTACACGGTGGACGGGCTTTCGGGGGTCAAGCGGCCGCTGGGGCTGCATGCCGATCGGCTGGGGGTCGACATCCATGTGGTGTCCACCGACGGTTCGCCGGTGCGCAACCTCGATCTGTGCGTGCGATCGGCGCATCTCGAAGTTCGTTCGATCATCGCCGCGCCGGTGGCGACCGGGCTGGCGACGCTGACCGATGAAGAGCGTGAGCTGGGCGTGGCGTTGGTGGAGATCGGCGCCGGGGTTACCAACGTGTCGGTGTTCGCGGGCGGCGTGCTGGCGGGGCTCGCGTCGATCCCGATGGGCTCGGCCGACATCACCGACGATATCGCATCCGCGTTCGGCACCGCCCGGCACTGGGCCGAGCGGACCAAATGCTTCCACGGGTCGGCCAATCTGAGCCCCCGCGACAATCACGAGATGATCGACGTGGTGCCGGCGATCCCCGACGATAGTACGGAAGGGGCCAAGATCACCAAGACCCAGCTCAACACGATCATCCGCCAGCGGCTCGAACGGCTGATGGCCGAGATCACCCGCGAGTTGAAGAAGCTCGGTTTCGCGGATCCGGTCGGGCGGCAGATCGTGCTGACCGGCGGCGGCGCGGAGCTGAAGGGCGTGGCCGATTATGCGCAGCAATCGCTGGGCAGCGCGGTGCGTGTCGGACGCCCCAAGGGACTGATCGCGCTGCCCGAGGCGCATTCGGGACCGGCCTTTGCGACGCTTGCGGGACTGGCACGCTTTGCCGCGTCGAATCCGATCGACCTGCGCGCGCTTGAGCCGAGCCACCACCAGATGGTCACCAAGGCGAGCCCGGGCGCGGTATTGCAGCGTCTGATGGCGGCATTTCGAGCCAATTATTGAAGAAATGCGACATCCGGGCCTCTTTATACTAGAGTCGTCCCAGTGCTTGGTGCAGATACGGGTTCAAGCTGCCGCTCTACCGCGTAGGCGGCGCCAGGGAGACATGGAATGAGTATCGATTTTCTTCCCGCCGAGGTGGATGAGCTGGCCCCCAAGATCACCGTGATCGGGGTCGGCGGCGCGGGCGGCAATGCGATTGCGAACATGATCCGCGCAGACGTGCAAGGGGTCGAGTTTCTCGTCGCCAACACCGACGCGCAGGCGCTGAAGCAATCCTCGGCCGGACATCGCATCCAGCTGGGCGCGAAGATCACCCAGGGGCTGGGCGCAGGCTCGCGGCCGGAGATCGGGCGCGCAGCTGCCGAAGAGACGATCGAGCAGGTCCAGAAGGCGCTCGAAGGCGCGCATATGGTGTTCATCGCCGCCGGCATGGGCGGCGGCACCGGAACCGGCGCGGCGCCCGTGATCGCCAAGGCGGCGCGCGAGATGGGCATCCTGACGGTGGGCGTGGTGACCAAGCCTTTCGCCTTCGAAGGTCGTCGTCGTGCGCAGAGCGCCGAGGCCGGCATCGAAGACCTGCAGAAATATGTCGATACGCTGATCGTCATTCCGAACCAGAACCTGTTCCTGATCGCCAACGCCAACACTACCTTCAAGGAAGCGTTCGAGCTGGCCGACGAAGTGCTCCAGCAGGGCGTGCGCGGGATCACCGACCTGATGGTGATGCCCGGCCTGATCAACCTCGATTTCGCCGATATCCGCGCCGTGATGCAGGAAATGGGCAAGGCGATGATGGGCACGGGCGAGGCCGATGGCGACGACCGCGCCCTGGTCGCCGCGCAGAAGGCGATCGCCAATCCGCTGCTCGACGGTGTCTCGATGAACGGCGCCAAGGGCGTGATCGTATCGATCACCGGCGGCGAGGACATGCGCCTGCTCGAAGTCGACGAAGCCGCGAACCATATCCGCGAGCTGGTCGATCCCGATGCCAACATCATCTGGGGTTCGGCGTTCAACCCGGACCTGGAAGGCCGCATCCGCGTGTCGGTGGTCGCGACCGGCATCGACGCCGATGCCAAGGCGCGGCCCGCCCCGGCTGCCGAGCAGCCGCGCGTCTTCTCCTTCTCGACTCCGCGCCGCAGCGGCAGTGTCGATCCGGCGCCGGCAGCAGCCAGCGAGCCCGAGCCCAGCTATGAGCCGGCCCCGGAAGCCGAGCCCGTTAGCGAGGAAGTGCGCGTCCCGGAGCCTTATGAGCCCGCGCCGGCAGCGCCCGAGCCCGTGATCGAGGCAAGCGAGCCCGACGAACTTCTGCTCGGCGAGGACAATGCAGTGCCGGAGGCGCCTGCCGCTCCGCAGCCGGCCGCGGCGGCCGAGCCTGCGCCGGCGCCCGAATTCGGCAGCCGCCGGCGTTGGCTGACCGGGGCGAGCGACGATGAACCCGAGCCCGAGGCGAAGCCCGCAGGCCGCAGGGCCGGCGGCACCTTGTTCGAGCGGATGGCATCGGCATCGCGCGGAGCCCCGAAGCCGTCGGACGACGACGACAAGGATCCGCTCGATATTCCGCGTTTCCTGCGCAGCCAGAACAATCAGTAACGCCAAACTGGCGTTCGTCGCCGGCGTGTCTCGCTTCGGCGAGCCGCCGGCGATGCGTCATTGGCGGTTCACCCAAAGTCGCGTCTAGGCTGATCCACATGCAGCAGATTCGCTTCTTGCGTTCGATTTCGCTGGCAATGGCTCTTGCAGCCGGAGCGAGCGGCATCCCCGCCGCCGCCCAGTCGCAATTCGTGCCTACCGCCAATCCCGACGTGGACAAGCTCGCCCAGGAAATCCGCGTGCTGGCGGCGGATCCGCGCAACGTGCGCGCGTTGCTCGAGGCCGGCTTGCTGAGCGCGCGGCTCAACGATACCGCGGCCGCCTTCGCTTTCTTTGCGCGCGCCGAGGCGCTCGATCCAACCAATCCGCGGATCCTGGCCGGGCGGGGCTCGACGCTGGTGCGGATGGAGCGGCCCGGCGAAGCGCTGCGGCTGTTCCAGGCGGCCGAGGCCAAGGGGCTGCCCCCTCGCGAATATGCGTCGGATCGCGGCTTCGCTTATGATCTGCTCGGCCAACCGGGACTCGCGCAACAGGATTACAAGCTCGCGCTGCAATCGCAGCAGGACGAGGAAACGATCCGGCGATACGCGCTGTCGCTCGGCGCGACGGGGCGCAGCGACGATGCGATGCGCCAGCTCGATCCGCTGCTTCGTCGCAGCGACCGTGCGGCGTGGCGGGCGCGCGCCTTCATCCTGGCGATGAACGGCGATATTGCGGGGGCCGAGCGGATCGCCGCCAACATGATGCCGAACAATATGGGGGCGTCGTTGACACCCTTCTTCCGGCGGCTGGGCGGTATGGCTCCCGCAGACCGCGCCTTTGCGGTGCATTTCGGTTCGCCCTCGGCGACGCAGGCGCGACTTGCCGATGCCCGGCTCGCGCCGGCGCTCCCGCGCTATGTGCCCGATATCCGGCCGGTGCAGCTGGCCGCAGCGCAGCCGAACCGCGCGGCTGCCGAAAAGCCTAAGGACCGGCGATCGCGCCGCGAACGCGAGCGTGACGAACGGGCGGCGCGCGAACGCGCGGAGCAATTGGCCCGCGACGCGCGCGATGTCCGCGAACGCCAAGCGCGCGCAACGCAGGCGCGAGAAGTGCAGGAAGCGCGTCAGCGCGAGGTCCAGGAAGCGCGCCAGCGCGAAATTCAGGAGGCGCGCCAGCGCGAGGCGGTTCGGGTGGCGGCGGCTCGACAGGCGGCCGTGCAGACCGCTGCCGCATCGCTTCCCGTCGTACCGCGCACTATGCCGAACCCGGTTCGGGAAGCGCCGCCTGCGGCAAATCCGGTCGAGACCGCGCTTGCCGCACGTCTGGCGGCGCGGGATGCCGGCCCTCGGCCGGTGCCGACCGTGCAGGCGGCCCAGGGTGGGCCCGCGGCTATCGCGACGACGCCTCAGCCGCCCCTCCCGGCGCCTACCCCTGCTCCTGCACCGGCCGCCCCTGCCAGTGCAGCGCCCGTCGTCACAGCGAGCGCGGCCCCCACCGAGCCGGTCGATTTGCCCGCGACTGCACGTCCGGAAACGGCAACGGTCGCCGCCGCACCGGAGCCGGAGCCCGCACCGCCCGGGCCGGCGCGTGTCGGGCAGGAGGATTCGGTGCTCGCCTCGATCGTCGCGGGAATTACCATCCCCGGCGAAGAACTCGCCGTCGTAACCGCGCCGCCGCTCGATCCGGTGCTTGCGCCTGCAGGGGAGCCGGAGCCGGTACCCGTGCGTGCCGAGGCCGTTGCCCCGGCGGCAGCCGCGCCGGTCAAGGCCCCCACGAAGCCCGAAGCGAAGGCGAAGCCCGAGGTCAAGAAGCCCGACGCGACGGCCGTGGCTGCCGCCAAGGCAAAGGCCGACGCAAAGGCGAAGGCAGACGCCAAGGCAAAGGCCGACGCAAAGGCGAAGGCAGACGCCAAGGCCAAGGCAGATGCCAAAGCAAAGGCCGAGGCCAAGGCCAAGGAGGCGGCCAAGGCCAAGGAGGTCGCGAAAGCCGATGCCAAGCGGGTCTGGGTCCAGGTAGCCGGCGGCGCGAACGAGGTCGACCTGCCCAAGGCGTGGAAGGCGACGGTTGCCAAGGCGCCGGCCGCATTCAAGGGCAAATCGGGGTGGTGGACCCCGCTGCGAGCCACCAACCGGGTCCTGGCGGGGCCGTTCAAGACGTCTGCCGAGGCGCAGGCGTTCGTCAACGTGATCGGCAAATCGGGCATTTCGGGCTTCGTATTCACCAGCGACGCCGGGCAGAAGGTCACCAAACTTGCCGCCAAGTGACTTGGCTTCGACAAGGCAGTCGTGACGCGGTAGGGGCGGCGCGGTGAGAGAGATTTCCCCCTGGGGCTGCACCGCCGAGGCCAGTCGCGGTCGTTTGCATCCGGAGCGCGACGGCACGGTTCGCGGGCCGCGCGACGCCTTCCAGCGTGACCGTGACCGGATCATCCATTCGATCAGCTTCCGCCGGCTGCGGCACAAGACGCAGGTGTTCCTGGCGCCCGACGGCGACCATTTCCGGGTGCGGCTGACGCACAGCCTGGAGGTCGCGCAGATCGGGCGGACGGTGGCGCGCGCGCTGGGGATCAACGAGGACCTTACCGAGGCGCTCTGTCTGGCGCACGATATCGGCCATCCGCCCTTCGGCCATGCCGGCGAGGATGCACTGAAGGCGGCGCTCTCCGCGCAGGGCGGGTTCGACCATAATGGCCATACGCTGCGGACGCTGACCAAGCTGGAGAGCCCCTATCCGGCGTGGGACGGGCTCAACCTGACCTGGGACATGCTGGAGGGGCTGGCCAAGCACAACGGCCCGATCGCCGCGCCGCAATGGGCGCTGGCGGCGGCGGATGCCGAATATCCGCTCGAGCTGGAGCGCTGGCCGTCGCTGGAGGCGCAGGTCGCGGCGCTGGCGGACGACATCGCCTATGACAATCACGATATCGACGACGGGCTGCGCGCCGGGCTGCTGACGCTGGATCAATTGCTGGCGGTGCCGATGATCGCCGAGGGCTGGCGCGCGGTGGAGGCGAAGTTTCCGGGGGTTGCCCCCAAGCGGCTGATGGGCGAGTTGATCCGCGCGCAGATCGGGGCGATGGCCAACGATCTGATCGCGAATACGCGTGCGGAGTTGAGCGCCGCCGATATCGGATCGGTCGAGGATGTGCGCGCGGCCGGGCGCTGCCTGGCGCGCTTCTCGGACGGAATGCGCGAGGCCGAGCGCGACCTGAAGCGCTTCATGTACGCCAATCTATACCACCATCCGGCGCAGCTTGCCGCGGCGGAGGCGGCGCATGCGGTGGTGGCGGGGCTGTTCGCGGCTTATGCAGGCGATCCGGCGCTGATGCCGCAGGAATGGCGCGATGCGCTGCCCGATGCCGAGCCATGGCGGAGCCGGCACATCGCCGACTTCATCGCCGGGATGACCGATCGCTATGCCGTCACCCGCTACCGCGACGTGATCGGGCCGATCGACTTGCCCGAGGGCTTCTGAGGGAAGGAGCCCCCGCCCGCAGGCGGAGGCCCCTTGATCTCAGCGCTGTGCGAGCGTGACGGGCGCGGCCGACTTGGGCGCGCGGAACGATACGCGGGCGTTGCCGGCATAGCCGCTCACCCAGCCCTTGCGGACGGTGAGGCGGAACTTGCCGCCTTCGGACGCCGAGCCTTCGAGGATCGTCGCATCGCCCTTGGGGGTGGCGGTGTAGGCATAAGTGACGCCCTCATGCGTGAAGACGCGTTCGGCATCGCGGGCAAGTGCCGGGCCGGCGAACAGGATCGAGGCGGCGGCAGCTGCGGTAAGAATGCGGATCATGGTCACTACTCCTTCTGGTTGATCGAAAGAGCCCGACCTGCATCCCCTCTTCTTGTTCGATGCGGCCATCCTGCTGCGATGCAACATAAGCGGCAAACGCAAAGGACGATGCCTGCGCTTGCAGCGGACGCATCGCTTGCGAAAAGCTGATGCTGACAAACTTCTGCGACAAGTGACGGCTATCGCTGGCACGCTGGTCATCGAAGGACATGCCGTGGCAGACGCTAGTATCGCGCTGAATCGTTTCGGCCTCGGCGGTCGGCCTGGCGAGGATCCGGGGGCGAACCCCAGAGCATGGCTGCTTGCACAGCTCGACAAATATGCGCCACGGCCCCCGGCGATCGCGACCTTGCCCTCGAGCGGCACGATCGCCGCCGAGTTGAGCGACTATCTCCAGGAGCTGCGGATGCTGAGGCGGGAGCAGGCGACTGCGCCGATGCCGGCGGAGCCCGTGGCTATGCAGGACATGGCAGGCTCGGCGATGACCGAACCGGTGCGGCGTCGCGACCGCAGCGATCCCGTGGCACAGGCGCGGCGAGAGTCGCGGCAGCAGGGGCGCGACCATTATGGCGCCGCGGTTTCGGCAAGGGCGCTGACCGCGGTGACCTCGCCGGCGAGCTTCGTCGAGCGGCTGGTACATTTCTGGGCGAATCATTTCGCGGTCTCGGCCGACAAGATGACGATGATCGGGCTGGCCGGCACGCTCGAGTTCGAGGCGGTGCGGCCGCATGTGCTCGGGAAGTTCGGCGACATGCTCCATGCGGTGGAGCGGCATCCGGCGATGCTGGTCTATCTCGACCAGGCGCAATCGGTGGGGCCGAACAGCGTCGCGGGGCTGGCCGCCGGACAGCGCGGCGGGAAGGCCGGGCTCAACGAGAATCTGGCGCGGGAGATCATGGAGCTCCACACGCTGGGGGTCCGATCGGGCTACAGCCAGGCCGACGTGACCGAATTCGCGCGGGCGATGACCGGCTGGACGGTGGCGGGACTCGGACGGGGCAAAGCGGTGCGCCGCGGCGAGCCGGGCGGCTTCGCCTTCGCGCCGCGCCTGCACGAGCCGGGCGCACGGACGATCCTGGGTAAGAGCTGGGCGCAGCAGGGCGAGGGCCAGGCGGCGGCGGTGCTCGATATGCTCGCGGTGCATCCGGCGACGGCGAGGCATGTCGCCACGAAGCTGGCGCGGCATTTTGCCGGCGACGAGCCGCCCGCGACCCTGGTCGGCACGCTGGAGACGGCCTTCCTGCGATCGGGGGGCGACTTGCCGACCGTGTATCGCGCACTGGTCGAGGCGCCCGAATGCTGGAGCGCGGCGCCGGCCAAGTTCAAGTCGCCCTGGGAGTGGACGATCTCGGCGATGCGGGGGCTCGGCACCCAGCAGATGCCGCAGCAATCGATCCAGGGACTGATGACCCAGCTCGGCCAGCCCGTGTGGCGGCCGGGGTCGCCCGCGGGCTGGGACGATGTCGCGGCGACCTGGGCCGGGCCCGACGCCGTGATGCGGCGTGTCGAGGCGGCGGAGCGGATGGCGCAGCGGACGCGCGACACGGTGGATGCGCGGGCGCGGGCGGCGGAGCTGTTCCCGGCGGCGTTGAGCAATTCGACGGCGCAGGCCATCGCGCGGGCGGAAAGCCCGGGGCAGGGCGTCGCGCTGATGCTCGTCGCCCCTGAATTTATGCGGAGATAGCAGCATGTTCACACGCAGAAGCTTCGTGGCGCTGGGCGCCTCCGCGATCGTCAGTTCGGGGCTGGGCGCCAAGATGGTGCTGGCGCGCGCCAATACCGAGCGGCGATTCGTCTTCATCATCCAGCGCGGCGCGGCGGACGGGCTGGGGACGCTGGCCCCGGTCGGCGATCCGGCCTTCGTGGCGCAGCGCGGGCTGCTGGCGCAGGATTTCGTCAACGCGCCCAAGCTCGACTCGATGTTCGCGCTGCATCCGTCGATGACGACGGTGAACGGGCTGTATCGCGCGAAGCAGGCGCTGTTCGTGCATGCGGTGGCGTCCCCCTATCGCGATCGATCGCATTTCGACGGGCAGAATGTGCTCGAGACGGGCGGGAGCGCGGCTTATGCGCTGAAGGACGGCTGGCTCAACCGGCTGCTGTCGCTGCTGCCCGCCGACGAGAAGGCGATCGCGCTGGCGGCGACGATCCCGATGGCGCTGCGGGGCAAGGTCGAGGTGGCGAGCTATGCGCCCTCGGCGCTGCCCGACGCCTCGGACGATCTGCTCGCGCGGGTGACGGCGATGTATCAGGGCGATCCGCAGCTCCACGCGGTGTGGGAGCAGGCGACCGCGACGCGGATGCTGACCAGCGACATGGCCGCCGACAATGGGCGGAATGCCGCGGCGACGGGGTCGCTCGCCGCCAAGCTGCTCGCGGCAGAGGGGGGCGCGCGGATCGCGATGATCGAAACCGGGGGCTGGGACACGCATGCGCAGCAGCGCGGGCGGCTCGGCGCGCAGCTCAAGGGCCTCGATGCGATGATCGGCGCGATCCAGTCTGGGCTGGGGCCGCTTTGGGCGAACACGATGGTGGTGGTCGCGACCGAATTCGGGCGGACGGTGAAGGTCAACGGGACGCAGGGGACCGATCATGGCACCGGATCGATGGCGATGCTGCTGGGCGGCGCGGTCAATGGCGGGCGCGTGGTGGCGGACTGGCCGGGGCTTTCCGACGCGGCATTATATGAGGGGCGCGATCTGAAGCCCACGGTGGGGCTGGATACGGTGCTCAACAGCGCGGTGGCCTCGCATTTCGACCTGTTGCCGGTGCGCAGCGCGGCGAAGCTGTTTCCGGATATGCGAAGCGCGCGGGTGATGGGGGATTTGGTGCGGGCCTGAGCCGCGCCGTCGCCCCGACCCCCACCGTCGTCATCCCCGCGAAGGCGGGGATCCAGGGTCAAGCAGGACTGGCGGGGCAGAGTCATCCTGGAGTCCCGCCTTCGCGGGGATGACGGGGAGGGGGCATTGGGCTAATGGCCGCGGTTCCTTCTGAAGCTGGAACCCCGATGACGCTCTATACCCGTTTCGCTGCCCATCTCGACGCCGCGCTCGATGCCCTTGTGGCGTCGGGCGACCTGCCCGCCGGGCTCGAGCGCCGCGCGGTGACGGTGGAGCCGCCGCGCGACGTGACGCATGGCGATCTGGCGACCAACGCCGCGATGGTCCTCGCCAAGCCCGCGGGCACCAATCCGCGCGCGCTGGCCGAGAAGATTGCCGCCGAGCTGGAGAAGCTGGCCGAAGTCGCGTCTGTGGGCGTGGCGGGGCCGGGCTTCATCAATCTGAGCCTGACCGACGATACGTGGCGCGGCGAGCTGAGCGAAATCCTCACCGCCGCCGACGATTATGGCCGCTCGGCGATCGGCGCGGGGGTGAAGGTCAATGTCGAATATGTCTCGGCCAACCCGACGGGGCCGATGCATATGGGGCATTGCCGCGGTGCCGTCGTGGGCGACGCATTGGCGACCCTGCTCGAATATGTCGGGCATGACGTGGTGCGCGAATATTATGTCAACGATGCCGGCGGGCAGGTCGACGTGCTCGCGCGCTCGGCGCACCTCCGTTACCGCGAGGCGCTGGGCGAGACGATCGAGATACCCGAGGGCCTCTATCCCGGCGAATATCTGAAGCCGGTGGGCGAGAAGCTTGCGGCCGAATTTGGCGACAGGTACGTCGATGCGCCCGAGGACGAATGGCTGGCCTTGTTCCGCACCGAGGCGGTGGCGGCGATGCTGGTGATGATCCGCGCCGATCTGGCCTTGCTGGGCATCCACCACGATCTCTTCTCGTCCGAGGCCGAATTGCAGGCGGCGGGCAAGCCCGAGGCGGCCGAGGCGTGGCTGCGCGAGCGCGACCTGGTCTATGACGGCGTGCTCGAGGCGCCCAAGGGCGAGATGCTCGACGACTGGGAGCCGGTCGAGCTGCCGCTGTTCCGCTCGACCAGGTTCGGCGACGACCAGGATCGACCGATCAGGAAATCGAACGGGCAGTGGACCTATTTCGGCGCCGATCTGGCCTATCATTTCCAGAAGGCGCAGTCGGCCGACCAGCTGATCGACATCTGGGGCGCCGACCATGCCGGGACGGTCAAGCGGATCGTCGCGGCAGTGCAGGCGCTGACTGAGGGCAAGACGCGGTTCGACGTCAAGCTGGTGCAGATGGTGCGGCTGCTGCGCGCCGGCGAGCCGGTGAAGATGTCCAAGCGCTCGGGCAATTTCGTGACGCTGGCCGATGTCGTGAACGAAGTCGGCAAGGACGTCGTCCGCTTCACGATGCTGACCCGGAAAGCCGATGCGCAGATGGACTTCGACTTCGCCAAGGTCGTCGAGGCGTCGAAGGACAATCCGGTCTTCTATGTGCAATATGCCCACGCCCGGATCGCCTCGCTCCACCGCAAGGCGGCGGAGGCGGGAATCGACTGTCCCGATGCGGCACTGTCCCTGCTTGATACGGAAGAGCTGGCGGTGGTGAAGCTCGCGGCGCAGTTCCCGCGGGTGGTGGAAAGCGCCGCACTGGCCCGTGAGCCGCACCGAATTGCCTTCTATCTCTATGACTTGTCGGCAAGTTTTCACGCGCTGTGGAATGCCGGCAACGATCGGCCCGATCGCCGCTTCCTGCTGACCGACCAGCCCGAGCTCACCTGCGCACGGCTTTTCCTGGCGCGCGCAATCGGGCAGATTGTCCGCAACGGCCTGGCCCTGATGGGCGTCGAGGCCGTGCAGGAGATGCATTGAGATGAATATCGGCGCCGCGGACACGGATCGCTCGGACGACGATCGGCTCCCCTGGCTGGAGACGGTCGACGAGGACTATCGCGAGGGCTCCTCGATCGGGCGAACGCTTTTATACGTTCTGCTCGGGCTCGTGCTGATCGCGGCGGCGGTGTTCGGCTATAGCTGGTATCGCGGACAGCAGGGCGCGACCGGCAATGGCGAGCTGATCGCGGCGCAGGAAGGCGATTACAAGGTCAAGCCCGACGAGCCCGGCGGGATGAAGGTCGACGGCGAGGGCGACAGCGTCTTCGCGACCAGCCAGGGTGCGGCGAGCAACGCCAGCATCAATGTCGGCGCGCTGCCCGAGGCACCGGTCGAAGGCACGCGGGCCAAGACGGGCGCAGGCGCGGAAGGTACCAAGAATGCCAAGTTGGCGGTTCCGGCCGCTACCAGCGCGCCCACGCGGGCTGCCGCGCCGGTGCGCGCGCCGGCTGCGGCCAGCGCCGGATCGGGCGCGCTGATCCAGCTCGGCGCCTTCCCGAGCGAAGGGCGCGCGAACGTGGCATGGGCGCAGCTCTCGAAGCGCTTCGCCTATCTCGCCCCGCTGGGAAAATCGATCGAACGCACGGAACGCGACGGCGAGACCTTCTATCGCCTGCGGGTGAATGCCGGCAGCAACGGCCAGGCGCGCTCGCTGTGCGGGCGGCTCAACGTCGCGGGCGAGAGTTGCTTCGTCGCCAACTAGGGCGGGTGGTCGACGGAGATTCGGCTTTAATTTGCCGGTGCGCTCGTTAAGCCGCGCGCATGAAACCTGTAATCTTCGGCATTTCCGGGGCCACGCTGAGCGCCGACGAGCGCGCCTTCTTCCGCGACGCGAATCCGCTCGGCTATATTCTGTTCAAGCGCAATTGCGTCGACCGCGGGCAGATGAAGGCGCTGACCGACAGCCTGCGCGATCTTTCGGGGCGTGACGATCTGCCGGTCCTGATCGACCAGGAGGGTGGACGCGTCTCTCGGATGCAGCCGCCTGAATGGCCCGACTTCCCCGCCGGGGCTGCCTTCGACGCGCTGTATGAGGTCGCGCCGATCTCGGCGATCGAAGCGACACGAGCGAGCGCGCAGGCGCTGGGGATGATGCTGGCCGAGGTCGGCGTGACGGTGAACTGCGCGCCGTTGCTCGACGTGCGGCAGGCCGACGTGACTCCGGCGATCGGCGATCGCGCCTTTGGCGGCGAGCCGATGCGGGTGGCGGCGCTGGGGCAGGCGATGCTCGAGGGGATGCGCCGCGCGGGCGTCGTCGGCGTGGTCAAGCATATGCCGGGGCATGGCCGCGCGCTGGTCGACAGCCACCATGCCCTGCCGCACGTTTCCGCCGACGCGGCGGCGCTGGACGTCGATCTGGAGCCCTTCGCGAGGCTCAAGGACGCGCCGATGGGAATGACCTGTCATGTCGTGTTCGAGGCATGGGATGCCGAGCGGCCGGCGACGCTCTCGCCGACGGTGATCGGCGACATCATCCGCAAGCGAATCGGCTTCGACGGGCTTCTGATGTCCGACGATATCGACATGAAGGCGCTGTCCGGCACTGCCGGGGAGAAGGCCGTGGGGGCGCTGGCCGCCGGGTGCGACGTGGTGCTCGATTGCTGGGCGCGGATGGACGAGATGGTGGAGATTGCCGGGCTGTTGCCCGATGCGAGCCCGGCGTGCCTGACGCGGCTGGAGCGGGCGATGGCGACGGTTTCCGGTGGGGGCGAGGCGGGGGACTTTGCCGAGCTGGTCGCGAAGCGGGATGCGTTGCTGGGGTTGGTCTGAAAAGCCCTCTCCCCTCCGGGGAGAGGGAGCGTGACAGCCGCTCCCTGGGCTGCTTAATCTCCCACGAGATGACCGACGATCCCGCCGAAACCCTCAAACTCGACATAGACGGCTGGGAGGGCCCGCTCGACCTGCTGCTGGCGCTCGCCCGCAACCAGAAGGTCGACCTGCGCCAGATCTCGATCCTCGAGCTGGTCGAGCAATATCTTACCTTCGTGAACGACGCGCGCGAACTGCGGCTCGAGCTGGCGGCCGATTATCTGGTGATGGCCGCATGGCTTGCCTATCTCAAATCGGCGCTCCTGCTGCCGCGCAACCCCGAGGAGAGCCCGAGCCCCGAGGAGCTGGCGCTGCGGCTGCAGCTGCGGCTCGAGCGGCTGAATGCGATGCGCGAGGCTGGCGCGCGGTTGGTGGCGCGCGATCGGCTGGCGCGCGACGTGTTCCTGCGCGGCGCGCCCGAGGGGCTGCGGGTGGTGCGGCAGGCGCAATATCAGGCGGAGATCTATGACCTGATCGCCGCTTATGGCCGGATCAGCGCGCGGACCCGGCCGGTGATGCATGTCGTCGCGGTGCGCGACGTGATGACGCTGGAGGAAGCGATCGAGCGCGTCTCGGCGCTGATCGGCGCGCGGATCGAGTGGAGCAGCATCGAGACCTTCCTTCCTGACGGCGCAAGCGGCCTCTATCGCAAATCGGCGCTGGCATCGTCCTTCGTCGCGGCCCTGGAGCTGGCGCGGCAGGGGCGGCTGGAGATGCGCCAGAAATCGGCGTTCGCGCCGCTCTATCTGAAGGCGAGCGCATGACTCCACAGGACGATCTGGGGCGGGCGGTGGAGGCGGTGCTGTTCGCCGCGGAGGCGCCGCTGTCGGTGGACGAGATCAAGGCGCATGTCGGCGCGGAGGCGGACGTGCGCGGGGCGCTGGCGGCGCTGGCGGCGCTCTATGCCGGGCGCGGGATCGAATTGGTACGGCGGGGCGAGCGCTGGCATTTCCAGACCGCGGCCGATCTGGCGCACCTGTTGCGGCGCGACCGCGAGGAAAGCCGCAAGCTCAGCCGCGCCGGCATCGAGACGCTGGCGATCATCGCCTATCACGAGCCGGTCACCCGCGCCGAGATCGAGGCGATTCGCGGGGTGCAGATCAGCAAGGGGACGATCGACGTGCTGATGGAGGCGGGCTGGGTGCGCCCCGCGGGGCGGCGCGAAGTGCCGGGACGACCGCTCACCTACGCGACGACGCAGGGCTTTCTCAGCCATTTCGGGCTGGCAAGTCGCCGCGATTTGCCCGGAATCGACGATCTGAAGGCCGCCGGGCTGCTCGATCCCGCCGACCTGGCGCTCGACGTGGGCGAAACTGTCATGGAAGACGAATAGGCGGCCCACTTCGCCCGTTTGCGTACCAAGCGTTGCCCGAAGCGCATGCGAGGCCTAGATAGAGTCGGATAGAGGAGAATTTCCCATGGGTAGCATGAGCCTGATGCACTGGCTGATCGTCGGCATCCTGGTCATATTGTTGTTTGGCGGCAGCCGTTTTTCCAACATGATGGGAGACGTCGCCAAGGGCATCAAGCAGTTCAAGAAGGGCATGTCGGAGGATGACGAGGCTGCGGCCGCCGCCAAGCCGGTCGCGCCGACGCGGCTCGAGGGCAGCGCTGCCCCCGAAGCGACGGTGTACAAGACCGAGGCCGAGCCGGTCCGCGAAGAGCGCTGAGGCGCTTTCCCTATCCACTGACGTGCGCGCGCCGTTGCGCGTGCGCTTGAGGCACTGTTGAATGCTTGACGTCGCGCCGACCGAATTGCTGCTTGTCGCCGTAGTGGCGCTGCTGGTGATCGGTCCCAAGGACCTGCCGAAGGCGATGCGCTTCGTCGGCCAATGGGTTGGCAAGGCGCGCGGCGTCGCGCGGCAGTTCCGCGCGGGCATGGATACGATGATGCGCGAGTCCGAGCTTGCCGAGATGGAGAAGCAATGGGCCGCGGAGAATGAGCGGATCATGCGCGAGCATCCCTCGCCGTCGCCCGCGCTGCCCGCGCCCCAGCCCGAGCAGTTCGCGGCTTCGGCCGACCAGGAGGCCGATGCGGGCCCGCTGATGGTCGAGCAGCCGGCGTTCAAGGACGACGAACCCCCGGCGGCTGCGCCCAAGCCCAAGCGCGTGCGCAAGCCCAAGGTCGTCGCCGCGGCGGTCGTCGAAGGCGATCCGCAGCCGTGACCGAAATCGACGACACCCAGGCGCCGCTGCTCGACCATCTGATCGAATTGCGGCGGCGGCTGCTCTGGTCGGTGGCGGCGATCGTCCTGACATTCGCCGGCAGCCTTTATTTCGCGCGGCCGATCCTGGCGTTCCTGGTCGCTCCGCTGAAGAAAGCCGGGCAGGCCACGATCATCAATACCGAGATTTACGGCGCGTTTCTGGTCGAGATCAAGGTCGCCTTCTTCTCGGCGCTGATGCTGTCCTTTCCGGTGATCGCGAACCAGCTCTGGCAGTTCGTCGCGCCGGGTCTGTATCGCAAGGAGAAGCGCGCGCTGCTGCCTTTCCTGCTTGCCACCCCGGTCTTGTTCACGATGGGGGCAGCGATGGCCTATTTCGTGGCGATACCGGTCGCGTTGAAATTCCTGCTGGGCTTCCAGGGCGATCTGGACGGCGTCCAGCAGCAGGCGCTGCCGGATGTGGGCAATTATCTGAAGTTCGTGATGCAGTTCATCTTCGGCTTCGGAATTTCGTTCCTGCTGCCGGTGCTGCTGATGCTGCTCGAACATGCCGGAATCGTGACCTACGAGCAGCTCAAGGGCGCCTGGCGCTATGCGGTGGTGGGTGCATTCGCCATCGCCGCGGTGCTGACCCCGCCGGATATCGGTTCGCAGCTGCTGCTCGCGATCCCGCTCGTCGCGCTCTATTTCCTGGCGCTCGTTGCGATCAAATTCACTCGGCGCCGGCGCGAGCGTGCGGCGGAGGCCGAAGAGACCGCGGCCTAGATCATAGGAAAGGGCGCCCCGGTCTCCCGGGACGCCCTTGTTGCTTCGTTCGGGGGAATTACTTGGCCTCGTCCGCCACGTCGGCAACCGTATCTCCGGCCGAGGAAACG
The DNA here is from genome assembly GCF_026167525.1 of Sphingomonas sp. M1-B02. Taxonomy (NCBI): domain Bacteria; kingdom Pseudomonadati; phylum Pseudomonadota; class Alphaproteobacteria; order Sphingomonadales; family Sphingomonadaceae; genus Sphingomonas; species Sphingomonas sp. M1-B02. Next base: position 1,243,111 of record NZ_CP110679.1, on the reverse strand, counting down.
TCGCGGCCAACGCCTTCGACGGTGTTGCAGGCCGAGATCAGGATCGCGCTGGCGAGCGCGGCACAGGCAAACATCTTGCGCATTCAATTTCTCCAATAGGCCAACAGGGCTGAAGGGAAAATGCCCGGTGCTGCAAAATCGTTCCGCAACAGGCATGATTGCGCAGCCAGGCCCCGCCGATCGACGATACGGGGATAAGAATCCGGCTGGAAAAGAATTGGGCCCGAAAGCACCACCGGGGGGGAGGGTTGATGCTTTCGGGCCCATGTCTTGGATAGCGAGAGCGGGGGGGCAAAAGGTCACTATCCGAACTATAAAACACCCATCTCGAAGGGGGGTTCCAAGGATCGCCCAAAAAAGTTTTGAAAAGTTTTGGCCGGGCTCAGGGCCGGCCGGTGATCGCGATCGACGCCTCATAGGCGCCGACCAGCGGATCGTGGTGGAGCTTGGTCCGCAGTTGGCGCGCCAGGCCCCCGATGATCCGCCCGTAGCGATTCTCGAGCAGGCTAGCGAGCTCGGCGCCCTCGACCAAAGCGGGGGAATTGACGCGGAGCGTTGCGCGATCCTCCTCGGGACCGCCGCGGATCGAGATGCTGATCTGCGTCGTCGGATTGCAGTTCACCGCCAGCTCGACCAGTTCGGTGATCAGGAAGGCGACGGCGATCGCAACGTCCTGATTGACCAGCAGCGGCTCGATATCGAGGGTTATGCCCAGGCCCGCCGCACGCTCGGGCGCCGTGGCGCGGATGCTGGAGGCGAGCTCGCCGATGACCGAGCGCAGCTCGAGCCCTCGATTCTCCTCCATTTCGGCATAATGGTGGCGATGGACGACCGCTAGCGCGTCGACTCGGCGCTGGATCGAGGCATAGGCCTCGGCCGCCTCGACATTCTTGGCGCCGCGCGCGTGGAAATTGATCAGGCTGGAGATGACCTGGAGGTTGTTCTTTACCCGATGATGGACTTCGCGGGTCAGCTTGGTCTGGCGGACCAGCCCCTCGGCGAGATCGGCCTCGTGCAGCTTCACCGTGCGGGTGATGTCGCGGAAGGTGTCGCCCAGCTCGCGAATCTCCTGCGCGGGCATCGCGCCGAATCGCTTCATGTCCAGGACTTCGCCGGGCCGATAATTGCCGACGCTCGTGCGAAGCCGGCGGAGGGGGCGGATGAGCAGCCGATCGACGACGAACCAGCCGATCGCCGCGGCGGCGATCCACATCAGCACGAGCAGCACCGTGGCGAACATCAGCGGCGAGCTGATCGGCGCGCCCGGAATCGACATCTCGACCGCGAGATCGTCGATCGACAACGCACTGCGCGCAGTCTCGCGCCGGTTGAACGGGCCGAGCCCGTTCAGATTGCGCAAGACCAGCCGCTGATCTCCCTTGACCAGTGCCGCGCCATATTCGGGGACGAACCCGCTGGGGCGCGCGAGCGTGCCAAGCGTCGTCACTGGATAATAGGCGCTCGCCTTCGCGCCGTCCCGGCCGCCGACCCGCAGGATCAACCCGCCGTCGACGATCGAGCCGAAGATCTGCCCGGGCTGGAGGACCACCGATCCCGCCGCGGTGAACCGCGCCCCGCACAACACGCGCCCGCGGCCGTCGGCGACCGCGAAGCGCACGCCTTCCTGAAGCGACATGGTCTCGGTAAGGCTGGAGCAGCTCTCGGCATCGGCCGGATTGTTGCGAAGCGCGGCCAGGGCTTCCGCAAGCTGCGCAACATGCGTGGCAAGGACATTCTCGACCACGCTGGAACTCTCGTCGGCGAGAACGCGAAGGCGCTCGCGGGCCTCGGTCTCGGCGTTGCGCGTGGTCTGCAAGGTGGTGAAGAGTGCGATCAGCGCGAGAGGGAGCAGTGCGCCAACCAGGATCAGGAAGACCTTGGCGCCGGTCGGCATGCGGCTCAACCTCGCCGCTAGCCCCTTGGCGCGCGGCACCTGATCCGGGCTATCCATCGGCGTGGGTTAATCGAGCTTCTTGAGCAGGTCGAGAAGATCGTCAGGCACGGCTTCGCTTACGGCGTCGTCATAGGCCTGACGCAGCGCATCGCCGATGTCGCGGCTCGGCTTGCCGTCTTCAGGCTTGGGCCGCATCTGCGGCTGCCTCCCATTTTCTTCGTTAGCGGAACCCACCAATTCCCCCCTGAGGACCGGACCGAGCCGGAACCCGAGCTGTAAATCTGCCGGGCGCATTACCCGATTAACGTCGTGGCGCTGGAGCGCAAGCGCCTGCGCGGCACTTGATGAACCGCGTGGCTTGGGCGATGAAACCAAATAGCGCGCCGATTGTTCCACAGGCGATGCGATATCCGGGAGGGGTACCTTCGGATTGCCAAATCGTTTGCAATGGGGACGAGCGGGCGCGACTAAGCGACCGCATCCCACGAAGGAGAATGTTTCGCTTATGTCGCTCGGCCAGCAACTCGCGCCCCATCTTCCCCTGCTGCGGCGCTATGCCCGTGCATTGACCGGCAGCCAGACCGAGGGCGATCGCTACGTCCGCGCGGCGCTGGAAGCGATCGTGGCGGCGCCCGACCAGTTTCCGCGCGACGTCGATCCCCGGCTCGGGCTCTATCGCACCTTCCAGGCGATCTGGCAGTCGACCCATCTCGATGACGACGACATGATCGACGACGGCTCCAACGAGGCCGAGGCGATCGCCCGCAAGCGGCTCGCTCGGCTCGCGCCGCTTTCGCGCCAGGCATTGCTGCTCACCACGGTCGAGGGCTTCAGCATCGAGGATGCGGGCTATCTAATCGAGGAAGACAGCAAGAGCGTGACCGCGCTGGTCGCCGAAGCCGTGGCCGAGATCGAGCGCCAGACGCGCACCCGCGTGATGATCATCGAAGACGAGCCGCTTATCGCGATGGACCTCGAGCAGATCGCCCGCGATCTGGGCCATGAGGTGACCGGCGTCGCCGTGACCCGCGACGAAGCCGTGGCGCTGGCGATGGAAGACCGTCCCGGCCTGGTGCTGGCCGACATCCAGTTGGCCGACGACAGCTCGGGCATCGACGCGGTCAAGGACATCCTCGCCGAGTTCTCGGTGCCTGTGATCTTCATCACCGCATTCCCCGAGCGCCTGCTGACCGGCGAGCGGCCCGAGCCGACTTTCCTGATCACCAAGCCCTTCCAGCGCGAGACCGTGAAGACCACGATCAGCCAGGCGCTTTTCTTCGATCAGGCGACCGTACCGGTCTGAGATAGCAAATAAATCCGGCGCGGGTTCCATCTGGTACGGACCCAAAACGGTTTCCATGGGTTTGAGCGAATATGGCTGACAATGAAGAACCTATCCGCGTGAATACCGATCGTGCCCGCGCCGGCACGACGCCGCATATGACTCGCTATGTGCTGGGCATCGGCCTGGTGCTGGTGATCGTCGCGTTCGCCTTCATCCTGTACGTTTGAAGAGCAGGCTGGCTCGATAACGCTGGCAATCGCGGCTGCGATGCCTATCTCCATGACTGGCCTTTCGGCGCGCTTTTGAACGGGGTAGAATGACTGAGTCCGCAACGCCCGACGACGGGGAGGATGGCCGCGAGGATGGCGCGGAAGCCGAGGCTCCGCATGTCCACGTCGCGCTCTCGGACCCCGAGTTCAAGAAGCAGCTTGCGACGGTGATCCCCCATCTGCGTGCGTTCGGTCGCTCGCTCTCGGGCAGCCGCGATCTCGCAGACGACCTGGTGCAGGAGACGTTGCTCAAGGCCTGGGCGGCACGTCAACGCTTCCAGGCCGGCACGAATATGCGCGCCTGGACCTTCATCATCCTCCGCAACCTTTATCTTTCCCAGATGCGCCGCGCGCGCTTCAAGGGCGAGTGGGACGATCTGGTGGCCGACCGGCTGCTCGCCGCGCCGGCCAGCCAGGATCGCCACGTCGAGCTTGCCGACATGCAGCGCGCGCTGCTCCACCTTCCCCAGCCGCAGCGCGAGGCGCTGATCCTGGTCGGGGCAGGGGGCTTCGCTTATGAGGAAGCGGCTGAGATTTGCGACGTCGCGGTCGGCACGATCAAGAGCCGGGTCGCGCGTGGCCGCGTCGCTCTTGAGGCGCTGATGACCGACGGGCAATTGCCTTCTCGCCGCGATAGCGTCACCAATCCGGACGGCAAGGGCGCGCTCGATACGATCATGGACGAAGTCGACGATCTCAGTCGCGATCGCTGATCCGCTCGGCGCCCGTCAGTGCGCGCTTCCAATATCCCGATCCAGCTCGCGCAGTAGCGACAGCATATCCTCCGGTAACTCGATGTCGCGCACATAGACGTTGCGCAACGACCGCTCGATCGCATCGCTCGCGCGTGGACCGCGCACGCGATATGCAGCGGCGTGAGGCTTGGAGCTGGAAGAGCATGAGGAAATCACGTGGGTAAAACGACGCGCCGGGCAAATTGTTGCTTGACAGTTGCTGTTTTCCTTGAAGCGCGCATTTAGCCGTGTCCTTGGTGGTTGAGCCGACGACGCTGGACGACGCGATCTCGCGGATACGGGCGCACAGCGACTTTCTCTCGAACCTCCTCGATCGCGAGGCGGCGCTGGTTGCCGAGCTGGAGTCCGCGCTCGAAGATCCGCTGGCCGCCGCCCGTGCGGTCGACGGCGAGATGAACGAAGCGCGGCGGCTGCGGCTCGAGCGGCGGCGGCTGGCCCTGCTGGTGGCGATCGGCGATCTTTCCGGCCGGTTCGATCTGACCCGCGTCACCCATCTGCTCAGCGACTTTGCCGATGATGCGCTCGATCGGGCGATCCGCACCGCAATCCTCGAGCGCAGTCCCGACGCCGAACCGCGCGGCTTCGCGGCGATCGCTTTGGGCAAGCAGGGCAGCCGCGAGCTCAATTATTCCTCCGACATCGATCCGATCCTGGTCTTCGATCCCCAGACGCTGCCGTGCCGCCCGCGCGAGGATCCGCAGGAAGCGGCGGTGCGGATCGGCCGCCGGGTGATCGAGCTGCTCCAGTCGCGGGACGGCGACGGCTATGTGATCCGCGTCGACCTGCGGCTGCGGCCCTCGCCCGAGGCAACGCCGATCGTGCTGCCGGTGGAGGCGGCGATCTCCTATTATGAATCGCAGGCGCTGCCGTGGGAGCGCGCCGCTTTCATCCGCGCGCGGGCGGCGGCGGGGGACCGCGGCCTGGGGTCGAGCTTCCTCGAGGCGATCCGGCCGTTCGTGTGGCGCCGCGCGCTCGATTACGGGACGATCCGCGAGATACGCGATATCTCGCACCGCATCCGCGACCATTATTCGCAGTCGCAGGCCTTCGGCCCCGGCTACGATCTGAAGCGCGGGCGCGGCGGCATCCGCGAGGTCGAATTCTTCGCGCAGATCCACCAGCTCATCCATGGCGGACGCGATCCCGCACTTCGCGCGCCGGCGACGCGCGATGCGCTGGCGGCATTGGCCGCGGCGGGGCGGATCGATGCGGCCGATGCGACGGCACTGAGCGACGGCTACACCTTGTTCCGGACGATCGAGCATCGCCTGCAGATGGTCGACGACCGCCAGACGCATTCGCTGCCGGCCAATCCGGAGGCGTTGGATACCGTCGCGCAGCTGCATGGGCTGGCGGACGGCCAGGCGCTGCTCGCCTTGCTGGCGCCGCATGTCGAGCGGGTGGGGCGAGTCTATGACGCGCTGGCCGATGAAGGCGAAGCGCGGGTTTCGGGCGATTCCGAGAGGCTGGAGACGCGGCTGACCGAAGCGGGGTTCGACAATCCGGCGGGGGCGCTGCGGATCATCGAGGGCTGGCGCGGCGGAAGCTATCCCGCGCTGCGCACCCCGCAGGCGCGCGAGGCGCTCGAAGCGGTGCTGGGCGGGCTTATCGAGGCTTTCGCACAGGCGCCCGACAGCACGCATGCGATCACCCGCTTCGATGCGATGCTGTCGCGGCTGCCCAGCGCGATCAACTTCTTCCGTCTGCTGGAAGCGCAGCCGGCGCTGGCGCGGCTGTTGAGTGCGATCCTGTGCCACGCGCCGACGCTGGCCGAGCAACTGGGGCGGCGGGCAGAGCTGCTCGACGGACTGATCGACGCCAGTGCGTTGAAGCCGGTGCCCGATATCCCCGGACTGATCGAGGAGATGGCCGCGCGCGAGCGGGGCGCCGACTATCAATGGCTGCTCGAGCATGTCCGCCGGGTGGTGGGCGAGCGGCGCTTCGCGCTGGGCGCGCAGATCGTCGCGGGGACGAGCGACCCGCTCGAAGTCTCGGCGGGCTATGCGCGGGTGGCGGAAGCGGCGGTCGAGGTGCTGGCCAAGGCCACCGTGGCCGAGTTTGCGCAGGCGCATGGCCGGGTCCCCGGCAGCGAGCTTCTGATTCTCGCTCTCGGGCGAATGGGGGGCGGGGCCCTGACCCACGCCTCCGACCTCGACCTGATCTATCTCTTCACCGGCGATCATTCAGCCGAGTCCGACGGTGCAAAGCCGCTGGGGGCGGTGACCTATTACAACCGGCTTGCGCAGCGGGTGACCGCCGCGCTCTCCGTCGCGACCGCGGCAGGGCCACTATATGAGGTCGATACTCGGCTCCGGCCTTCGGGCACCCAGGGGCCGCTGGCGGTGTCGCTCGACGGGTTTCGGCGATACCAGCGCGAGGATGCGTGGACCTGGGAGCATATGGCGCTGACCCGGGCGCGGGCATTGTTCGGGTCGGACGCGGCGCGCGCCGAGGTTCGCGCGATCATCGACGACGTGCTCAACGGCGCGCGGCCCGCGCGCGACGTGGTGGCCGACGCCGCGAAGATGCGCAGCGAGATGGCGGCGCACAAGCCGCCCGCCGGTCCGCTCGATGCCAAGATGCTCGAGGGCGGGCTCGTCGACCTGGAGTTCGCGGTGCACACGCTGCAGTTGCAATATCGCACCGGCTTCGACACGCATCTTGGGCGCGCGGTGGATGCGCTGATCGCGGAAGGGCGGATGCCGGCCGGGATGCGCGCGGCGCATGATCTGCTTTCGCGGCTGCTGGTGACGCTGCGGCTGGTCGCGCCCGATGCGCAGCCGCCGGGAGCGCCAACGCAGGCACTGATCGCGCGCGCGGTCGGCCTCGGCTCGTGGGACGAGGTGGTTGCGTCGCTGGAGCGGACCCGGCAGGAGGTCCGCGCCTGCTGGGAGGGCATCCGCGGCAATTGAGGGAGGCGATTATGGCGATCGAGCAAGGCGACAGGCTTCCGGCGGTGGCGCTCGACACGCCCAGCGGCGACACGATGACGCTGACCGATCTGGCCGGGCAACCGCTGGTCGTCTATTTCTATCCCAAGGACGATACCGCAGGATGCACCCGCGAGGCGCAGGACTTCACGGCGCTGCTGCCCGCGTTCGAGGCGCTGGGCGCGCGCGTGCTGGGCATCTCTAAAGACAGCCCCGCCAAACATCAGAAGTTCACGGCGAAATATGATCTCACCGTGCCGCTGGCGACCGACGCTTCGGGCGCGGCTATGGAGGCGTTCGGCGTGTGGGTGGAGAAGCAGCTTTACGGTCGCCGCTATATGGGGATCGAGCGGGCGACCTTCCTGTTCGCCGCCGACGGCACGCTGCATCGCGCATGGCGCCGGGTGAAGGTGCCCGGGCATGCGGCCGAGGTGCTCGAGGCGCTCAAGGCCATGCTCGGCCGATGAACAGCGTTGCGGCGGCGGCACGTGCCGTGCTCGACGCCGGCGATCCGGGCGCCAAGATCAAGGCGGCGCGCGCCGCCGCGCGCGACTGGCGGCTGGGGCGGCTCGAGCACGCCTTCGACGTGGCGATGCCCGATCGCCCGGCGCGACCCGAATTTCCCGAATTGCTGCCCCCCAATCGGATGCCCAAGCGGGGGAAGGGCGGTACCGAGCGCGGGCGGATCGCATTGATCCATGCGTTGGCGCATATCGAATTCGTGGCGATCGATCTTGCGTTCGACGCGGTCGGGCGTTTCGGCGGGGAATTCCCGCGCGGTTTCACCGACGATTGGATGCAGGTCGGCGCCGACGAGGCGATGCACTTCGCCTTGCTCGAACGGCGGTTGAAGCAGCTCGGCAGTTTTTATGGCGCAATGCCGGCGCATGACGGATTGTGGGAAGCGGCGGCCGCGACCGCGCATGATCCGCTGGCGCGGCTCGCGGTCGTGCCGATGGTGCTGGAGGCACGTGGACTGGACGTCACGCCAGCTACGATCGAGCGCCTGGCCGCCGGCGGCGACACGGCCACGGTGCGGATTCTCACTCGCATATTGAGCGACGAGGTCCGCCACGTCCGGGCCGGCACAACCTGGTTCGAATCGGCCTGCATCCGCGACGGTTGCGTTCCCGAAACGACGTGGCAGGCGCTGGTGACAAAGCATTACGGGGGCTTGCTTAAGGCTCCATTCAACGACTCGGCGCGCGACGAAGCCGGTCTGACCCGGGAATATTATCAGGCCCTTGCCGTTCCCTGACGGGTCTGGGCAAAAGCACCCTGCGTCCAAGCGCGGAGGGGCTCCGTCTGGGACTTTGGGGATTATCAAGCGGCGTCGGGTATTTTCCGGCGTTGCTTTTACGGCACCGGGGACTCATGTCGAACGCTTCCAAGATCAAGAATGCGAACCTCGGGCAACGGTTCCGCAAATTTTTCACTACCCGCGATTTCATTCTTCACGACGGCCGCGATCTGCGCCGTTTCAGCATTGCCGGCCGCACCCAGGCGTTCATGGCGAGCGTCGCGACGGTTACCGTCCTTTTCTCCGGCTATGGCGTCGCGCAGGCGATGGTCGGCGCGATCGCGATCAGCGGTGTGACGGCATCGCCTGAGGATCAGGTCGCCCAGATGCGCCAGCAGGTCGCGCAGATGCAGGCAGATGTCGCCGCCGCCAAGGAAGCCGCCCGGCTGCACGCCGCGCGCGTCGAGCAGCGTCAGGCGCTTATTTCTGCGACGCTGAACGGTACTGCCGATCGCGGCACGATCGAGCGCGCGCTGCCGAACGGCGCGCCGCAGACCAGCGCCGTCGCCAACGAGATGCTGGCACCGCTGCGCAAGGTCGAGCAGCGCCAGTTGGCGCTTGCCGGCGAGGCCCGCGCCGCCGGCGAAGCACGCTATGCGCAGACCGCCAGCCACATGCGCCGCCTGGGCCTAGCGCCCGAGCGCTATGTTCGCACCAGCGGTGCGATGGGTGGCCCGTTCGAGCCGATGGACGGCAATGACGGCGCGACCGGATCGGCCTCGGCCGAAAATTCGGATGCGCAGTTCCGCGCGCTGTTCCTCACCTGGAAGAAGCTCGACCTGCTCGAGCAGACGGTGATCTCGATCCCGTCGATGCAGCCGGTCGACAAGCTGATCTTCACCTCGAGCTTCGGCGTCCGCTCGGATCCGTTCCGCGGCACCGCGGCGATGCACGCCGGCGTCGATATCCCCGGCGCGATCGGCACGCCGATCTATGCCACCGCCGACGGCGTGATCTCGCATGCGGGTCGCCAGGGGGGTTACGGCAATCTCGTCCAGGTCAATCATGGCCGCGGCATCGAGACGCGCTACGGCCATCTCTCGAAGATCCTCGTCGCCGACAATAGCCGCGTCCGCCGCGGCCAGATCATCGGCCTGATGGGCTCGACCGGCCGCTCGACCGGCAGCCATCTCCATTATGAAGTCCGGGTCGACGGCAAGGCGGTCAACCCCGTGCCGTTCCTCCAGACCGGCGAATATCTGGCCTCGGTCCAGGATCGCGCGCAGGGCGGCATCGGCGGCCCCGCGAAGTAGGAGACAGGGAGAGGCGGGGCGGCTCATGGAGGCGGTCCCCACCTCCACATCTTTCCAGATAGCGCTTTCTGCGTTATATTCGGTGGATGACCAAGCTCTCGCCGATCGAGTCGGAATTCGAGACTACCGAGGAAGCCGATGCGTACGACGCTTGGTTTCGCGCCAAGATTGCCGCGGCCCTCGCTTCGACCAAACCAACCATCCCGCATGACGAAGTGATGGCGGAAACTCGGGCGCTCATCCAAGCAAAGCGCGATGCTGCCGCTCGTTTGGCTGGCTGAGGCACGCGCCGACCTTCGGGGCATATCCGACTATATTTCCGATCGAAATCCAGCGGCGGCCGAGCAGTTGGTCGCACGCATCGAATATGTCGCGCAGGCGCTGCCGAAGCATCCCTATCTCTATCGCCCCGGTCGCTTTCCCGGCACTCGGGAGGCGGTCGTACATCCCAACTATATCCTAGTCTACAAGGTCGGCGACGCGATAGAGATCCTCGCCGTCAATCACGCCCGTCAGCAATATCCCTGACCGCATTGCTCCCGAGCGGATGCCGCCCTATCTCCATGCCATGGCCACCGTCACCCAGTCCGACATCGCGCTGACTCCCTCCGCCGCCGCACGCGTCGCGTGGATTGCGGAGAAGCAGGGCAAGCCCGCGATCCTGCGGCTTTCGGTCGAGGGCGGCGGCTGTTCGGGCTTCCAGTACAAGTTCGGCATGGCCGATGCGATCGAGGGCGACGACACCGTTGCGGAAACCGCGGGGGTCAAGCTGGTCGTCGATTCGATCAGCCTCGATCTGGTGCGCGGATCGCAGGTCGATTTCGTCGACAATCTGGGCGGCCAGGCGTTCAAGGTCGAAAATCCCGGCGCGGCCTCGGGCTGCGGCTGCGGCACAAGCTTCTCGGTCTGATCTTGCCGCGGATAGTCTCCTACAATGTCAACGGCATCAAGGCGCGGATGGAGCGCCTGCTCGAATATCTTGCCGAGCAGAAGCCCGACATCGTCTGCCTGCAGGAACTCAAGGGCGCGGACGAGACGCTGCCCGTCAAGGATATCGAGGCCGCCGGCTATGGCGCGGTGTGGCACGGGCAGAAGGGCTTCAACGGCGTCGCCGTGCTCGCCCGCGACGCGCAACCGATCGAGCGCCAGCGCGGCCTCGCCGGCGATCCGGAGGACGCGCACAGCCGCTATATCGAATGCGAGGTGGGCGATCTGATCGTCGCTTCCATCTACCTCCCCAACGGCAATCCCCAGCCGGGGCCCAAATTCGACTATAAGCTCAAATGGATGGACCGTCTGGCCGAGCGCGCGCGCGCGCTGCTTGCCGAGGAGCGGCCGGTGGTGCTGGCGGGCGACTTCAACGTCATCGCCAATGATGACGACACCTTCTCGGTGCGCGCGATGGCCAGCGACGCACTGATGCAGCCCGAATCGCGCGAGCGCTATCGCCAGTTGCTAAGCCAGGGCTGGACCGATTCGCTGCGCACGCGATACCCCGCCGGCGGGGTCTGGACCTTCTGGGACTATCAGGCCGGCGCCTGGCAGCGCGACGCCGGCTTCCGGATCGATCACTTGCTGCTGAGCCCCCAGGCCGCCGACCGCTATCTGGGTGCCGGAGTCGACAAGGACTATCGCGGTCGCGAGCGGGCCAGCGACCACGCCCCGACCTGGGTACGGCTGCGCTGAGCGCCCAGGCGCTGCAGGAATGCGGCGTCAATCCCATCCCTGACCGGGTCGATCGCAAACCGCGCTAATTTCTAGCGTGTATTGCTGATGTATAGCAGTGACTCTGTGAGGCGGGGTTGGCTAAACCATTGAGATATAGGCATCCGAGTGTCTGGCACGACTAATGCACTATCCTCCTTGCAGGCGGAACGAGGGAGCGCCTGGGGTTCTGCACAAAGAGGAGAGATCAACATGACCAACCGCACCACCTTCGCCCGCGGCTTTGCCTTCGTCGCTGCCGCCGCATTCGCCGTAGCCAGCGTCGCGCCCGCAAGCGCTGCTGATCCCGGCAGCGATGCGGCCAAGACCGTACGCGTCGATCCGAGCAACGAGACGGTGAAGCCCACCAAGCCGTCGAAGGAGCGGCGCTATTGCGTCAAGCCCGCGTCGACGACGGGGACCATCCTGACCAAGTCGGTCTGTCGGACGCGCGCCCAGTGGATCGCCATCACCGGGGTCGACCCCGCTCAATGAACGCGCAGGCCCGCGGCGCAAAAGCGTCCGCGGGCCCCGCTCGCCCTAGAGCGGCTTCGCGTAGATCAGATATTCGCGGTTGATGCGGCTGTTGATCGCATCGGCGATCGCGATCATCCCCTGATTGTCGTCGAGGATCCAGCCGATCTCGCCGCGGCTGCTGCCATAATGCTTCACTGCCTCGATCCGGATCAGTTCGATCATCATGAAGGCGAGCTGGCTGGCGAGCCGTGAGCTTTGCAGCCGCTTGACCACCCCCATCAACGGTACCCGCATCGTCACAGCCTTGGGCTTGCGCAACCACAGCAACAGCTTCGCCCAGCCGAACGGGAACAGCGAGCCCTTGAGCGGCTTCAGCGCTTCGTTGAAGTCGGGCAGGGTGATCATGAAGGCGACCGGCTCGCCGTCATATTCGGCAATCCGGATCAGGTCCTCATAGACCAGCGGTTTCAATTTCTTGCCGACGTCGTCGATCTCGGGCTGGGTCAGCGGCACGTAGCCCCAATTGTCGGACCACGCATCGTTGAGGATGCCCAGGATGATCGCGGCTTCTTCCGCGAAGCGCTTCTTGTCGACCTGGCGGATGTGGATCCGCTTATTCTTGTGTCCCGCGGCAATCACGCGCTGGATCAGCGGCGGAAACGGCCCCGTGATGTCGAGCTCATAGGTGACTAGCTTTTTGACCGGCGCGTATCCGGCAGACTCGATCCAGTCCCGATAGCGGGGGGGATGATGCCCCATCAGCACCGTCGGCGGATGATCATATCCCTTCACGAGCAGGCCGGGCTCTTCCCAGATGGAAAGGCTGACCGGTCCGATCGCGCGAGCCATTCCTTTGTCGCGCAGCCATTGCTCGGCGCGGGCGATCAGCGCATCGGATGTTTCGCGATCCTCGGCCTCATACAGGCCGAAAAAGCCGGTGCCGGGGCCGAAGCCCTGCTCGGGCGGCATTTCCAGTGCGAGGCGGTCGATATGCGCCGAAATGCGGCCGATCACCTTGCCGTCGCGCTCCGCCAGAAACAGCTGCGCCTCGGCATGGCTGAACCAACCATTCTTCGCGGGATCGATCGTGGAGGCGACTTCATCGCGGAGCGGCGCGACCCAATTCGGGTCGTCGCCATTCAGGCGGTAGGCGAGGTCGATGAACGCCTTTCGGTCGGGCTTCGAGGAGACGGGACGGATCGAGAGCGAAGACATGGACCGGGCCTTTCTGGAAGCGGCATCACGTCCCGCGCGGCATGCTTCATGTCAAGCCGCAACGTCGGTGGTGTCCGGGCAAGGCCCTGCGCCCCTGTTACTGCCAACATTGAGCCACTATCTACTTGCAATGGCCTATGGAATGAACAGCAGTCTCGCATTTGATGCCGCCACCGAAGTGCCGGCAGTTGCAGCCCGCGCGACGCGTGAACGGATCGCCGACGACAAAGCGATGCTGCGCGCCGCCGCCGAGATGGCGCGCGAATTCGCCCTTCACAAGCCGGCTATCTATTGGGGAGACCTGATCGCCTCCGTCGTTGTCGGTTACGGAGCCTTGTTCGTCGCCTTGACCGCCGGCAGCCTCGCGCTTGGCCTTTTTGCGGGTCTCGTCTCGGCGCTCGCTTTGTACCGTGCCGCGAGCTTCATTCACGAAATCTCGCATATGAAGCCCGGCCAGGTGCCTGGCTTCCGGCTGGGGTGGAATCTGCTGGTCGGCGTGCCGATGATGGTGCCGTCCTTCATGTATGAAGACGTGCACGTCCACCACCACGCGCGCACCAAATATGGCACGGTCGAGGATCCCGAATATCTGCCGCTGGCGCTGATGAAGCCATGGACGCTGCCTTTGTTCGTCGCGCTCGCCGCGCTCGCGCCGATCGGGCTGCTGATCCGCTACGCCGTTCTCGCGCCGCTCTCGCTGCTCATCCCGCCGCTGCGCAAGCTGGTGATCGAGCGCTATTCGGGCTTGGTGATCAATCCCGCTTATCGTCGGCGACTTCCTGAAGGCCGTTTCCGCCGCGAATGGCTGGCGATGGAATTCGGTGCCAGCCTTTGGGCGATCGCGCTGATCGCCATGGTCGCGACCGGCGTGGTTGCACTCAACGCCTTCCTGATTTTCCTTGCCGTGCTTTCGGCGGCCACGGTGATCAATCAAGTTCGCACCCTCGTCGCCCATCTCTGGGAGAATGAGAGCGAGGCGATGACCGTAACCGCGCAGTATCTTGACAGCGTCAACGTGCCGCCGCCGGCCTTGCTGCCCGCTTTGTGGGCACCCGTCGGGCTGCGCTATCATGCGCTGCACCATTTGCTGCCGAGTGTTCCCTATCATGCGCTGGGCGCGGCCCATCGCCGTATCAGCGCGGCGCTGGAGCCCGGCTCGCTTTATCACAAGGCCAGCCACACCGGCCTGCCCAAGCTGGTCACGCGGCTTGCGCGCAGCACGATCACGAAGCGCTGAAGCGAATAGGTCTGGCTGAGCCCGGAGACTATCGAAAGTCGGGCGGCTATTCTTCGCTTCGCAGCAAGACCGCTTCGCCGATCATCAGGAACAGCAGGAACGGGGCCCAGGCGGCGAGGAACGGCGGGTAGGCGCCCAGATTGCCCATCGCGAGCGCGAAATTGTCGGCGACGAAATAGAGGAAGCCAAGCCCCATCCCCATAACGGCGCGGACGAACAGCTTGCCGGATCGGGCAATGCCAAAGGCGGCGACCGCGCCCAGCAAAGGCATCAGGATCGAGGAGAGCGGCCCCGATAGCTTGTGCCAGAGCGCGCCCTCCAGCGCCTTGGTGGGTCGACCCGCCTGGTTCAAATCGGCGATCACTTCGCGCAGCGCGACGAACGAAAGCCCGTCGGGATTGACCGAACTGAGTGTGAACTGATCGGGGCGCACGCCGGGTGCGATCCGCACGGTGCCGA